>JANWLS010000016.1 GCA_025450765.1 Vicinamibacterales bacterium | reverse complement strand
GGGAGCGAGCCGGCCAGACTGCGCACCAGGGAAACGGGGCCGTTTCGGCGCGCGATCGCCAGGCCCACTGCGCTCGCATCGAGGCCGACCGTCCATCCATGTGCCGCCAGGTGGGGCAGCATTCCGCCGGTCCCGCAGCCGCAGTCGAGTACGCGTGGGCGATTCAGGCCGGCCGCGGCGCGGGCCACGAGCGGCAGGACGAAGCGGCGAAATCCCCGGAACCAGAAGTGGCGGTCCTCGGCGGCGGCTGTCGCCTCGAGGAGACAGTCGAGTGTTTGCTGGTGACGGACGTCCATGGCCGTGCGATCATAGCTGCCTGATGGGCCAACATCATTGATCCCGGCCCCGGTTTGTGAAAAAATCCTGCTCCCCGCGGGAATTTTCGGGTAACGGCCGGGGGCGGAGGACCAGCGTGTCACAAGTGGCGGGCGGCGGCCTGACGATTTTCTTTCCGGCCTACAACGACGCCTTCACGATCGCGAGCCTCGTCGTCCGGGCCGTACAGGCCGCGTCGAGCGTGACCGACGACTACGAGATCGTGGTCGTCAACGACGGCAGCACGGACGCCACGCGGAGTGTCCTCGAGGATCTGGCGCGCCGCTACGAGTGTCTCCGCCTGGTGCACCACCCGGTGAACCGCGGGTATGGCGCCGCGCTCCGCAGCGGCTTCGAAGCGGCCCGCAAGCCGCTCGTCTTCTACACCGACGGCGATGCGCAGTACGACCCGGCGGAGCTCACCGTGCTCTGGCCGCGGATGGAGCCCGGCGTCGACCTGGTCAACGGCTACAAAATCAGCCGGTCCGATCCGATGCACCGCGTCATCATCGGCCGCCTGTATCACCACATGGTCAAGCAGCTCTTCGGCCTGCGCCTTCGCGACGTCGATTGCGACTTCCGCCTGATGCGGCGCGCGATCTTCGAACGGGTCCACCTCGAGGAGGCGAGCGGCGTCATCTGCCTCGAGATGATGAAGAAGATCCAGGACGCCGGCTTTGGGATCGTCGAGGCGCCGGTGCACCACTACCACCGGGCCTCCGGCCGCTCGCAGTTCTTCAACTTCAGGCGAGTGTTCAAGACCCTGCTCGATGTGCGGCGGCTCTGGTGGACGCTCGTCATCCATCCCGCCGCCGGCCGCGGCGCGGCGGCGGCCACGCCAGCCGTGATCGAGGCCCAGGCCGGCACCGAATCGCAGGGATGATCGCCCCTTCCTCTCACGCTCCATTCGACGACTATCGCGGGCGGCGCGTCCTCGTCACGGGCGGCCTCGGGTTCATCGGCAGCAACCTCGCCCGGCGGCTCGTCGATCTCGGCGCCGAGGTCCGCATTCTGGACGCGCTGGTTGCCGAGATGGGCGGCACGCTCCACAACGTGGACGGCTTCGCCGATCGGCTGGCGATCCGCATCGCTGACATGCGCGAGTGGGATCCGACGACGCTGGCCGTCGATGGCTGCGACATCATCTTCAACCTGGCCGGCCAGGTGAGCCACATCGACAGCCTGCGGGATCCGCGCGGCGATCTGGGCATCAACGTCGATGCGCAGCTGCAGCTGCTCGACGTGCTTCGCCATCACAATCCCCGGGCGCGTGTCGTCTTCACCAGCACGCGTCACGTGTACGGACGAGCGCAGCGCGTGCCGGTCGACGAGACGCACCCGATTCACCCGCCGGACGTGAACGCGATCAACAAGGTGACGGCCGAGGCGTACCATCGGCTCTATCAGGAGATCTTCGGGATTCCCTCGTCTATCTTGCGGCTCACGAACGTCTACGGTCCGCGGCAGTTGATTCGGCACAACCGCCAGGGGTTCATCGGCTGGTTCGTCCGGCTCGCGATGGAAGACCGCGAGATCGAGGTCTATGGCGACGGATCCCAGCAGCGCGACCTGTTGTTCGTGGACGATGCGGTCGAGGCGCTCCTGCTTGTGGGACTGAGCGAGGCGTGTGTGGGCCGGACGCTGAACGTCGGCGGGCCCGAGCCGATCGCGCACCGTGATCTTGTGAAGCGCCTGATCGCGGCCGCCGGCACGGGGCGGGCGCGCTTCGTCGACTGGCCCGCCGATCGCAAGGCCATCGACGTCGGGAGCGTGTGGCTCGATTCCACACGTCTGCACGAGGCGACCGGATGGCAGCCGCGCACGTCACTCGACGAGGGCCTGGCCCGTACCGTGGCGTATTACCGGCCGCGCCTCGCCGCCTACTGCGCGCCGGCAGGCGCCGGCGAGATTGAGCTGGCGTGATCCCACAGACGCACGTGCCGTTTCTCGCGCTGCACCCCGGTCCCGATGCAGAGGCCATCCGCGCGGCGATCGCGCGGGTCGTCGAGAGCGGCTGGTTCATCCTGGGACCGGAGGTCGAGGCGTTCGAGCGCGAGTTCGCCGCCATCAGCCAGGTGCCGTCGGCCATAGGGGTCGGGAGCGGCACCGACGCGCTGGCGCTCGCGCTCAAGGCGCTCGGCATCGGGCCTGGTGACGAAGTCATCACCGCAGGGATGTCGGCGGCGTTTTCCGCGCTCGCGATCGTGATGACCGGCGCGAGCCCCGTGTTCGCGGACATCGATCCGGAGCGGATGACGATCGCGCCCGGTGCGATCGAAGCGGCGATTGGCCCGCGCACACGCGCGGTGATGCCGGTGCACCTGTACGGCCAGGCCGCCGACATGACGGCCATCCTGACGATCGCGCGCCAGCATCGGCTGGCGGTGGTCGAGGACTGCTGCCAGGCGCACCTGGCGACGTGCGACGGCCAGCCGGTCGGCACGTTCGGCGAGGCCGGCGCGTTCAGCTTCTATCCGACGAAGAACCTGGGCGCGCTCGGCGATGGCGGGGCCGTGGTGACCGCCGACGCAGCTCTGGCGGAGCGGTTGCGGCGCCTTCGCAACGGCGGTCAGGCTGGCCGGGCCGTGCACGTCGAAGCGGGAGTGTGCTCGCGGCTCGATGAGCTGCAGGCCGCCGTGCTCCGCGCCCGTCTCCCGTATCTCCGGGCATGGACGCGTACCAGGCGAGACCTTGCGGCGCGCTATCGGCGGCAGCTCGACGGCGCCGCGATCGATGTGCCGTCCGAGCGCGACGCCGGCCACGTCTATCATCTCTTCCCAGTACGCGCCCGCGATCGCGAGTCGCTGCGGGGCGCACTGGCCGCGAGCGGCATCGAGACGCTCGTCCACTATCCGGTGGCGCTGCCGGCCCAGCCCGCCTTTGCGGCGTGGAAGCCGGCCGCCTGTCCGGAGGCGGGTCGCCTCGCCCGCGACGTCTTTTCCCTGCCGCTCTATCCAGGTCTGTCCCACGCGTCGATCGACGCGGTCGCCGACGCCATTCGCACGCATGCTCGTCCGTGATGCGCCGGCCGCCTCGCTGTCGACGCACGCCAGCCGGCGCGAGATCCTGCTGGCCGCGATCTTCGCGGTCGCGGTCACGGTGATCATGCTGTATCCGCTGAGTCTGCATCCCGGCTCGCTGGGACGCGCGGATACGGCCGACGGACAGTTCAACATCTGGAACGTGACGTGGGTGGCGCGGACGATCGCGGTCGATCCGGCGCACCTCTTCGACGCCAACATCTTCTATCCTCATCGCGGCACGCTGGCGTACTCCGAAGCCAACCTCGGCGCCGGCCTGCTGGCGGTGCCTGGCTATTGGCTCACCCGCAGTCCCTACGTCGCCTACAACTCGGCGGCGATCCTCATGTTCATGCTCACGGTGCTGGCCACCTGGGCGCTGGTACGCCATCTGACGGGAAGCCCCGGCGCCGCGGCGGTCTCGGCGATCTGCTTCGCGTTCTGCCCGTACATCTTTTCGAAGACGGCCGAGATCCAGCTGATGATGACGGCCGGCTTTCCGGCGACGATGCTGGTGTTTCATCGATTCGTCGATCGGCCGGCGATGGGACGCGCCGTGGTGCTCGGCCTGGCGATCGCGGCGACGGGGCTCTTCTGCGCGTACTACGGCACGTTTGACGGACTGATGGTCGCCTGGGCGGCGCTCCTCGTCTCCGCGACGCGCGGCCTGTGGCGGTCGCTGCGCTATTGGTTGCTCCTCGCGACCGGGGCGGCCGTCTCGGTCCTTGGAGTGCTGCCGTTCTTCCTGCCGTATCTGTCGCTCGAACAGACGAACCACTTCTCGCGCGCCTTCGAGGATTCGCTGCAATGGTCGGCGAACTGGCCGTCGTACGTCGCGTCGGGCGCGCGGGCAGATCAGTGGATGCTGGCGCATCTGCACGGCTGGACGGACGTCCTCTTTCCGGGCGGCGTGGTGATCGTCCTGGCGACTCTTGGCGTGGCGGCCGCGTTGCGGAGGCCGGACGCCAGGCTCCTCGGACGGCCCAGGCCCCGGTCACGGAGCAGGGAAGTGGCGCTGCTCTACGGATCGATCGCGATCCTCGCGGCGTGGCTCTCGTTCGGACCGCGCGGCGGACTGTACATGATTCCCTACAAGCTGCTGCCGTGGATTTTCGCGCTGCTGCGGGCGCCGTCCCGCTTCGGCGTCCTCGTCGTCTTTGCGCTGGCGGTGCTCGCCGGCCTCGGCGTCGCGGCGCTCCAGCAGTGGGCGGGGCGGCCGCGGTTCGTGGCAGTGGTGGCGTGTGTGGCGGCCTTGCTGGATCTGTCGGTTGTCCTCCCGGTTACGGCGGCCGTGCCGATCCCCGCGGGCTACCAGGCGCTCGCGCAACTGCCGCCGGGGCCGCTCCTGGAACTGCCGATCTTCTGGCGTCCGCTCGACCGCCCGCGAAACTCGATTTACATGCTCTTTTCAACCGAGACCGGCTGGCGGCCGATCGTGGGCGGGTACAGCGACTATACACCGCCGGATTACGAGACACTCCCGAGGATCCTGAGTGAGTTTCCCACGCCAGAATCGTTCGCGCGGTTGAAGGCGCTCGACGTCCATTACGTCGTCTTCCACCCCGGCTTGTATTACAGTCAGGCGGGCCTCGCGGCGGTCCGCGATCGGCTGACGCAGTTCGCGCCATACCTCCGCGCCATCCGCACCGACCAGGATCTGTGGGTCTACGAGATTACCGCGTGGCCCCATGACTGATCTCCAGACGCGCGACCGGACGCGGGTCGAGACGACACCGCGCGGCGCCGCCACGCAGCGGTTCGCCCGCGCAGGCTGGCTCCTCGTCGACGTCGTTCTGCTGTTGTACGTCCTCGCTGTGGCGATTTGGCTCGTGACCGGCGGCATCGACCTTCGGTTCCTGAAGATTAACGATGTGGCCAAGCCGCTGGTCGTGCTCCTTTTGCTCGGCCCCCTTCGTCTCACGTTCGGCGAACCGTCCTGGTTGTCGATGCGCGTGGGCCAGCTGTTGCAGCCAGCGGTCGCGCTCTCCACCACGGTCCGTGCGCGCGTCTCGCCGGCCGTTGCCGACGCCGCGCTGCCGTTCTTCGCCTCGCGTCTCGCCATCGCGGCGGTCGGCGCGCTGGCCATTGCGCTCTTCGCGCCGGCCGTCCCGCACGCGTTCGCGATGCCGTTCCGCGCCGAGGCCTTCGCGCACGTCTTCGCGGCATTCGACTCCGGCTGGTATTTCTCCATCGCCAGGCACGGGTACTTCTTCAGCGCGACCGGGCCGAGCAGCGTGGCGTTCTTCCCGCTGTATCCGCTCGCGATGCACGCCCTCGCCGCGCCGTTCGGCGGGGGAGACGCCGCCATCTGGACGGCTGGTATCGTCATCTCGCTCACCGCTTTTGCGCTGGCGCTCGTCGAGGTCCATCGACTCGCATGGCGCGTGTGCGGCAATCGTGAGACGGCGCGCCGCACCGTCCTCTATCTCGCCGTGTTTCCCTTCTCGTTCTTTTTCAGCAGCGTCTACACGGAGTCGTTGTTCCTGCTGACGAGCGTGCTGGCCTACTGCGACGCCGACGAAGGGAAGTGGTGGCGGGCGGGGATCTGGGGCGCGCTGGCGACGCTCACGCGCCCCAACGGCATCCTGATTGGATTACCGCTGCTGATCCTGGCGCCGAAGGGGAGACCGACCGTCCGCGAGCTCGCCCGGCGGGGAATGGCGCTGGCCCTCCTGCCGGCGGCGCTCGCCGGGTTCTGCGCCTACATCTACACGCTGTCAGGCAATCCACTCGGGTGGCTGTCGGCTCAGAAGCAGTGGGGCTACTCGATCGGCCATCGCCCCTGGCAGCAGGTGCAGACGGTGCTGGAGCTCGTCGTGCAGCACGGCCTCTACGGGTATCTGTATCTGAACACGCTCTCGCCGTACTGGCTGATTCACGGCGTCGTCGGCGTCCTGTTCCTGGCGCTCACGTGGGGTGTCTTCAAGCGGCTGGGCGGCGCGATGGGCGCCTACGTGCTGGTGAGCCTGCTGGTGCCGCTGAGCGGCAGCGGCCTCGAAGGAATCGGCCGCTACGCGGCGGTGCTCTTTCCGGTGTTCATGCTGGCCGGCACGTGGCGGTCGGCTCGCCTCCGCGAAGCCATCCTGATTACCAGCGCCCTCTTCCTCGCGCTCTTCGTCTCGCTCTTCGTCACCCTTCACCCGATTTATTAGGTCCTGACCGTCAGCAGCAGGTACGCCGCACCCGCGCCGAAGAGCATGTTGGGCGCCCAGGCCGCGACGAGCGGGGCGAGCAGGCCCGCGCTCCCGACGGCGACGAAGAAGCTCAGCATCATCCAATAGGTGACGGCGAGCACGATGCCGAGGCCGATGCCGTACATCGCGCCGCGCCGGCCGGTCGACACCGCAAACGGCACCGCCAGCAGCGTCATGATCAACGTCACGAACGGGAACGCGATCTTCTTTTGCAGCTCCACCAGGTACGGCACGACGTAGAACCCGCTCGCGCGGAGTTGCTCGATGTAGGCCCGGAGCTGGCCGAAGGTCATCTGCTCGGCCTCGGGAGCGTCCGTCTTGAAATACCCAGCCGGCTCGAGCGAGAGGGGCTCAGTCGAAAACCGCTGCCACGAGGCGAGCTGCGGCCCCGTCCGCCGCCAGCCGTCGCGGGCTTCCCAGGCGCTCTCGACGCCGCCACCACCAGAGGCGTGGACCGGCGCCGCCGCGACGGTCGACGCGAACGTGAGGCTGGTGAGGTGCCAGTCGTGCGAATCGACGTCGTAGATCGACAGGTGGTCGAACGAGTCGCTTCGCGGATCGAAGAGCCCGTAGTGATAGATGCTGCCCTGGCGCCCGACAATCCAGTGCCGGTTCATGATGTCGAGCAGCTTCGGCGGATAGCCCTTGATCGCGTCGTGAATCGCGTCGGCGCGGCGGTTCGCCGAGGCGAGGACCCGTTCCTCGAGCGTGTAGAGGAATCCGCTCGCGAGCAGGCCAAAGACGAGCAGCGGCACGGCCGTGCGGTACAGGCTGATGCCGCACGCCTTCATCACCGAGAGCTCGCTTGTCCGCGCGAGCGCGCCAATGGTAACGAGCGTGGCGACCAGCACGGAGATCGGGACGACGTAGTAGATGAATTGCGGGGTGGCGAAGTAGAAATACGCCATCATCTGCGCAACCGTCGCCTGCCCCTTGAACAGCTTGTCCGACAGATCGATGAAGTTAGAGATGTAGAAGATCCCCAGCAAACCGAGGCAGCCGAGCCCGAACACGCGCAGGTACGTGCGCGCGATATAGAGGTCGAGCAGGCGCGGGCGGGGAAGATGAACGGCGGGCCAGTGCAGGCGCGGCGCCTGACGCCTCGTGGGTCGAGCCTCATCACCTGGCGAGGTCGCCGATGAGGCACTTGCCGTCCGGCGAAACGCCAGCGGGATCCGCAGCGGCTGGTCGGACGACCGGACGCGCCAGAGGAGCAGGAGCACGCCGGCCGCACCCAGGATGATGTTCGGCAGCCACGGCGCACTCCAGGCCGGCACCTGACCGCCCTTGGCCATCCCCTGGCCGGTCCACATGATGATGTAGTAGATGAAGATGACCGCCAGGCCGATGACGAAGCTCGAGAGCTTGCCGTCGCGGCGGTTGCTCACGCCGAGCGCCAGGCCGATCAACGCAAACACGAGGCACGCGATGGGGATCGAGAACTTCTTCTGGATCTCCATCACCGGATCCTGCGACGAGAGCCCCAGCTTGTTCGACTGCTGGATCTGGTCGTGCAGCTCCGAGATGGTCATCTCGCGCTCACCCCGTAGAATCGTCGACCGCGGGAACACCGTGTCCGGGTCCATCGTCAGGGTGAGCTGCTTGAACTGCATCGCCTGGTAGGTCTCAGGCTTGTTGCCGGTTGTCGTATGGCGGGCGCCGTCCTCGAGCACGAGGGCCACCTGGCGTTTCGCCCGGTTCAGGGCGAGGTGCCCGTGCCGGGCCACGTAGACATCCGTCCGGTTGGGGTCCCGGGTATCGGCCAGGAAAACTCCCTCCCATTGACCCGCCGCCGTGACCTCCTGGACGTAGAGAACCTCTTTCGGGAACGCGTCGAAGAAGACGCGCGGCTTCACGTCGGAGGCGGCCTTCGAGGCGACGATGGTGTAGGTGATTTCGCGGAAGGACTGGTTCGCGTTCGGCAGCGCGACGATGATCACGTACGAGGTCGCCGCCCAGCAGACCAGGGCGACGACCGCCACCGGCCGGAGCAGCCGATAGAGGCTCACGCCGCAGGCCTGGAGCGCCACGTACTCGCGGTCGGCCGACAGCCGGCCGAACCCGATGAGCAAGCCGACCAGGAGCGCCATCGGGATGGTGACCGCCAGCGCCTGCGGCAGCAGCGTCAGCAGCACCCGGACGATGATCGGCCAGGCGACCCCCTTGGCGATCAGCTTCTGGGCCTGGTCGGCGATCGGCGGGATCTCGAGGGCGAACGTCAGGACGAGCAGGCTGATGAGGAGCGGCGGAATGATCTCCCGG
Source organism: Vicinamibacterales bacterium (assembly GCA_025450765.1). Classification (GTDB taxonomy): domain Bacteria; phylum Acidobacteriota; class Vicinamibacteria; order Vicinamibacterales; family CAVVIG01; genus JAGWRA01. The sequence continues at coordinate 16,247 of JANWLS010000016.1, read as the reverse complement.
ACGATGTAGCGGTCGACGGTGCGGAACATCCGGATCGGAGTGTACTACGCACGGGCTTGGCCGGGAGTCCGCGCGCCCCGAGAGGCCGCAGGTGCCGGGAGTCCGCGGTCGGTCGAAGTAGGGCATTTCCCTTCAACGCCTCCACACAAACGATCAACAGCCCTGTTTGCCGTGGTATTTGTCGTGAGTCTGATAATAGATGTTATGTTAACTAAAGGGCATTTGCGGCGGCGCAAGGCCGGCCATTCGGACGGCGTGCTACGATCGGCACCGGTATGCCGTTCCGCGTCACCCGCTCCTTCTTCGCCCGCTACGCCTGGAGCGTGCTGGCCTACAACCTGCTCGTCATCCTCTGGGGTACGGTCGTCCGCGCCAGCGGCTCCGGCAACGGCTGTGGCGATCACTGGCCGCTCTGCGAGGGCCAGGTCATTCCGCACGCCGCGCAGCTCTCGACGCTCATCGAGTTCGCGCACCGCATGACGAGCGCCGTGGCCGCCGTCCTGGTCATCGGCCTCGTGGTGCTGGCGTGGCGGGCCCTGGCGGCCGGGTCGGCGGCCCGGCGCTACGCCGCCGCGGCGCTCGTCTTCACGCTCCTCGAAGGGCTGATCGGGGCCGCGCTGGTCCTCTTCGGCGAGACCGGCACCAACGCCTCGATGGGCCGGGTCGTGATCCTCTCGTGCCACCTGGTGAACACGTTCCTGCTGCTGGCGTCGCTCGCGCTGGCGGCGTGGACCGCCGACGAGCGGCGGACGGCGGTGGCCGCGGCCTCTGAGGCGGCCGCGCCCCGAGGCGCGGGAACCGGCCTGGCGCTCGCCTACGCGGGTGGGCTCCTGGCGACCCTCGCGGTGGCCATCGCGGGGACGATCGCGGCGCTGAGCGACACCCTGTTCCATGCGACGTCGCTCGCCGCCGGGCTGCAGCTCGATTTCGCGGCGGCCTCGAGCCCGATCGTGCGGCTGCGGGTGATTCATCCCGTGCTGGCGGTCGTCGTGGCGGCCCTGCTCGCGGGGCTGGCGGTGCGGACGCGCGCGCGGGTGACGGCGCCGGCCGCGCGGCGGCTGGCCGGCGGGCTGCTCGGTCTGCTCGGTGTGCAGATCGGGCTGGGCGCCTTCGACGTGCTGCTGCTGGCGCCGCTCTGGCTGCAGGTGCTGCACCTGCTGGTGGCCGACCTGGTCTGGCTGGATCTCGTCCTGCTCGCGCGCGAGGTCGTCTATCCCCTGCGCAGCTCCTTCAGGATCGCCTCGAGCGCGGCGATCACCTCGTCGCGGCTCGCGCGCGACTTCTGAAACCGCAGCTTCAGGTTGAACGCCTTCGACGGCGGCTTGAACTGGAAGACGTAGGCCTTCGGGCGGCCGGCCTTCGGCTTGGCGGTCGCCTCGCGGACCTGCTGGCGGGTGGCGCCGCCGCTGCTTGCGATCTGCTCCACGAGCGCCATCATTTTCTTGATATCCGACTGTCTAACTATCTGCAGCAGCAACGACTTGGATGAAATGTCGGCCAGCCGACAAAGCTGCTGCACCTCCTGGGGCATCCCGGCAATCGACAGCGACTCGGTGATCGACGTCCGCGACTTCCCCAGCCGCCGCGCCAGGTCCTCGTGCGTGTAGCCGCACCGCGCGGCGAGCGCGTGGAGCGCCTCCGCCTCCTCGAACGCGGTGAGATCCTTCCGCTGCAGGTTCTCGATGAGCGCGAGCTCGATGACCTCGACGTCATCGATGTCGCGGATGACGACGGGCAGCTCGCGCAGGCCGACCTGCACGGCCGCCTGGTAGCGCCGCTCGCCCGCCACGATCTGGTAGCGGTCGCCGCGCTGGCGGACGACGATCGGCTCGATGATCCCCTTCTCCGAGACCGACGCAATGAGCTCCGAGAGGTCGCCCATCATCTGCCGGGGCTGTTCCGGGTTGGGGTCCACCTGCTCGATCGGCACCATCCGGCCGATCGGCGCCCCGGCCGACGCCGCGAGGGCGTCGACGTAGTGCTCGTCGTGGCGCATCTGCAGGCTGTCAGGTAGTCCTCGCCTAGGCACGATCGATGACCTCCTCGCACAGGCTGTAGTACTCGGTGGCGCCGGACGACTCCGGCGCAAAGGTGAAGATCGATTCCTTGTACGCCGGGCTCTCCTCGAGCCGCACGCTCTTGGTGATGACGGTCTTGAAGACCTTCCCGCCGAACACCTTCTGGATCTGCGCCCGGATGTCCTTGCCGAGCGACGTCCGCCGGTCGTGCATCGTGATGACGACGCCCAGGATCCGGAGCGCGGGGTTGGGGCGGGCGCGCACCTTTTCGATGGTCTCCAGCAGGTCGTCGGTCCCCTCGAGCGCGAAGTACGACGACTGGATCGGGATGAGGAGGTGCGTCGCGGCGACCAGCGCGTTCACGGTGAGGAGCCCGAGCGTCGGCGGGCAGTCGATGACGATGGCGCCGTACTGCTCGCGGATCGGCTCCAGGAGATCCTTCAGCCGGAAGTGCGCGTCGAGCTCGCCGATGAGCTTCGCTTCGAGCTTGGCGAGCGCGATGCGCGACGGGGCCACCCACAGGTTCGGCAGCGACGCCGGCAGGATGACGTCGGCCAGCGCGCAGCCGTGCTCGGCGACCGCGTCGTACACGCTCCGCGTGACGGTCCGCATGTCGAGGAACGACATCGTGCTATTGGCCTGCGGGTCCAGGTCGATGAGCAGCGTCGGCTTGCCGCGCAGCGCGAGCGCGGCCGCCAGGTTGATGGCAGTGGTGGTCTTGCCCACCCCACCCTTCTGGTTGGCGATGGCGACGATCATGGGTGCCGGGCGATTCTAGCACGCGGAGGCGCGGAGGCCGCGGAGAAAGGGGATGTGGAGGCGCGGAAATCGTAGAGAGAATCACGTAGAATGAATTACTCTGCGTGCTCCGCGCCTCCGCGTGAGACTCCCTCCGCGTCTCTACATCTTGTACTTGCCGAGGTCCTCCGAATCCAGGCTCTCCAGCCACTTCTGGAGGCGGTCGGCGTCGGTCGTGTCCGAGATGACATCCACGGTCTTGGCGCGATCGATGACCGTGTCCTCGACGAAGATCGGCGCGCGGGATCGGAGGGCGAGCGCGATGGCGTCGCTCGGGCGCGCGTCGACGGCCAGGGTGGCCCCGGCGGCGCTCAGGTAGATGAGGGCGTAGAAGGTGTTCTCGCGCAGGTCGCAGACGACGACCTTGTCGACCGACGCGTGCAGGTCGTGGATGATGTTCCGGAGCAGGTCGTGCGTCATCGGCCGGGGCGTCGAGACGTTCTCGATCTGCAGCGCGATGGCGTTCGCCTCGAAGAGGCCCACCCAGATCGGCAGCACCCGCTGCCCCGGCTCGTCGCGCAGGATGATGATCGGCGTGTTGGTCACCGGATCGACCATCAGGCCCTTGATCGTCATTTCGATCTGCATGGCTATCTCACACCGTAGGCGCCTCGCCGGGCCATGTCAAGCGCCGGCGGCGGCCGGTGCGGCGTCGACCTCGCCGAGCGCCTCGCCCGAGAGGCTGAACGCGCCCGCGCGCGTGATCCGGACGCGGCGGATCTGGCCGATCCAGCCGGGCTCGCCGGACACGTTCACGACGGTGTTGCCGCTCGTCCGCCCCGCCAGCTCCTCGTCGCGCCGCCGGCTCACCGAGTCGATGAGCACGTCGACCGGCGTGCCCACCATCTGCGCGTGGATCGCCGTCTGGATGTCGCGCTGCCGCGCCTGGAGCTCGACGATCCGGCGCGTCTTCTCCGCCTCGGGCACGTCGTCCGGCATCCGCTTGAAGGCGAGCGTCCGCGGGCGCGGTGAATACTTGAACGAGAACATGCTGTGGAAGCCGACGGCGGCGGTGAGCGACAGCGTGTCCTCGAAATCCGCGTCGGTCTCGCCGGGGAAGCCGACGATCATGTCCGTCGAGAGCGCGATGCCCGGCACCGTGGCCCGGATCTCCTCGACGAGCTCGAGATAGCGCTCGCGCGTGTAGCGGCGGCGCATCTGCTGGAGCACGCGCGTCGAGCCGGACTGCACCGGCAGGTGCAGATGCTGGCAGACCTTCGGCAGGTCGCGGATGGCGGCAATCAGCCGGGGCGTGACGTGCCGTGGATGCGGGCTCGCGAAGCGGATCCGCTCGATGCCCGCGATGCCGTTCACCGCCTCGAGGAGGCCGGCGAAGTCGCAGGCCGGGTCGTCCGGCGCCTGGTAGTGATTGACGATCTGGCCGAGCAGCTGCACCTCGCGGTGTCCGGAGGCGGCCGCCTCGCGAATCTCGTCCAGGATGTTGCGCTTGGCCCGCATCCGCTCGGCGCCGCGCGTGTACGGGACGACGCAGAAGGCGCAGCAGTCGTTGCAGCCTTCGATGATAGTGATGTATGCCTTCACCGGATCGTGCCGCCGCGTGACGCCCAGCGGGAATGACACATCGTCCTGAGGCTGCAGATCGATGATCGGGCCGCGCTCGGCGGTCGATCGGCCGGGCTTCCTGGCGGCCGCGGCCGACTCGATCAGCAGCGGCAGGCGCCGGACGGCCTGGGTGCCGAGGATGACGTCCGCCTCGCGCGAGCGGCCGAGGATGGCCTGACCTTCCTGCTGCGCCACGCACCCGGCGACGGCCACGATCGGATCGCGCCCCGTCTCCTCGCGCAGCACGCGCAGCTCGCCGAGCCGCGTGTACAGCTTCGCCTCCGCATGCTCGCGGACGCTGCACGTGTTGATGACGATCACGTCGGCGTCGACGGCCTCGGTCGTCGCCTCGTAGCCCGCCTGCTCGAGCAGGCCGGCCATGCGCTCCGAGTCGTGGACGTTCCTCTGGCAGCCGAAGGTTTCGATGAGATAGCGACGCGGCATCAATTGTCCTTCTCGGTTCTTCGCACCCTCCGCGTCTCCGCGTGAGCACCTTTCGCTTTCGCTCTTTCGCTTTCGCCTTTCGATTGAGCTTCGCTTTCGCCTCCCGCGGCGTCCAGCATCGCTCGCGCCGTCGCCCGCCCGGCGTCCGAAGCGACCTCGCCGCCCAGCATGCGGCTGAGCTCCTCGACGCGAGCCTCGCCGGTGACGGGCTCGATCGAGGTCACGGTGCGGCCGGCGCGGATGTGCTTCTCGATCCGGAATTGCGCATCGGCCTGCGCGGCAATCTGCGGAAGATGGGTGATGCAGAGTACCTGGTGGCGCCGGCCGAGCGCGCGGAGGCGGCGGCCGACGACGTGCGCCACCTGCCCGCCGATGCCGGCGTCGACTTCATCGAAGATGAGCGTGGCGCCCGGGAGATCCGCGGCAGCCAGCGTCTTGATGGCGAGCATGAGGCGCGAGAGCTCGCCGCCCGAGACAATGCGCGCGAGCGGACGGAGGTCCTCGCCCGCATTCGGCGAGACGAACAGCTCCGCGCGGTCGAGGCCCGTCCGGCCCCACTGCCCCTCCGGCAGTGTCTCGTCGAAGCGCATCTCCAGCCGCGTGCCAGTCATCGCCAGCTCGCCGACGAGCGCTTCGATCGCGCGGGCGAACGGGCCCGCGGCCTTCCGCCGGGCCGCAGACAGCTCGGTAGCGGCACCGAGATACGCCTGGCGCGCCCGGTCGCTGGCGCGCGTCAGCGCGGCCAGGCGATCCCCGGCTCCTTCTATGGACGCCAGGGCCTGGCGGGCTGTTTCACCTCGCGCGATCACGTCCGCCAGCGTCGGGCCATACTTCCGCTTCAGCCGCTCGAGCGCCGCCAGCCGCTGCTCCACCTCCTGCAGCCGCGCAGGCGAGGCGTCCAACCCATCGGCGTACTCACGGAGGAACTGCGCAAGGTCCTCGAGCTGGCCCTTGATGCCGTCCCGTGCTTCCAGGTACGGCTGAAAGCGGGTGTCGACCGCGGCGAGGTCGACGAGCCGCTTCCAGACCAGCCCGAGTCCCGCGAGCAGCGATTCGTCCCGTTCGTAGAGCAGGCTGTAGCCCTCGGTGCAGAGGCGTTCGAGACGATCGGCGTTCGCCAGCACCTGCCGCGCCTGCTGCAGCGCCTCGTCTTCGTTCGGCGCCGGCGCGACCTTCGCGATGTCCGCCAGCTCGAAGGCGAGCAGATCCCGGCGGCGTTCGAAATCGGCCTGCTCGCGGCGGACGAGCGCGAGCTCGTCGCGCGCGGCGGCCCAGGCTTCGAATGCGGTCGCCACGGCGGCGGTGAGCGGCGCGGGGCCGGGCTGCGCGTCGAGCAGCGACAGGTGGCTTTCAGGATCGAGCAGCGTCTGGTGTTCGTGCTGTCCGTGGATCTCGATGAGGGGGGCGAGGCTCGCCTTCAGCGCGGCGGCGGTCACGAGCGCATCGTCGATGAATGCCCGGCTGCGGCCCTGCGCGGTGAGCTCGCGGCGGATCACCAGCTCGGTGCCGTCGGGCCGTTCGACGACCGCCTGGACGGTGGCGGTCGGCTCGCCGGTGCGGACGAGATCGGTCGCCGCCCGGCCGCCGAGCAGCAGGCCGACCGACTCGACGAGCATCGACTTGCCGGCGCCGGTCTCCCCCGTCAGGACCGTGAGCCCGGGCCCCAGCTCGACCCGGAGGCGGTCGATGACCGCAACGTGCTCAATGGCGAGGAAGCGGAGCATCAGAGAGAACTCCAATCATACCATAGGTTTGACAGCACTCAGCCGTCGTGCTAGGCTCAGGAGTATCGCGCTGTCCCAGCGGCGCAACTTCGTTTGTATGGAGGGCTCGTTTGCGCACGCTTGGCAGCATCTTCCTTGCGCTCCAGGTGCAAGGTGGTGCCGGTTCCGATAGCGGTCTGGGAACCAACATCGTCGGTCTCATCGCAGGATCCAGCCCCGTCGCCAAAGCCGTCCTGATTCTGCTGGCGATCTTCTCGATCGTGTCGTGGGGCGTCATCCTCTACAAGATCTTCACGCTGCGCCGCGCGGCACGGCAGACGACCAGTTTCCTCGACGTCTTCCGACGCAGCAGCAAGTTCTCCGAAGTGCAGGCCGTCTGCCGCACGCTCAAGGACAGCCCGCTCGTCGGTATCTTCCAGGCCGGCTACGCTGAAATCACCGCGCAGCTGCGCCACGCGCCCACGGCCGCCGCCGATGCGGCCGTCGCGGACGCTGCGCATCACGCGGCGCCCGGCACGACCACGACCGTCCGGCCGACGCTCAAGAGCGTCCAGGCCCTCGACCGCGCGCTGCTCCGCGCGTCTTCGATCGAGATGACGCGCCTGGAGCGGCACGTCCCGTTCCTGGCGACCACCGCGAGTCTCTCCCCCTTCATCGGCCTCTTTGGTACGGTGTGGGGCATCATGGTGGCGTTCCAGGGCATCGGACAGACCGGATCGACCAACCTCGGGATCGTCGCACCCGGCATCGCCGACGCGCTCATCGCCACGGCCGCCGGGCTGTTCGCCGCCATCCCGGCTGTGTACTTCTACAACTATCTGACGAACGAAACCAAGCTGTTTGCGTCGCAGATGGACGACTTCTCGCTCGAGTTCCTCAATATCGCCGAACGGAATTTCTCGTAAGGAGTCGCCACATGCCGAAAGTGCAGCAGCAGGCGGCGGCATCGGGCCACGGCCGTTCGCGCGGGCGGCGCGTCTCCTCCTCACTGGCGGAAATCAACGTCGTCCCGCTCGTCGACGTCATGCTCGTGCTGCTCATCATCTTCATGGTGACGGCGCCGATGATTCAACACGGCATCGACGTGCAGCTCCCCGTGAGCCAGCGCTCCGCGCCGATGACGAGCGAGCGGGTGTTCGTGACCGTGCCGGCCACGTTCCACGCCGACCACGCCGTCATGCTCGGCGATGACAAAGTCTCGCTCACCAACCTGAAGGAGCGGGTCCGGCAGGCGATGCAGGGCAAGACCGACAAGCAGGTGTTCCTGCGAGGCGACGGTCGCGTCGATCTGCAGGATCTCTACACGGTGTTCGACAGCCTCAAGGCGGCCGGCGTATTGAAGATCGGCATCGTGGCCAAACTGCCAGGTGAACGGTAGGTCCTCATTTCATGGACGCCGTCACGCACGTCCTGCTCGATCGCGCCGCGGAGCCGTCCGGCTTTCGCCGGATGCTGAGCGTCTCATTCCTCGTGCACGGGCTCGTGATCGCGATGCTGGCGCTCTTTCCCGCCTTCTGGCTGGGCCATCGGCAGGCGGAGGCGCCGGTGATGACGATCACGCTCGGCGGGAGCGCGCCGGGTCCGTACACCGGTGGGATGACGGCGCTCGGTGGCCGTGCGACGCAGGCGGTCGCGCCGCTGCAGAAGGTGCCGCAGGCCGTGCGGCCGCCGGCCGAGAAGACGCCGGAGATGACGCTGCCTGTGCCGAAGCCGAAGGCGGCGAAGCCGCGCCCCGAGGTGAAGGAAGCGCCGGAGAAGCTTCAGAGCTGGAACCGCCAGCCGGTGACCGGGCAGAAGATCCAGGCCGGGTCGAGCATCGCCGAGACGGGGGCCACCGGCCAGGGCTTCGGGCTCTCAACGGGCGGCGGCGGGACGGGCGGCTTTCTCGACGTGAAGACTTTCTGCTGCCCCGAGTACATCTCCACGATGGAGCAGACGATCCAGGCGAACTGGAGCGCGAACCAGGAAGTGCCCGGCAAGGTGATGGTGCACTTCACGATCAGCCGCAACGGGACCATCAGCGACGTGCAGCTCGAAACATCGAGCGGCTACGAGGCGCTCGACCTCAACGCGCAGCGCGCCGTCGTGCTCACCCGCCAGTTGCCGCCGCTGCCGGCGCAGTATCCCAACGCCACGCTCGGCGTCCACCTCAGTTTTGAATATAAGCAGCATCCGTAAATGACCAAGAAGATTGTGTGCTCCGCCGCGCTCCTGCTGGCGTTCACGATGGTGAGCCTGGCCCAGCAGCCGCCCTCCCAGCCACCGCCGCAGCAGCCGTCGCAGATTGGCGCCACGATTTCGAGCGGCGCCATCGGCGCGCCGCCCAAATACGCGGTGCCCGACTTCATCGCCCCCTCGAACGATCCCACGACCACCGCCGCCGCGAAGGCCATCGGGCAGGTGCTCTGGGACGACCTGAACTTCGAGAGCGAGTTCTCCATGATTCCCCGGGATACCTACCAGAGCATCCCGGTCGCGACCTCCGTGGACGCCGCACCGATCGATCGCTGGCGCGAGCTCGGCGCCGATGCCGTCGTCATCGGGTCGGTGGAGCCGACGAGCGGCGGCCAGTATCGCGTGCAGGTGCGGCTTTATGACGTCAAGTCCGGCCACAGCGTGTTCGGCAAGGAATACACCGGGACGATGAGCAACGCGCGGTTCTACGCGCACACGATCGCCGACGAGATCTTCAAGCAGCAGCGCGGGTTGAACGGCGTGGCGCGCACGCGGCTCGCCTTCAGCTCGGACCGCGATCGCGAGCGGATGGCGGGGACGGTCGAGAACCGGACGGTCAAGGAGATCTACATCGCCGATTACGACGGCGCGAACCAGCGACGGGTGACCGTCGGCCGGTCGCTCAATATCACGCCGGCCTGGTCGCCCGACGGGCAGTCGATCGCCTACACGTCGTACCGGCGGGGGATCCCGCAGATTTTCATTTCGTTCATCTATCAGGGGCGGATCGAGGAGGCCACCAAGGGGAGCCAGAACTTCCTGCCGGCCTGGTCGCCCGACGGGACGAAGATCGCGTTCATGTCCGACCGTGACGGCCACGACAACCTGTTCGTGATGAACGCCGACGGCAGCAACGTGCGCGAGCTGACCCACTCCACCGGGACCACCATCAACGCGTCGCCGACCTGGTCGCCGAGCGGGACGGAGATCGCCTTCACGTCAGACCGGTCCGGATCGCCGCAGATTTACGTGATGGGCGCCGACGGGCTCGGCTTGCGGCGGATCACGTCGGAGTCGTACTGCGATCGCCCGACCTGGTCGCCGGCGCCGTACAACGAGATTGCGTACTCGTCGAGGACGAGCGCGTCCGGCTTCGACATCAAGATTTTCGACCTGGGGACCGGCCAGATCCGCCAGGTGACCTTCGGCCAGGGGAGCAACGAGAGCCCTTCGTTCGCGCCAAACGGCCGCCACCTGGCGTTCATGTCGACCCGGAGCGGCAAGAAGGAGATTTATACGATCGGCCGCGACGGCAAGGGCCTGCGCGAGATTACGAAGCTCGGCAACAACTACGAGCCGAACTGGTCACGGTGACACCGTTGTCGGTTTTGAGTGCTCCTACGGAGAGTTCGCGATGAGACGACAGACAGTCGCAGCAGTTGGCACGAGTGTCCTGGTTCTGATGCTGGCGGCCTGCGCCCACAAGCAGCCGCCGGTCGCGCGGCCCACGCCGCCTCCCCCGCCGCCGCCGAGTGCGCCGGCCGTGGCCCCGCCGTCGACCAGCGAACCGGTCACCGAGCAGCCGGTCGTGCCGCCGCCGCCGATCCAGGAGGACAAGGTGGCCTCCTCGTCGCTCGACGAGCTGAACCGTAACTCGCCGTTCGCGGACGTCTTCTACAAGTTCGACAGCGCCGAAATCGACGAGGATGCGCGGACGGCTCTGCAGAAGGACGCCGACCTGCTCAAGAAGTATCCCGACTGGAAGATTACGATCGAGGGACACTGCGACGAGCGCGGCACGGCGGAGTACAATCTGGCTCTCGGCGAGCGGCGGGCGACCACCGTGCAGGCGTATCTCGTCTCGCTCGGCATTGCGGCCGATCGGATCCGGACGGTCAGCTACGGCAAGGAATTCCCCTTCGATCCCGGTCACGACGAGCAGGCGTGGGCGCGCAACCGGCGCGCGCACTTCGTGGTCACTTCCAAGTAGCGGACCGAGACGCGGCCGCACGGGGACGACATCATGATGGGATTCACGACGCACTCCGAATCACCCGCCCGCCGCATCGGCGCCCGCGCGGTCGTCGCCGCGCTCGTGTTCGCGGCGCTGGCCGTGTTCGCCGGACCGGCGCAGGCCGCCAGCCGTGAGCAGCAGCAGATGATGGCGGACCTGCGGCTCCTCCAGGTCCAGGCGCAGCAGCTGCAGGTGATGATGCAGACGCTGAACGCGGCGATCAAGAGCATCAATCAGCGCATGGACAGCGAGGCGGACCTCGATCGCAAGGCCTTCGCCGACCAGAAGGTGCTCGTCAACAACCTGTCGAGCGACGTGCGCGTGGTCCGCGAGAAGCTCGATGAGAGCAACGTCCGGATCACATCGCTCTCGCAGGAGATGGATGCGATCCGCCTGGCCGTGCAGAACGTGCAGCGGCAGATGACGCCGCCGGCCACCACGACCGAGAACGGCGCCACGCCGCCGGCCGGCGGACCGACGGCGCCGCCGTCGACGACTGCGCCGTCGTCGGCGGCCAGCCAGCCAGCGGCCGGTGGCGCGCCCGCTACCGGTGCCCAGCCCGGCGCGCCGGCCGGTGCTGCCGCGGCGCCGGCGACCACGGCTCCGGCGCCCGCGCCGGCTCTCGGCATGTCGCCCCAGCGCCTGTACGACAGCGCCTGGGCCGATTTCGCGGCCGGCCAGTGGGACCTCGCCATCCAGGGCTTCGAGGCGTACCTGCGCACCTTTCCCCAATCGGACCTGGCCGACGATGCGCAGATGAACATCGGCAATTCGTACTACAATAGCGGCAAGTTCCAGCAGGCCCTCGACGCCTACGACAAAGTCATCCAGAACTATCCCGGACGGAACGCGGTGCCCGACTCGTACTACAAGCGCGGGCTCACCTACCGCCGGTTGAATCAGGACGACAAGGCGCAGGAGTCGTTTGCCTTCGTCGCCCAGAATTTCCCCGACAGCGACGCGGGCCGGCTGGCGAAACAGCAGCTCGAACAGTTGAAGAAGCCGTCAGGCGGCGTGTGAAAGGATTCGCAGCATGGGTAGCGTGAACAAGGTGATCCTGGTGGGGAATCTCGGGCGCGATGCCGAACTGCGCTACACGCCCGGCGGCGCCGCCGTGGCGAAGTTCAGCATCGCCACCACCGAGATCTGGAACGACAAGGCGGGCCAGCGGCAGGAGCGCACCGAGTGGCACAACATCGACCTCTGGGGCAAGCCGGCCGAGTCGGTCTCTGAAGATCTCGTGAAAGGCAAGCAGGTGTACGTCGAGGGCCGGCTCCAGACCGACGAGTACACCGACAAGGAAGGCGTGAAGCGCCGCAGCACGAAGGTGCGCGCGGATCGCGTCGTGCTGCTCGGTGGTGGCGGCCGCGGCGCCGGCGGCGAGCGCCCCGAAGCGGCCGTGGCGGTCGATCGCGGCCACGAGAGCGTGGAGCCGCTGACGGACGACGATATTCCGTTCTGACGCGGACGAATTGAGAATTGAGAATGAAGAATTGAGAATGGCGGAGCGGCACCACACGCCAGATTGACCGCTGTGCTGTTTTCTTTCTAAATTCTCAATTCCAAATTCTCAATGCGTCCATCGCGCCTACTTCCCTTCCCTCCCGTACCTGTCCTCGAGCCTCACCACATCGTCCAGTTCCGGCGTCGAGACTTCGAAGACATCACAGTCGTCGATCGCCGTCATCCGGTGCACGGTGCCGGCGCTGACGTGTACGCGCTCGCCGGGCGCCAGCTCGCGGCTGGTGAGCGCGCCGTCGACCTGGATTTCGAACAGCATCCGCCCGCTCCAGAGGAAGATCGTCTCGTCCTTGCGGTTGTGATACTGGAGGCTGAGCGCGTGGCCCGCGTCGATGTGAATCAGCTTGCCGACGTAGCGATCGGTCTTCGCCCAATGCAGCTCATATCCCCAGGGCTTCTCCACGCGGACGACGTCGGTGGTGGTCTTCATGTGAATCCTTGTCACTAGGTGGTGCGTGTAACCTCTCGCACGGAGAGAACCTCGAGCAATCGTCGCGAAATCGCCTGCACCGTCGGCAGCCGGAGCGCCTCGCGGGCGAAGCGGCGCATGTCGTCGGCGCGAATGTCGGCGAGCAGCCGGCGGGCCACCGGGATCGCGGCCGGCGTCATGCTGAACTCACGCAGGCCCAGTCCGACCAGCAGCGCGAGCAGCGCGGGATCCGAGGCCATTTCGCCGCAGAGGGAGACCGGGATGCCGCGGCGGTCGGCCGCGCGGCGCACGATGGAGATCAGGCGGAGGATGGCCGGATGAAGCGGCTCGTACAGGTGTGAGACCCGCTCATCGGCACGGTCGACCGCGAGGCAATACTGGATGAGATCGTTCGTGCCGATCGTGCAGAAGTCGACCTCCCGCGCCAGCAGGTCGGCGGCATAGGCGGCCGACGGGATTTCGATCATGATGCCGAGCGGCACCGGCGGCGGCGTGTCGCCGCGCGCCGCGAGCACGCTCGCGGCTTCCGCCGCGAGGCGCCGAGCCTCGCGCACCTCGTCGACGCCGGAGACGAACGGCAGCAGGATGCGGAGCGAGCCGTGGGCGGCCGCCCGCAGCAGGGCCTGCAGCTGCGTCCGGAAGAAATCCGGGCGCGACAGGCTCAGGCGCATCCCTCGCAGGCCCAGCGGATTTCCGCGTCCGCCGGTCCAGCCGCGCGCCGCCGCCGGCCGCGAGCGGCTCGCCAGCTGCTGGTCGTCGAGGTCGAATGTGCGGATGGTGACCGGCCGTGGCGCCATCCCTTCGACGAGCGATCGATAGGCGCGGTACTGCGTCTCTTCGTCCACCAGCTCGTCGAGGCTGCCGGCGAGCAGGAACTCGGAGCGATACAGCCCGATGCCCTCGGCGCCCGCGGCGCGGGCGGCATGGAGATCGGCCGGGAATTCGACGTTCGCCTCGAGCCGGATCGCCACGCCATCCGCGGTCTGCGCGGGCCCGTTGACCGGCTCGCCCGAGGATCGGGCGACCGGACGCCGCGCGCGCGCCTTCAGTGTCGTCAGCGTCGCCTCGTCCGGATCGACCAGGACGTCGCCCGATTCGCCATCGAGGGCCACGATCGCACCGGCGGCGATCCGCCGGCTGGCGTCGTGCAGACCCACGACCGCCGGGACGTCGAGCGATCGGGCGAGGATGGCCGTGTGATACGTGCGGCTGCCGGCGTCGGTCGCGAATCCCTGGATACGGGACCAGTCGACCTGGGCGGCCATCGACGGCGTCAACTCGTCGCAGACGAGGACGCAGGCGCCTTCGACCGCGCTCAACAGGTCCCGCGGCGTCGCGCGTCCGGGCCGCAGGTTCATCCGGAGCCGGCCCATGACGTCGGCGACATCGCCGCGGCGCTCGCGCAGGTACGGATCTTCGAGGCGGCTGAAAATCTCGCCGAGGCCGTCCGCCACCTGCTGCACGGCCCATTCGGCATTGATCCGCTCTTCCCGGACGAGCGCCTCGACGCGCGCGAGCAGCATCGGATCGTCCAGCATGAGGAGCTGCGCGTCGAACAGGCTGGCCAGGTCGGCGTTGCCGGCCTGCGCGATCCCGTTGCGGATCTCGACCAGTTGCTGGTGCGAACGGTCCCGCGCCGAGGCGAGCGCCTCGAGTTCCGAGTCAATTTGGGTCTGGCGGAGCCGGAAGCGGATCGCCTGCGCGTTCTGGATCAGCACGACCGCGCGGCCGACCGCCACGCCACCCGAGACGCCAATACCGGTCAGTCGGTGCATGCCGCCTCACCCAGGCCCGATTCGACGAGTGTGACGAGCGCATCGACCGCCGCCGCGGCATCGGCCCCATCCGCCGCGATCGTCAGGACGGTCCCGTGCGACGCGGCCAGGAGCAGGATACCCATGATGCTCTTGCCGTCCATCATCTGACCATCATGCCCGACCTGGATGCGCGCCTGGTACCGCGAGGCCAGCCGCACGAAGCGCGCGGCGGCGCGCGCGTGGAGCCCGAGCGCATTCGTGACGGTCGCGTCCCGCACGATCATGCGCCGGCCTCTTTCTGCGCCTGCAGGAGATCGGAGGCGACGCGGATGGCGCTGCGTCCGTGCTCGCACATCTCGCGCGCTACGTCGATGAGGTCGGCCTCGCGCCGGAGATTGGCCAGCTTGATCAACATCGGAAGATTGACGCCGGTGAGCACCTCGATGCGGTTCGTCTCGAGGAAGCTCAGCGCCAGGTTCGAGGGCGTCCCGCCGAACATGTCGGTGAGCAGCAGCACGCCGCGCGTGCAATCCAGCTTCGCGATCGCATCGGCAATCGCCTCTCGCGCGTCAGCCACATCATCATGCCAGCCGATCGACACGGCGGCAAACTGCGGCAGGTCCCCGACGATGGCTTCCGCGGCGTTCACCAGCTCGACCGCCAGCTGGCCGTGTGTGACCACGACGACGCCGATCGACCCGTCTGACGGTTGTGACGTGCCCATCCTCATTCCCCTCAGGCTTCGAGCCGCACGTCGCGGTGCCGCACGCGCAGCCGGACGCCTGGCAGGTCTTCAAGCGCGCGGCGGATCGCTTCCGCAATCATCACCGATCGGTGCCGCCCGCCGGTGCAGCCGATCGCGACGGTCAGGTAACTCTTCCCCTCGCGCACGTACAGCGGCACGAGGTAGCGCAGGAACGCAATCAGCCGCGCGATGAAGTCGCGCGTGCCTTCATCACGCTCCATGTAGCGGATGACGGCGCGATCCCGTCCGGTGCGCGGCCGCAGCGCGGCGACGAAATGCGGATTCGGCAGGAACCGCACATCGAACACGAGGTCGGCGTCCACGGGGACGCCATGCTTGAAGCCGAAGCTGAGCAGCGTGACGGCGAGCCCGGGCGTGGGCGTATGCCCGCGCGAGAGCCGCTGAAAATAGCGCCGCAGCTCGTGGACCGTCATCTGCGAGGTGTCGATCGTCGCATCGGCCATCTGGCGAATGGCGTCCAGCCGCTTCCGCTCTCCGCGGATCTCGTCGATCAGGCTGCCGCCCTTCCCCAGCGGATGCGGGCGGCGGGTCTCGCTGAAGCGGCGCACCAGGGCCTCGTCGGTCGCCTCGAGAAAGATCACCATCGGGGTCCGGCCGCCGACCCGCCGCAGCTGACGGAGGATACTCGGGAAGCGCGAGAGGAACGTCCGCTCGCGCACATCGGCGGTGACCGCGATGCGGGCGATTTCCGAGCCGGCGCGCCGGCTGAGCCGGACGAGCGTCGGAATGAGCGTCGCCGGCATGTTGTCGACGCAGAAGTAGCCCAGGTCCTCGAGCGCGCGCATCGCCTGCGATTTGCCGGAGCCCGAGAGCCCGGTGAGGATGATGAAGCGCGTGTCGCGGGCACGGGCATTCGTCGTGCGCGGGCGGACGCGGCCGGTACGCACACCCATCAGAAGTGCCCTCCCCCGTCGACTTCCTCGTCGGCGTCGTCGTCGCCCGCCGGCTCGGCAACCGGGTCGCCTTTCAGCCGCGCATCGAGGCGTGCCGCGAGCTCGCGTGCCGCATGATGCCCGCGCGCGCGCAGCAACTGGTTG
>JANWLS010000015.1 GCA_025450765.1 Vicinamibacterales bacterium | reverse complement strand
CTGGGCGAGGCTCAGCCGGCCGCGAACCTGGTCGAGCGACGTGAATTCGAGCGAGCCCATCCATCGCTGCAGCTCCTGCGCCATCACGGCGAAGTACGACGGACCGTGGCGCAGAACGGCGGACACCGATCCGCATGACGCGATCGCGGCTCGGAAATTTTCCGATCGCGGACCGAAAAAATCGGCACGATGACGCTGCGGCCCGGCGATTTTCGCGGCTGCTATACTTGGGCATGCCTCGTGCCACGATTCTCATCGTCGACGATGAGGATTTGATTCGATGGTCGCTGCGGGATCGGCTCGCGCGTGAGGGCTACCGCGTGCTCGAAGCCGCGACCGGCGCGGAAGCCCTGGCTCCCCAGCGCGAGGACGTCGACCTCGTGTTACTCCACTATCGGCTGCCGGATGCGGATGGGATCGAAATCCTCAAGACACTGAAGGAGCGCGACCCCGAGCTCCTGGTCATCCTGCTCACCGCGTACGCCAGCGTGGACACGGCCGTCGAGGCGATGCACCTCGGGGCCTACCACTACATCAACAAGCCCTTCAAGCTCGACGAGATCGCGTCGCTCGTCGAGAAGGCGCTCGAGACAACGCGGCTGCGCCGGGAAGTGCGTACGTTTCGCGCATCCCAGGCGCACCCCTACAGCCTCGATCGCATCATCGGCCGCAGCCCGCCGATGCTGGCCATCAAGGATCTGATCACGCGCGTGGCCGTCAGCCCGGCCTCGACCGTGCTCGTCACCGGCGAGAGCGGGACGGGCAAGGACCTGGTGGCGAAGGCGATTCACTACGCCAGCGGGCGAGCCGCCAAACCGTTCATGAACATCACCTGCTCGGCGCTGCCCGAGACCCTGCTCGAGAGCGAGCTCTTCGGCCATGAACGGGGCGCGTTCACGGGAGCCGACCGGCAGAAGCACGGGTTGTTCGAGACGGCCGAAGGCGGCACGGTGTTCCTCGACGAGATTGGTGAGATGTCCGCGCCGCTCCAGGCGCGCCTGCTCCGCGTGCTCGAGGAGAAGTCGTTCAAGCGGGTGGGCGGGACGGCGGACCTGCACGTGGACGTGCGCGTGATCGCCGCGACCAACCGGCAGCTCGAAGAGGAAGTGCGCCGGCAGCGCTTCCGTGAGGACCTCTACTACCGGCTGAACGTGCTGCCGATCGCGCTGCCGCCGCTCAGGGCGCGGGTGGAGGACATTCCACTCCTGGCCGAGTACTACGTCGACGCCTTCAATCGGGAGTTCCGGAAGAACGTGCAGGCGATCGTGCCCGAGGTGATGAAGCGGCTGCAGGCCTACCACTGGCCGGGAAACGTGCGCGAGCTCCGCAACGCCATCGAGCGCGCGCTGCTGCTCGTCGATGGACCCGTGCTGACCGTCGACTGTTTTCCGCTGCTCGCCGGTGGGGGGGCGCTCACCGAGGGGATCGCGCTGCCGGCGGAGGGGGTGCAGCTCGAAGCGCTGGAGCGGTCGCTCGTCGTCCAGGCGCTCGAGCGGAGCGGCTGGAACCAGACGAGGGCGGCGGCCCTGCTCGGCGTCAACCGCGATCAGATCCGCTACCGCATCGAGAACTTCAAGCTCGAACGAGCCCAGACGGGAGAGACGACCGGCGCGTGATGGACCCGTTCTTGAATAGTGACTGGGCGAGGGTGTTCGTGGAGCCAGTCGAAGGACGGGGGCGACAGGTGCTGGTGGTGGATGACGAGCCGCTCATCCGATGGGCGCTCACCGAAACCCTGGCCGCCGTCGGGTACACCGTGCGCCAGGCGCCAGACGGACGCGCTGCCATCCGGATTCTCGAGGATCCGGACCATCAGATCGATGTGATCCTCCTCGACTATCGGCTGCCGGATTCGACGGATTTGCAGTTGCTGTCCCGTGTGCGGGCCCTGGAGCCGCACGCCGTCGTCATCATGATGACCGCCTACAGCTCTCCGGAGATGGCCCGCGAGGCGCTCGCGCGCGGGGCCTCGCGCGTGGTTCAGAAGCCATTCGACATGCGCGCGGCGCAGCGGATGGTCGAGCAGGCCGCCGAAGCCAGGGACGCGGCCTGAAGGTCTTCCCGAGAAATCCCCGATCAAATCCTTAGCACCGGGCATCCCGACTGCTGGATGATGCTGAACGCGTGCGTCCGCAACCGGCCGAAGTGTTCGTGGAGCAGACCCTGACCGATGATGACGAGATCGGCGTGCTGCTCGCGCGCCTGTGCGGCGGTGGTCTCGCCGACGATCGCGCGGAGATCCGCGACGACGCCGGCGCTTTTCAATTGATCCGCGACGTGCGTGCCTGCTCGCGAACCTCTTCCTGCAGGCGTCGTTCGCGTTCGAGCGACGGCCAGTCGGTGACCGGCTCGACGACGTGCAGCACCGTCAGGCGGGCGCCGAGCGCGTTGGCGAAATCGGCCGCCCATCGGACGACCGATGGCGCTTCAGTCGAGCCATCGATGGCGCAGAGGATCGAGCCGGGCAGCGGGGTTGAAGCGACCGGCGAGCGCCTGGACGAACAGGACG
Source organism: Vicinamibacterales bacterium (assembly GCA_025450765.1). Taxonomy (GTDB): domain Bacteria; phylum Acidobacteriota; class Vicinamibacteria; order Vicinamibacterales; family CAVVIG01; genus JAGWRA01. Next base: position 4,816 of record JANWLS010000015.1, on the reverse strand, counting down.
ATCCGATCGTCCAGCGCGGAGAAATCGTAGGGCACCAGGCTACGTTCGACAACGGCCATGACCTCGCCTCCCGCGGAAACGGCGACACTGTGAGGACCGCTCGCCGTCTCCTGCTCAGGCCCATAGCATCAACCGTGCCTGATAGACGCCATCCAGGCGCGATGATCGAGTGGGTCGTGAGATTTCCCTGATACCGCCGGGGAATTCTCCCACCAGAGCCTTACGGCACGGCACCCATCTGTTTCTTGGGATAGAGTGGCCGCAGGTGTTTCTTGGGATAGAGTGGCCGCAGGCTGGAAAGCCGGGATCGAGAGAGGTGAGCGTGCCAGGACGCATCGATGGAAGGGTGGCCCTCGTCACCGGTGGCTCGCGTGGGATCGGACAAGCCATCTGCCGGAGGCTCGCCCGCGAAGGCGCCGCCGTGATTGTCAATTACGCGAGTCAGCGGGGCGCAGCCGACGAGGTGGTGGATCGCATCCGCGGGGGGGGCGGACGCGCCATGGCCTTCGGCGCCGATGTCGCCGATCGCGAGGCCGTCAGGACCATGGTCGAGGCGGCGGTCCACGAGTACGGCCCGATCGACATCCTCGTCAACAACGGGGGCGTCCTGTCGCGTGGGACCGCGCTCACGTGGGACGATGCGGCGTTCGATCGGATGATCGCGGTGAACGTGAAGGGCATCGTCCATACCGTGCAGGCGATTGCGCCAGGCATGATGGCCCGCCGCTACGGCCGGATCGTCAACATCTCCTCAATCGCGGGCCTCGGCACGGCAACTCCGGAAACCACGCCGTACGCGACGACGAAGGCGGCGGTGATTGGCCTCACCAAGCGCCAGGCGTTCGAACTCGGGCGGCACGGCATCACGGTGAATGCGATCTGTCCTGGGTTCATCGCCACCGAGATGCTGACGGCGCTGCCCGAGGCCGCCGCGCAGATGGGAGCGCTCGCGGCCAGAGCGATGCTGAACCGGGTCGGCGAACCCGACGACATCGCGCATGTCGTCCTGTTTCTCGCGAGCGACGAGTCGTCCTTCATGACGGCGCAAGTCCTGACGGTCGATGGCGGCCGCACCGATTTTCTCAGCGCGTCGGCGTGAGCGGAGGCGTCCCGTCATGAGCACCCAGTTGCCGGCCGACTTCGCGCAGTATCTGACGATCGACAACGCCGCCGAACGGTTCGACGAAGCCCGGTGGGTCGCCGCGCGTATCGAGCCATCGGGCGTCGCGCTGCGCCCGAATCTCGATCACGCCGCCATCTTCACCGATCCCCCGCACCTCGTCGCAGGGCCCCTCAAGCGTCTCGGTTACGTGTCCGGCTGGGATGCACGCTGTTATCCCTCTCCAGTCGACGGGCACGACTACATCAATGTGTCCGCCCGTCTTCCGGAAGAGAGTCCCCGCCGCGCCGGCGGATGGTTCGATTTCGCGGCCATCGTGCATCCCGTCGATGTTGCGGCGCGCGAGCACATGCTCGGTCAGGGCTACGGCAATCCCTTCATCCACCACCTGACGTGGGGCATCGCGCCACCCGAGCGAACGGAAAACACCGACGCGGCCTTTGCCGGCCGGCTGGTCCAGTTCATGGCCCAGGCACGGCGCCGCATGGCCGACGCGCTCGGTGAACAACCGGGAACCTTGATCATGGCGCTGCCACCGGAGTTGGCATCCGATCGGGCCGTTCTCGCGCAGGTGCCCGAGTGGGTGAGCGGTCTGCCGCGCGAGCAGTATCAGGTGGAGGCGATGGAAGGCGGCGGGTTCCTGCTGCAATTCTTCGTGCTGACCGGCGGGCGTATCGAAGTGGCCCTGCGCGTCGGCACGCGCCAGACGTTCAATCCTCGAAGCGTCCAGAAGATTTCACGAGACGAAATCAGCGCCGTGCAGACGAAGTCCTAGATCGCGTCGTGCATGCTCAGGTGGATCGCACGCCCCTTCGGCATAGCCCACGATCGCCGCCCCAATATCGGCCGAACGACGAACGATTCCCCTGGATCTGGATCATGATGACCCTCGTGAATCACCCGAGGATTCAAGGAGCGGTCGCCGACAACGCGCGGCGAAAGAGATCGCGCGTCGGTTCGTCGCACCCCGCCCCCCAACATGGTAAGGGGCTCACGCCCACGACCTTCAGATGACGGATTTTCGGGTAGGCGATCGGCCAATGCAGCCTGGTGCCGTCCGCCAGCATCACCGTGGGCGTGCCGTGAACCTGAAACTGCTCGCGGCCGATCGTCGCCTCCTGGCGAACCGCACGCTCAGCCTCCGGATCGGCGAAGTCGCGCTCGAACCGCGCCATGTCGAGATTCGCCTCCCGAGCCAGCGTGGTGAGCACCTCACGGCGTCCGATGTTCCGGCCCTGACCGAAGAACGCGCGACGGATCCGAAGGTCGAAATCGTTGCCGGCCTCCTCGCCTTGTTGCGCCGCCGCCCAGGCGGCCTCGAAGGCCGGCAGCGTCGTCGTGGGCCAGTCATCGGGCGGATATGGCATGAACTCCGCCTCTGGCTCCTGCAGCGCCGCGAGCCACCACTCCTGCTCGAGGAGCCCTCGCGGCGGTCCTTCTCCACGCAGCAGTTCCAGAGGAAAGGCTCGCCGTCGGACGAGGACGCGTCCCTTGAATGCAGGTTCGATCCGGTGCAGGCGCACGGCCGCAATGTAGCACCAGGGTCAAAAGAACTCGGCCCACTCCCAGAGCTCGGCCATGTGAGATTCCATGTCGGTGGTCATGTTCGTTCACGATCGAACGAATTCATCTTACGCCCTATGGGATGATGTCAGGAATGGAGACGCGAGCGGCGCGGGCTGGCACGCATGCTCACCTGCGGCACACGTTCGTCTATTCCGTCTACGTGTGCAGTAGACGTCGCCGCAGGCCGAGTTGATCGGAATCCGCTGCACTCACTCCTGGCCCAGGAGCCGCATTCGCGGATCTACCTCTGCGGCTCGGCGTGACCGTCCGCGAGCGGCGGGCGTCCGCCGCGCAGGGGATCGAATGCCTTTGGCGTCCCGCGCACGCAGATCAACGTGGAATCGTACGGGTAGGGCGTCAGCCCACGGGACGACGGCGCACCGGTTGCGGCGGGTCGGCCATCGTCCAGCCGTGGGTCTCGTGGCCGCAGTTCAGGCACTTCAAGTACATGCGATGCGGGCCGACCTGGAGCACCAGTTCGTGGCCGCGCAACGCGCACACGCCTTCGTGAATCTGCGTCGCCACGTGGCGGACGCCGGACCGCAGCTCCTGAACAGGATGCAAGACGGGCTCGACGCGCCATGACGAATCGATGCTGATCATCGGATCACGCTCCCTGCCGGACTGACAGGCAAATCCGCGTCCAACCACGGCACGACGGTTGAGCCCGGGATCTCCGACGTTTTCTCGGAGGAATGAGCTCGGATTGCGAGATTTCTCCGATTCGTTGGGGAATCTTCCTTCGTGTGACGTGCGACTCGAGGACGGGCAGGTGAGCGGGCGGACCAGCGGTGGAGGTCGTCGCGGTCTGAGGAATCAGCCCGCCGATGCCGTGCCGACGCCGAACGCCGACGGGTGCGGCAGGCTGATGGTGACCGTGGTCCCGGCGCCCGGCGTGCTGTCGATCTCGATCGATCCCTGGTGCTGCTCCACCGCGCGGCGGGTGATCGCGAGCCCCAGGCCCGTGCCGCCGTGACGCGTCGTGACGAACGGATCGAACAACCGCTCCTTGATCTCCGGCGCGATCCCGGGTCCCGTGTCGTTGATGACGATCCGGCACTGCGCGCCATCATCGTCAATCGTGATGCGCACGTGTCCGGCGCCGCCGATCGCCTGGGCGGCATTCTGCAGCACGTTCAGGATGGCGCGTTCCATGGCCTGTGGGTCCAGATCGATGACGACCTCCGGACCGTCGATGTCGAGCGCGACCTGTGCGAACCGCGGATCGTGCCGGACCAGCCCCACGAGGTGCTCCACGTACGTGCGGACCTCGGTCGGGACCAGCTCGAGCTCGTTCGGCCGGGAGAAGACGAGCAAGTCCTCGACGAACCGATTGAGGGCATCGAGGCGTTCGATGAGGTCGCCGAGAATCGCGGCGTCGCTCGGGCTCGTGGTCCGGCGGGATTGGAGAATCTCGAGCACGCCCCGGATGCCGGCCAGCGGATTGCGGACTTCGTGCGCCACCATCGACGCCATCTGGCCCAGGCGCGCCAGCTCGGACCGGGCGCGCAGCGCCGCTTCCGCCTTCTTGATCGCGGTCAGATCGTGCAGGATGCCGGTGAACGTGTGCACGCCGTCGATCACGGTTTCGCTGACGGCGAGCGACAGCGGGAGGGGGGCGCCGTTCTTGCGCCGGCCGGTGACCTCACGGCCGATCCCGATGATGCGCTTCTCGCCGGTCGCCAGATACCGCATCAGGTAGCCGTCGTGCCGTTCACGATCCGGGCTCGGCATCAGCATCGACACGTTCTGGCCGATCACCTCGTCCGGGCTGTAGCCGAAGAGCCGTTCGACGGCGGGGTTGACGAGTTGGACGATGCCCCGCGTGTCGATCACCAGGATCGCGTCGACCGCCGTGTCGAGAATGGCATGGACGCGGGCGTCACTCAGGCGGGCCGCACTATCGGACCGGCGGTAGTCCGCGGCCAGCAGCCTCGCGTCTCGATCCGTATGCCGGGAGGGAAGGACGATCAGGGCGGCGACCCAGAGGACGACCACCGCGAACGCCCGGTTCGCCAGGCCTGCATCGAAGGAGAGCGTCTGCCGCCAAAAGAGCAGGAAGACAAAGGTCATGAGGGTGGTCCCCCCGCCGGCGACGATCGTGTCCAGGTTGCGAAGCTGCCAGAGGCT
>JANWLS010000014.1 GCA_025450765.1 Vicinamibacterales bacterium | reverse complement strand
GATGGGCGTCTTCGGCCGCGACGTCCGGATGTAGACCGCACCCGGATGGCTCGCCGCCAGCACCGTCAGCTTCTCGGCGCAAATGGCGTCGCTCGGATACAGCACCGTCATGTCCGGCTGCGCGCGGAACATGGCGATGTCTTCGAGCCCCATCTGCGACGGGCCATCCTCGCCGATCGAGATGCCGGCGTGCGAGCCGGCGAACTTCACCGCGACGTGGCTGATGGCGGCGAGGCGGATGAAATCCGCCGCGCGCGTGAGGAAGCAGGCAAACGTCGATGGGAACGGAATCGCGCCGCGCGCCGCCAGCCCCATCGCCGCCCCCACCATCACCTGCTCGGCGATGTAGCTCTCGTAGAAGCGCTCGGGCGCCGCCTTCTCGAACATCTCGCTGTGCGTGGAATTGCCCACGTCGCCGTCGAGCGCCACCACCCGCGGATCGGCCTTCGCCAGCTTGGCGAGCGCGTAGCCGTACGCCTCGCGCGTGGCGACCGCCTTGGCCGGGTCGTACGACGGCGGCGCGATCGGTCCCACCGTGACCTCGGGACGATTCACCACCGGCGGCTTCGCGATGAGATCCACCGTCCGGACCTCTTTCGGCGTCTTGACGAACTGCTTCTCGAGCTCCGCGAGGGCGCGCTCGGCGTCCGGTCCCTCGAACGGCTTGCCGTGGAAACCGTTCTTCCCTTCCACCCACGAAATCCCCTTGCCCTTGATCGTCCGGGCCAGGATCATCGTCGGCTTCCCCTTCGTCGCGCGCGCTTCGTCGAGCGCGCCGAGGACGGCCGTGAGGTCGTGCCCGTCGATCACCACCGTGTGCCACCCGAACGCGCGCCAGCGGCGCTCGAACGCGTCCATGTCGTGGCCCCACATGGTGGGACGACTCTGGCCGAGCGCGTTCACGTCGGTGAGGCCGCACAGGTTGTCGAGGTGATCGTGGTCGGCCATGTCGGCCGCTTCCCAGACCGATCCTTCCGCCGATTCGCCGTCGCCGAGCAGCACGTACGTGCGGTAGTCCGACTTGATCCGGCGCGCGTTCAGCGCGATGCCGATGCCGGCCGGCAGCCCCTGGCCGAGCGAGCCGGTGGCGACGTCGACAAATGGGAGGCGCGGCGTGGGATGCCCTTCGAGATCGGATCCGATCGTGCGCAGTTCCAGCAGCTTCTCGCGGTCGAACACGCCCGCTTCCGCCCAGGCGGCGTACAGGATCGGCGCCGCATGCCCCTTCGAGAGCACGAAGCGGTCGCTGTCCGGGTTGTGCGGACGCTGCGGATCCCAGCGCATCTCACCAAAGAACAGGGCTGCCATCAGCTCGGCCATGGAACAGCAGCTGGTCGGGTGCCCGCTGCCCGCCTTCGTGGTGGCGCGGACGGAATCGATCCGCAGCTGCGTCGCGACGTTCTGCAGCGTGGGAATGAGCAGTGAGCGGTCCATGCGTACCTCAGCATTCTTTAAGAGCGCGTGGGGCCCCACCCCCACGCGCGCGCGCGGCGGCGCCGCACCGCCACCCACCCCACCCGCGCCCCCCGCCGGCCGCCCCCGCCCACCCCCCCGCGCGCGCTCGGCGGCTCGGCTCCGCCTCGCTCCCCTCCGGCGCCTCGCGCGGGCCGCAGGCGCTCTCCCCGCAGGCCCGTGGTCCGAAGCCCGCAGCCTTTCATTCTATATAATGACGCCGTGATCGTCGTCCGGTATGCGTACGCCCTGGCGCTGGCCCTCTGGCTGGGCGGCCTGGCGGTGGTCGGAAGTTTCGCGGCGCCCGTCCTCTTCGGTCACGATTTCATGATGATGGCGCTGGCCGCCGGCGTCGTGCTGCTCATCTGCCTGACGATCATGCGACTGGTCGGCCCTCGTCCGGCCGCGTACGGCGTGCGGGCGGGCATCATCATCTTCATGCTCCTGCTCACCGGCTACACGGGCGGGCCGTTGAGCTCGCGGCTCGAACAGATGCGGCAGGCGGCTGCGCCCGTCGATCAGCTCCCGGCCAGCGATGCGCGGCGCATCGCCATCGAGCAGGTCCACGAGCGCGGCACCACGCTGCTCGCGCTCACGCTCGCCGGCGCGCTGGCGCTGCTCTACTGGGAAGCGCGGCGCGAAGAACCGTGGCGCGCGCGCCCGGCTGCCACCGGCCGATCGGCGCGGTCCGACTCGTGATGCGAGCCCTCGGCATGGAGCCCAGGAAACGCCGTGCTATAGTGGCCGAGGCGGTTCGGCCCACTGCGATGCTCGACGAGATCTCACGCGCGGTGCTCGCACGCGAAGACGTGGCGCGCTATCTGCGCGGCGCCCACGGCGAAGTCCCCTTCGACGCCCGCGAGCGGATTCACGCGTACCTCGAAGAGCTGAAGACGACGCAGCGGTATCCGATTTACCGTGCGCTCAAGCACCCGCTCTATCCGATCCTCCGGAAAATCGACCGCCACGTCGAGCACGTCGAGCTCGTGCACCAGGCCGTCACCGCCGGGCGGGTCGTTTACGCCTCGAACCACAAGAGCCACACCGACTATCTCGTCGAGCTGCTCGTCCTCGAGGATCACGCCGTCCGGCCGCCGGTGATCGCGGCGGGCATCAACCTGTTCGGCGGCGCACTCGGCCTGCTGCATCGCCACGTCACCGGCGCGATCCCCATCCGGCGGAACGCGAAGGACCCCGTGTATCTCGTGACGCTGCGGGCGTACGTCGCGGAGATTCTCCGGCGCCACGACCTGTTCTTCTATCCGGAAGGCGGCCGCAGCTACAGCGGCGAGCTGAAGACGATGAAGGGGGGCCTGCTCTCGGCGGCGCTGCAGGCCGACTGCCGCGATCTCTCGATCGTGCCGACGGCCATCGCCTACGACCTGGTGCTCGAGGATCACATCCTGGCGCGGCAGCGGGTGAAGCGCGGTCAGCGGCCGTTCCGGCGCGAGCTCGCGGAGATGGTGCGCTACGCCGTCGGCTACCGGTCGCGCGCGTTCATCACCTTCGGTCCGGCGATTCCGGCCATCGACTACGATCCGCACTCACGCCGCGATCTGGTCCACCTCACGCGCCTGCTGCGCGAGCGGATCGGCGGCCTCTACAAGGTGCTGCCGACGGCGCTCGTGGCGGCGGCGATGCGCCCCTCGCTCACGCGCCGCGATCTCGAATCGCGGATCGACAGCCTGCTCGATACGCTCCGCGCCGCGCACGCGAACCTGGCGGTGCAGACCGGCCGCGAAGCCGTGGAAGAAGCCGCCGAGGCCCTCGAGCTGCGCGGCGTGCTCGTCTACGCGGGCGGACGGTTCCGCGTGCGCGAACGCAGCGTGCTCCGCTACTACGCCCGCACGATCGAGCACCTCATCGTGCCGCCGGGACGGACGCACTAACACTGACGCCAGCGCCTGCGGCCATGCCGAGCCGAGGACGTGTGAATCCGAGGTAAGCCATCAGCGTCAGTTCGCCGCGGGGGTGGGGCCCCGCGGCCACTGAAAGAATGCTGACAGGTGTCCGAATCAGCGAGAAGGATCAATCGCGGGCGCCGCGCAAAAGTCTTTCGCCAATTCGATGAGCGCGCGCTGACACGCCAGCACCTCGTCGACCATCACGTACTCGTCCGTCGAATGGAGGCCCGCACCACCGGGGCCGAAGAGGATCGACGGGATGCCGGCGCCGCCGAGCACGGCGGAATCGGCCCAGAACGACGCCCCGCTGATGGTCGCCGGGCGGCCCGTGCGCCCGACGGCGGCCTGGAGTCGTCGTGTCAGCTCGTGATCGGCGGAAATCTCGTACGGCGCGCGCGCGAAGCCGGGACGACACTCGGCCGCGAAGCTCGCATCCTCGTTCCTGAGCGCCTCGAGAATCCGCTCCACCTCGCGGCCGGCGGCGTCAATCGCCTCGCCAGGCAGCGTCCGCCGCTCCATCTGCAGCACGCAGCGATCGGGATAGCTGCTCAACTCGCGCCCGCCCGACACCAGCGAGGCGTGGAGGGAAGCGGTGCCGAGCCGCGGATGCGACGCGCCCGCCTGCAGCTCGCGATCGAGCGCTTCGAGCCGTGCAAGCACGCGGCCCATGCGCAGGATGGCATCGCGCCCTTCGAGCGGCCGGCTGCCGTGCGCCGCTCGTCCGTGCACGTCGATGTCCACCCACGCGAAGCCCTTGTGCGCGACGACGATCTCGAGCGCGGTCGGCTCCGTCACGACCGCCGCATCCGCCTTCCACCGTTGCACGAGCGCTTCCGCGCCCACGCTCTCGTGCTCCTCGTCGACGACCGCGGCGATGATGAGCTCGCCAGCCGGCCAGCCGCTCGCGGCCAGCTCGCGCGCGGCGCCCATCATCGCGGCCACGCCGCCCTTCATGTCCTGCGCGCCCCGGCCGTACAGCCGGCCATCGCGTTCCACCGGCGTGAAAGGCGCCTCCATGCCGGCGACACCAAACGTATCGATGTGGCCGCACAGCATCAGCGAGCGGCCCGGCTGCTTCCCGCGCAGCACGCCGACGACGTTCGGCCGGCCGGGTGCCGCGTCCTGCAGCTCGACGTCGAGCCCCGCGGCCCGCAGCGCGTGCGCCACCGCGTCGGCCACACGCCCTTCTCCCGCCGCCCCCGGCACGAGCGAGGGGTTCACGGAGTCGATCGCCACGAGCTCTTTCAGCAGTTGAATCGTCGGGTCAGACATAGGCGCGAACAATACATAATGCTGGGTGATCGAGCAAGCCAACGGCCACACGGGCCAGAGGCCACAGGCCTCGAAATGGTGAACCAGGAGTTCAGAGGTGGTAGCGCCCGCGGCCATGCTGAGCGAGGGACATGTGAATCCCGAGCGAAGCATCAGCGTCAGTTCGCGCTGGGGGTGGGGCCCCAGCGCAGCTAAACAATGCTGACTAAGCTTCCGAATAACCCAGCTCCCCTCGACTCCGCCCTCCTGCTCGCGCGCTCCGTGCGCGAGGCTGGTGGACGTGCGCTCATCGTCGGTGGCTGGGTGCGGGACCGTCTGCTCGGGCATGCGTCGAAGGACATCGACCTGGAAGTGTTCGGCGTCGCGCCCGAGGCGCTGCGCCGCCTGCTCGAGGCGCACGGCCGCGTCGAGGCGGTCGGCGAGAGCTTTCGCGTGTACAAGGTCGGCGGCATCGACGTGGCGCTGCCGCGGCGCGAATCGAAAGTCGGCCACGGGCACCGCGGGTTCGAGGTGCACGGCGATCCCGATATGTCGATCGAGGAGGCGTCGCGGCGACGGGACTTCACGGTCAACGCGATCGCGTGGGATCCGCTCACCGACGAATATCTCGATCCCTGGAACGGCCGCGGAGATCTCGCGCAGGGCGTCCTGCGCGCGGTCGATCCGATCACGTTTGGGGACGACAGTCTGCGCGTCCTGCGAGCGCTCCAGTTCGCCGCCCGGTTCGGCTTCGCGCTCGATCCCGACACCGCCGCCCTCTGCCGCCGCATTCCGCTGAACGATCTGCCCGCCGAGCGCATCTGGGGCGAAATCGAGAAGCTGCTCAGCGCGTCGGCGCCGTCGATCGGCTTCGCGCTCGCGCGCGACCTGGGCGTGATCGATCAGCTCTTCCCCGAGCTCGCCGCCCTGGTCGAGTGCCCGCAGGAGCCGGAGTGGCATCCCGAGGGCGACGTCTGGGTACACACGCTGCTCGTCATCGACCAGGCGCGCACGCGAGTCGACGACCTCGGGCGCGCCGAACGGCTCACGGTGATGCTCGGCGCGGTCTGCCACGACCTTGGCAAGCCGGCCACGACGGCCTTCATGGATGGACGGATCCGCTCACCCGGCCACGAAGAGGCTGGCGTCGCCCCGACGCTCTCGTTCCTCGATCGTCTCAAGGTGCAGACGCTGGACGGCTACGACGCGCGCACCCAAATCGTCGGCATCGTCGCGCATCACCTCACGCCCGGCATGTGGTACAAGGCGCGCCACGAGGTGGGCGACGGCGCGTTTCGACGGCTTGCGCAGAAGGTCGACCTGGAGTTGCTGGCGCGCGTCGCCAAGTCTGATTGCCTCGGCCGCACGGGGCCGTTCGACTGCACGGCGATGGACTGGTTCGTGGAGCGCGCCCGGAGCCTCGGCGTGCAGCACCGCCCGCCGCCGCCGCTCCTGCTCGGGCGGCACCTGCTCGCGCTCGGGCTGAAGCCGGGCCCGCGCATCGGCGAGATCCTGAAGCAGGTGTACGAGCGGCAGCTCGATGGGGAGATTACGAGCCTGGAGGAGGCGACCGACGCCGCCAAGAAGATGCTAGGGCCTGTGGACTAGCGGCTCGGGGCTGTTGCTGGTCGCCTTGGGCAGCGGGATCGAAAACGCCGCATCGATCGCGTTCGCCCACACTTGCGCCATCTCGGTGTACCCGGCGGCCGTCGGATGGAGGCCGTCTGGCCCGATGAGGGAGAGGTCGGCGGCGAACGGCGTGTAGAGGTCCACCACCGTCGCGCCAGCGCTTGCCGCCATCACCTTCAGTTGCGCGTTGAAGGGCTGGATCAAATCGATCGACCACGCACGCGATCCGCCGCGAACCTGCGGCAGCAGCGTGCCAATCAGGACCGTCGCACCCGCTCCCTGCGCCTCGCCGATCATCTGCTGGAGATGGCCGATGACCGTTGGAATGTCGGCGTTGTTCGGCGGGTTGAGATCGTCGATCCCCTGGAGCAGCAGTACCACCTGCGGCGAGTCGGCGCGCAGGACGCCCGGCAGCCGGCTCGTTCCCACGGACCCGATGTCGTCACACCCCATGCCATCGGACCCGGCGCACTCGCCCTGGACCCCCTCGTTGTACACTTGAATCCGCTGGCCCCCGTGTTCGCCGGTGAGGATCGCCTGCAGCTTGTAGGGATACGATTGCGGCGCGACCACCAGCCGGAGCAGCCCGTTGAACATCGTGATCGTGCCGGCCGTGATGCTGTCGCCGAACGCCACGAACGACGTTTTCGTGAGCGGCCGGCTCGGAGCCGTCGGGGCGCTCGATCCGATGGGCGGAATTTCGCGCCCGGTACCGACCGGTGTCGGCTGCGTGGGCGAGCCGCCGCAGGCCGCGCACAGCGCGGCGGTGAGGATCAGGGCCGACCAGGGTAAACGTCCGTAGCGCATCAAGGCTGATTTCCTGAGAGCCGAACGCGCAGTGTAACAGACGAGTCGCCGGCAAGACAACGTCCGGCCGGCGGCTGACGATCCCATGAAACTGCTGGTCGTCGAAGACGACGCAACGATTGCGGGATTCGTGGCCAGGGGGCTGAAAGAGGCGGGATTTACCGTCGATCAGGCCGCCGACGGCGAAACCGGCCTCCGGCTCGCGCTGGCCCAGGCCTACGACGCCGCCATCGTCGATGTCATGCTCCCGGCGCTCGATGGCCTCACCCTCATCGAGCGCCTCAGGCACCGGAAGGTGGCAACGCCGGGGCTGATCCTGAGCGCGAAACGACCAGGTGACGACCGGGTGAAGGGGTTGCAGGCGGGCGGGGACGACTACCTCGTCAAGCCGTTCGCCTTTTCCGAGCTCCTCGCCCGCGTGCAGGCCCTCATCCGGCGCGCGACGGGGGCCACGGAGCCGACGCGACTCACGGTCGGCGAGCTCTCGCTGGATTTGCTCTCGCGCCAGGCCGAGCGGGCCGGCCAGCCGCTCGATCTCCGCCCGCGCGAGCTGGCGCTCCTCGAATACCTGATGCGCCACGCCGGCCACGTCGTCTCGAAGACGATGATCATGTCGCACGTGTGGAACTACACGTTCGACCCGCACACGAACATCGTCGACGTGCTCGTCTGCCGGTTGCGCGAGAAGGTGGATCGACCCTTCGACGCGCCGTTCATCCATACCGTCCGCGGCATGGGCTATGTCCTCAAGCGAGAGTGATCCGCCGGGGGTTCACAAGGCGCGACCCGCGCGGATCGCCCTCCGCCTGGCGATCTGGTACGCCGCGCTCTTCGCGGTCAGCGCGGTGGTGCTGGCCGCCATCACCTATGCCCTGCTCGCGCGGTCGCTCGTGGATCGCGACCGCGACGTCATCCACTCCACGCTGGTCCGCTACGCGACCCAGTACGAGCAGGGCGGGCTCGACGCGCTGACGCAGATGGTCCGGACGGACGCCCTCGCCGGGCGGCACGAGCCGCTCTTCGTCCGCGTCGTCGGGCCGGACGCCGCGGCGATCTTCTACAGCATGCCGAGCGGATGGCTCGGCTTCGATCCCGCCTCGCTCCCCGCTCCGGCGCCAGACGCCGACGGCCCGTGGACGATCGTGTCGGCGCGAGGCGGGGCTGCGCGGCTCGAGATCGACTCGGCCCACCTGGCCGACGGCACGCTGTTCCAGGTCGGCAAGAGCACGCAGAACCGCGACGAGACGCTGAGCGCGTTTCGCGCCGATCTGGGGATCGCCCTCCTCATCATGATCGGTATCGGCCTGTTCGGCGGCGCGCTCCTCACGCGCTCGGCGCTCGTGCCGGTGCACCGGCTGATTGCCGCCGTGCAATCGATCATCCATACGGGCCGGCTGAACGCTCGCGTGCCGGCGGGCGCAACGACGGATGCGATCGACGAGCTCGGGCGTCTGTTCAACGACATGCTCGATCGCATCGAGTCGCTCATCGCCGGCATGCGCGGCGCACTCGACAACGTGGCGCACGACCTCCGGACGCCGATGATGCGGCTGCGCGGCACGGCGGAGCTGGCGCTCCAGGCGCCGGCCGGCGGCGACGCCCTCCGCGACGCGCTCACTGACTGTGTCGAAGAATCGGAGCAGGTGATCGCGATGCTGGACACGCTGATGGACATCTCCGAGGCGGAAACCGGCGTGATGACGCTTCAGCGCGAGCCGGTGGTGGTGGGCGAATTGCTCGCGGAGGTGGCCGATCTCTACAGTGAGCTCGCCGAAGAGAAGAACCTCACCCTTCGGGTCGTCGAGCCGCCGCCGCTGACGATCCGCGTCGATCACGTGCGCATGCGGCAGGCGCTCGCCAATCTCCTCGACAACGCCGTGAAGTACACACCGGCCGGAGGCGCGGTCGAGCTCTCGGCCGAGGAAACGGGCGGACGAGTCCGCATTCACGTCCGCGACACCGGGCCCGGCATCCCGCCGCAGGACCTCGATCGGATCTGGGACCGCCTCTATCGCGGCGACTCGAGCCGCTCGGCGCGGGGCCTCGGTCTCGGGTTGAGCCTCGTGCGCGCCATCACCCGCGCCCACGGCGGCGAGGCCAGTGTCATCAGCGAGCCAGGCCGCGGCGCCGAGTTCCTCGTCGAATTGCCCCGCCTTTCACAGATGTAATCTCCCCGCAATCGTCCCGCAAGGCTGCGTGTCGTCTCATAAGAAGAGAGAAAGAGAGGACACCATGCCAGAGACTCGATCGGTTCTTCCCCGCCGCGCCTCGCACTGGGTGGCTATCGTCGCGGCCATCACCCTGTTCGGCGGCGGATTCGCGGCCCGTGACATCGTGGATGCGCAGTCGCGGGCGGCCACCGGCGTTTCAGCGTCGGCGGCGACAGCCGCCACAAAGGGTGGCCCCTGCGGAAATGGACAAGCCACCGCGCCCGTTGCCTCGTACGCTGACATCGTCGCGAAGGTGGCACCGGCCGTCGTCACGATCCACACCAGCCAGCGCGTCCGCGCCGCCGCCTCGCCGATGATGGACGAACCCTTCTTCCAGCAATTCTTCCCCGAAGCCCGCCGCGAGCAGCCGCGCAGCTACCGCGAGCAGGCGCTCGGCTCCGGCGTGATCGTCCGCTCCGACGGCTACATCCTCACCAACGACCATGTCGTCGACGGCGCCGACTCGATCACCGTCGACCTGGGCGACCGTCGCTCGTTCCCCGCCAGGGTGGTCGGCTCCGACAAGCCGAGCGACCTCGCCGTGCTGAAGATCGACGCGAAAGGGCTGGCGACGATTCCGCTCGCGAACTCCGACCAGGTGCGCGTGGGTGACGTCGTGCTCGCCGTCGGCGATCCGCTCGGCGTCGGCCGGACGGTGACGATGGGCATCATCAGCGCGAAGGGACGGGCCACGAGCCTCGGCGACGGCAGCTACGAGGACTTTCTGCAGACCGACGCGCCGATCAACCGCGGCAACTCCGGCGGGCCGCTCGTCAACACGCAGGGTGAGCTGGTGGGCATCAACTCACAGATCATCTCGCCCTCGGGTGGCAGCATCGGCATCGGTTTCGCGATTCCGTCGAACATGGCCCAGAACGTCATGACACAGCTCATCGACACCGGCAGCGTGCGACGCGGCCAGCTGGGCGTGACGGTGCAGGGCGTGACAGCGGATGTTGCCGCGAAGCTCGGGCTGGCGAAGGTGGAAGGCGCGCTCGTCGACAGCGTGACCGCCGGCAGCCCCGCGGAGCAGGCCGGCCTTCAGAAGGGCGATGTGATTACGACCTTCCAGGGTGCGGCGGTCGGCGACAGCAACAGCCTTCGCAACGAGGTGGCGAGCACGAAGCCGGGCACCGATGTGACCATCGGGTTCCTGCGGAACGGCAAGGCCCGGACGGCGAAGGCCACGCTCGGGGAGATCAAGAACGGATAGGCTTCAGGCCTCTTGTCCGCGTCTCCACTCCTCCAGCAGCCGCGCCGCGTTGCCGGACACGGAGTGGAGCTGCGGCGCCCAACCCAGCTCGCGCGACCGCGGGCTGCGGACCACCTGGTCGAGGGCGAGCGCGTCGGCGTACACGCCCATCTTCGATCGCGCTTCCTCGATCGGGACGTGCCGCACGTCGGGCCGCGTGTTGAGATACGGCGAAATCGCCTCGACGATGTCGTTGACGCGTTCATCGGCATCGTCGGTGGCGTGGTAGACGCCTTCAGCCGCCTCGTTGGCGACCACACGCGCGTACAGGTCCGCGACGTCGCGCTCGTAGATGAGCGGCCAGCGGTTGTTCCCGTCGCCGATCACCCGCACGAGGCCGTTCACCGCCGAACGAAACACATCGCCCATGATCCCGCGCGCGCCGCCGTAGACAATGCCTGGGCGGATGATGGCCGTGCGCAGGCCCCCGCTCGCCGCGTCCCGAACGACCTGCTCGTGCGGAGCGCGCCAGGCGGAAATCTGGATGGGATTGAGCGGCGCGCTCTCGTCGATCGGCTCGGGCGCGCGGCCGAGCACCCAGAGGCCCGACGTGTAGAGGAACAGCCGGCCGCGGCCGCGGCCCTTGCCCGCTTCGCGCCGGGCCATGGCCATCAGCACGTCGATGGCGGTGCGGTCGGTGGCCGGCCCGCGCGGCGAGGAGTCGAACGCCGTGTGCACGTAGGCCTCGTGCCCTTCGGCCCGCTTCCGCCAGAAGTCCGGCTCGGCCAGGTTGCCGAGGATGGGCTGCGCGCCGCGGTCCGCGACCCGCGCCGCCTTCTCGTTGTCCCGTACGATGGCCGTCACCTGGTGCCCGGCGCGAATGAGCGCGTCGAGCACGGCGGATCCGATGTAGCCGGTGGCCCCTGTTAGAAAAATCTTCATGGTCTACAGTCTACAGTCTACGGTCTCCGCTCCGCCGTGGCCGCCGGCGCCTGCCCGGGCGCATTGAAGAACGCCACGAAGCCGCGATAGAGCTCCCACACATCGACCTTCGACGAGACGTCGATCGGTGCGTGCATGCTCAGGATGCCGACGCCGACGTCGAGCACGTCGATGTTCGCGTTGGCGAACCACTGCGCGATCGTGCCGCCGCCGTAGCCGGCGCGGTACGAATGAGTCTGCCACTTCACGCCGGCGTCGTCGAAGATCCGCCGCACCTTCGCGAAATATTCCGACAGCCCCTGCTTACCCGATCCGTACTCCTTGACGACGAGCCCGTAGCCCAGCCGCGACGAAGCGATGGGATCCTGCGGCTGCGGGAAGAGCGGGTTGAGCGCCGTCGTGCAGTCCGACTCGAGCGCCTGCGAGTTGGCGAAGGCGTGGCGCAGCATCAGGTCGTTGTACGTCCCGCCGTTCTGCGCCGAGATCATCTCGGCCATCAGCGTCCCGAACCAGGCCGACTCCACGCCGGTCGTCCAGGAGCTCACCTCTTCGTTGTTCACGCCGTAGGCGATCGCCGTCTTGTCGGGCACCTTCACGTCCGCAATCGCCCGCATGTCGGCGTAGCCGCTCAGGCGGTCGTCATCCCCATACACACCCATGAGCTGCCGATCCATCCCGATGTCGAACGGCATCGTCGCCGGCACGAGCTGCAGGTCGGCCGACAGCAGGTCGGTGGGCGTGACGCCGTATTTCGCCTGCAGGGCGTTCACGGCCTCCTGCGCCGTCGACGCGAAGATCGGCTTCAGCTCGTCGGTCTTGATCACCTCGTCCATCGTCCGGCTGCGGAAGTCCTTGTCGACATGCGGCGCGAGATCCGGGATGAGGAACACGGGATCGCCAGGCTTGTTGCCGATGTCGACCCAGATGGTCGTCCCATCTTTCTTGTCGATGCGGCCGATGAGCGCGAGCGGACGGTTCACCCACTGGTAATTCTTGATGCCGCCGTGCGTCTGCGTATCCATCAGCACGACGTCGAAGCTGGTGCGGAACGGCTTCGGCTTGAGCTCGATGCGGACGGCGTCGATGTGCGCGTTGATGATCCGGACGCCGCTCGTGATCGGCTGCCGGCCGACGACGAAGAGGACGATGGTCCGATCCCGGTTGATCGCGTACCAGCGCGAGCCTGCCACCATCTCGGCCTTCGTGATTCTCGATGACCACGGCTTGAAGCCGCTGGCCCGTGCCATCTGCTCCGTCTCGTGGACGAAGGTCATCTCGCTCTTCGCCTTCGACATGAAGCCCTTGTAGTCTTCGGCGAACTTCATCACCTGGCCGCGCTCGGCGGCTGACAGCGCCGGCCACACCGGTCCCATCGCCGGCTGCAGCGACACCGCCGGAGCAGGGGCGGCGGGCGCCTGGGCTCCTGCCGTGGGGATGCCGGCCATCAGCACGCCGGCCAGCACGATCGCGCCGTGTCTCAAATGTCCCATATGCGCTCTCCGTCGAAAAACGTGATGATGCCGTCCTCGCTCACCTTCAGCACCGGCCCATAGCGGCTGGCCGCGAGCGCCGCCGTCGTCCGCGCGCCCTCGGGCACCCACGTCATTTCCTCGACGGGCGGATGCCGCAGAATCGCGCCGGCCGCCAGCAGGCGTCCGGTGCGATCGACAACGATGGCGCCATCGAGGGAGGCGAGCGCGCCGAGCACGCTGGGATCCAGATCCGTGACCGATCGGCCGGTCAAAAGATACAGCAGATCGCGACGCGACGAGTGAACGAGCGCCGGGCGGCCGCTCGCCAGGTCGAGCCGATCGGCGGGGGCGATGAGCCTGTCGGCACCTGCGCCGCTCTCGGGCAGGACGACGAACAGGGCGCCTTCGCGACGATCGGCGAGGTCGAGCGCGGCCTGGAACAGGCACTCCGCGAGCGGCGCCGCGTCCACGGCGGCCGCCCACTGATCGTATTTCGCCTGGACGTCGAGCAGGTGCCAGCTCGCGTTGTGAAACGAGAAGAGCTGCGTCCCCTCGGCGAAGATTTTCATCTCCTGCGTCGGCCCGAGCACCACGCACACATCGGTGCCGTTGGCCGTCGCGAGCGCGTGCGCATGGTACGTCTGCGGCACGGGTGCGTGCGGCGCGGGAGGCGCCCCGCTGTCGCGCGCCCATCGCCGCGCGTCGATGATGTCGATCAGCATATTGTCGCGATCGACCAGGAACAGCGTCTGCTCGCCGTCCGCCAGGCGATAGAAGCTGCGCGTCGCCGTGAGGGCGCTCGCAAACGGCGGCGGCGCGTACGGGGAGCTCGGCAGATCCGGGAGCGGCGGCAGCCGAGGCGTGTACGGGCGGCCGAGCATCAGCACGCCGGTGGAAATCGAGCGATTCTCATACGTCGAGAGCGCCGCCACGCGCAGCACCTCGATGGCGGCCGCGACGCTGTCGGCGAGGCCGTCGCCCTCCGAGCGGTGATGGCCGCCCTCGAGGAACGCGCCAATATAGCGGTCCTCCAGCACGCCGCGGAACAGCTCCCGCTCCTCGGCCATCATGTGCGGATTGAAAATGGCCCGGTAGCGCGTCTCGAGCACGGTCGCGATCGCCCGCGCCATCCGCACCTCGTGCGCCGAGAACGGGCGCCGCTCCGACACCCGCAGCACGCAGAGCGTGCCGAGCCAGCGCACGGTGAGAAGGCGCCCATCCTCCCCGACCGCAACGGCGATGCCGGTATCACCCGCTTCGACAATCACCGGCTCGACCGAGAACTCGGCCCGCTCGAAGAACCGCCGCAGCGCCGTCTGCAGGAATCCTTCGTGGAGCGAGCTGACGCCGGGGCGCGAAGGCGGTGATGGCATCGGGTGAACCTGGGTCGCGGGTGCGATAATCATAATTCAGGCATGCCCCGCGACACGCTCATCGATTTCTTCACCGACCTCGCCTCCGCCCGCGGCACGTTTCTCGTCCATGACGATGGATACCGCACGCGGTCGTACAGCTACGCGGAGGTCGCGGCCGCCGCGCGCGGGTTTGCCGCGCGCCTCCACGAGCAGGGCCTCGCGAAGGGCGACAAGGTCATCTTCTGGGGCGAGAACCGGCCGGAGTGGATCGTCGCGCTCTGGGGCTGTCTCGTCGCGGGCGCCATCGCGGTGCCGATCGACTACCGCGCATCGGCCGCCTTTCTCGAGCGCGTGCGCGGTATCGTCCAGGCGCGCCTCGTGCTCGTGGGCGATGAGGTCTCGCCCGGTCTCGGCGAGTCGCTGCCGGCCGACGTGCGCGTGGTGCCCTTCGCGAACCTGCCGTGGTCCGATGGTCAACCGCCGGCGGTCTCCATCGCACGCGACGATGTCGCCGAGATCATCTTCACGTCCGGCGCGACCGCGGAGCCCAAGGGCGTCGTCCTCACCCACGCCAACATCCTCGCCAACATCGTCCCGATCGAGCGCGAGGTGCGGAAGTATCGGAAGTACGGCAAGCCGTTCTTTCCGATCCGCTTCCTGAACCTGCTGCCGCTCAGCCACATGTTCGGCCAGGCGATGGCGACCTTCGTGCCGCCGATGCTCCCCGGCACCGTGCTGTTCATCCGCGGCTACAACCCCGCCGACATCGTCGAGCAGGTCCGCAGGCGGCGGATCTCGGTGGTCGTGTCGGTGCCGAAGATTCTCGACGTGCTCACGGATCATGTGTTGCGGGTGGCCCCTTCAGCGGAGCCCGCGCGTGACAGCCTTGAGCCGCCGCGGAGTGCGAAGTCACGAAGCGGCCAGCGCCGGGGGTGGGGCCCCGGCGCGAATGATGAAGGTGGGGCCCCACGCTCTCTGAAGAATGCCGTGACCCGCTGGTGGCATTACCGCAAAGTCCACCGCCTCTTCGGCCTGAAGTTCTGGGCCTTCGTCGTCGGCGCCGCGCCGCTCGACCCGGCGCTCGAGCAGTTCTGGTCGCATCTCGGCTTTCTCGTCGTCCAGGGCTACGGCCTCACCGAGACCGCGCCGATCGTCAGCCTGAACCATCCGCTCTTCGGCACGCGCCAGGGATCAGTCGGCAAGCCGATGGCGGGCGTCGAGGTGAAGATCGCCGGCGATGGCGAGATTCTCGTGAAGGGGGAGAACGTCACGTCCGGCTACTACAACGCGCCGGCGGCGAACGCGGAAGCCTTCGAGGACGGCTGGTTCCATACCGGCGACATCGGCGACATCGACGACCAGGGGCGCCTGTTCATCCGCGGCCGCAAGAAGGAAATGATCGTGACGCCGGAGGGGCTGAACGTCTTTCCGGAGGACATCGAGCGGGTGATCAACGCGCTGCCGGGCGTGCGGGAGTCGGCCGTCGTGGGCGCACCCGTTCCCGGGACATCCGGAGGCGGCGAACGCGTGCACGCGGTGCTCGTGCTCGAGCCGGGGACGGATCGCGACGCCGTCGTGCGCGAGGCGAACACGCGGCTCGAAGAGCATCAGCAGATCCGGCGGGCGCTCGTCTGGCCCGGCGACTCGCTGCCGCGCACCGAAGGGACGAAGAAGCTGAAGCGGGCCGCCATCAAGGGCTGGGTGGCCAGCGGCGGCCAGCCCCAGGCCGCGATCGCGGCGCCGGCTACCGATCTCGAGGCGCTGCTCGCGCGCTTCACCGGCAACCGGACGTTCAAGCCGGGGACGACGCTCGCGGAGCTGGGCCTCAGCTCGCTCGAGCGGATCGAGCTCCTGTCATCCATCGAGGATGCATTCCAGACGCGCGTCGACGAGCGCGCGCTCATCGGCGAGACGAGCCTGGCGGATCTGCAGAAGCTGGTCGAGCAGCCGTCGACGCCGGGGGCCGGGCCGAGTGCCGCGCCGGCGGAGGTCTTCGAATTCCCCGAGTGGAACCAGTCGCGTCCGATGCGATGGGTGCGGCGCGCGAGCCTCGGCGGCGTGCTGAAGCCGCACACGCGCGTGTACGCATGGCTGCGCGTCGACGGCCTCGAGCACCAGCGGGATCTTCAGGGCCCCGTGATCTTCGCCGCCAGCCACCAAAGCCATCTCGACACGCCGGTCATCCTCGCCGCGTTGCCACCGCGGTGGCGCTACCGCCTGTCGACCGCGATGGCGAAGGAGTTCTTCCGCGCCCACTTCTTTCCGGCCGAGCATGACTGGCGTGAACGGTTCACCAATAGCCTCAACTACTACCTGGCGGCCGGCGTGTTCAACGCATTCCCGTTGCCGCAGCGCGAGGCGGGTGCGCGGCAGACGCTGAGATATATCGGGGAACAACTCGTCAGCCGCGGACAGTCCCTCCTGATTTTCCCGGAGGGGAAGCGGAGCGAAACAGGAGAGCTGAGCCCGTTCCGGCCGGGGATCGGGATGATCGCTTCCCGGCTGCAGGTGCCGGTGGTGCCGGTGCGCCTGGATGGGCTGACGAGGGTTCTCGGCGTCGGGTATCACATGGCACGACCGGGCCGGGTGCGGGTCGCCTTCGGCGCGCCCATGCGGCTGGACGGGGAGGATTACGCCGCCCTCGCCCAGCGCGTGGAAGACGCCGTGCGCGATCTGTAGAGGCGGCCCATCACCGCCAATGGCCGCGCACCAAATACCATCCGCGGCGCGAACGCGTCCAATGGGCCGGAACCCACACGAACCGGCCGCGCGGCGGCCGCTCCCAGCGTCCCGCGAGCCACACGTACCCGCGGCCGTTCCAGGTGTAATAGCCGGGCACCCACACCCAGCCGGCATCGGGCGCCGCGGCACGGACTTCGACGATGGGCACGGGCGGCGCCACTCGGACGTACATGCGCCCGCGCGGCGAGGCGCAGGCGGTGGAAACCACGGTGAGGCCGGCCAGGGCCAGCGCTATGATGAGCTGCGTTGCGATCCGGCGGACGTTCATGTGCACTCCTCACAGGGATAGACCCGCGATCGCGGCCCGGGGTTGAGGCGCGGATGCGCGCGGCCTCTGCCCGCCGAAGCCGCCGGCGAAGGCTGGTGGACCAAACCCTCGATTTATGGCACAATATTTGAAGGTGGAAGGCAGCTTGCTTTCCCCATTCTCACGAAAGGACACCTAGCCGTTGAGCAAGGACGATCTGATTGATATGCAGGGCACCGTCGTGGCTGTCCACAGTGGCGGCCTCTATCGCGTCCAGTGCGACGCCGGGCACGAAGTGCTCGCGCAGTTGAGCGGGCGCATGCGGCGCTTTCGCATCAAGGTCGTTCCGGGCGACCGGGTGACCGTCGGCGTCTCACCCTACGACCCGGTCCGCGGGATCATCACCTTCCGCACGCGCTAGATTCACCATTGAATTCCGAAACACCCCACGTTCGATCTGTCAATCGCCGCCGCCCGTCGCGGCGTCCCGTCCGCCATCACGCACGCCCGGCCCCGTCGCCGGCTCCCGAACCGCGCGAGCTGTCGCTCGTCGCGACCGAAGTGGATTCGGCGCCGGTCCCCTTCTCCACGCTCGGCCTCGACGAGCGGATCCTGGAGGGGCTGCGCGACCGGCGGTTTACCGAGACGCGCCCGATCCAGAGTGCCGTCATGCCGCTCGCCCTCGCCGGGCACGACCTGATTGCCTGCGCTGAAACCGGCACCGGCAAGACCCTCGGCTTCGTGCTGCCGATTCTGCATCGCCTGATCAATGAGCCCCCGTCGCCGCACAGCCGCGCGCTGATTCTCGCGCCGACGCGCGAGCTCGTCGTGCAGATCGAGGACGATCTGCACGGGCTCTCGTATCACACCTCGATCACCAGCGCCGCCGTGTACGGCGGCGTGCCGATGGATCCGCAGGAGCGGGCCCTCAAGGGCGGCGCCGACATCCTCGTCGCCACCCCGGGCCGGCTGCAGGACCACATGCGCCAGGGCAACGCGCACCTGGACCATGTCAAGTTCCTCGTCCTGGACGAGGCCGACCGGATGATGGACATGGGCTTCTGGCCCGATGTGAAGCGCATCATCGGCCAGCTGCCAGCCGCGCGGCAGACGTTGCTGTTCTCGGCGACGATGTCGCAGGATGTGGTGGATCTGGCGGTCGATATCGTCCACGATCCGAAGTACGTCCAGGTGGGCTCCCGGAGCGCGCCGGCCAGCACCATCGCGCACGAGTATCACGAGTTGGCGGCGGGCGAAAAGGCCGGCTGGCTGGCGGCGTTCCTCCGCCGCACCTCCGGCCCCGTGCTCGTGTTCGTCCGCACCAAGCGCGGCGCCGATCGGCTCACGCTGCGGCTCGCCGGCGCCGGCATCCGCGCGGCGGCGCTGCACGCCGACCGCACCCAGGAGCGGCGGCAGCAGGCGGTCGAAGGCTTCAAGTCGGGACGCTACCCGGTGCTCGTCGCCACCGACATCGCGGCGCGCGGCCTCGATATCGACGCGATCAGCCATGTGGTCAACTACGAGGTGCCCGACACGGTCGACAGCTACGTGCACCGCGCCGGCCGCACCGGCCGCTCGCAGCACGAAGGGATCGCGCTCACGCTGGTCGCGCCCGAAGAGCGGCGGACGTTTGCCGCGATCGAGCGGGCCATTCCCTTCACTCCCTCGACCGTCGCTCGGGATCGTGGAGCCAATCATGAGCGATAACTACTCGCCAGGCGGATTCGACCGACTGCGGCGCGGCACCGACGGCGGCACGGGCATGACGCAGGATGTCCCGTCTCCGGCCCCAGCGCCCGCGCCCGCGGTGCAGCTCTCCGAAGCGGTGACGCGCTTCCGATCCTGCCGCTGGCGGCGCCCGCCCGAGGACAACAACGGGGTGGAATGCTGCGGCCATCGCGACGTGCTGCCGCTCGCCGGATCGACGAGCTTCGATGCGGAAGCCTGGTGCCCCGACTGCAACTTCTACAAGCTGCGCAGGACACCGAAGAAGAGGGATTACTCGTCGTACTAGCGCCTAGTCCGAGAACTCCCGCGCCAGCTCCACCCACTCGCCGTTGGGCGCCAGGTTCTGATAGGCCTTCCAGTGGGGCCTGGCTTCCTGCGACAACCCGCTCTTTTCGCACGCCACGGCCAGGTAGAAATGCGCATCGGCGTAGGTCGGCGCCAGCGTGAGCGCCGTCCGGTAGCAGCCGATCGCCTCCTCGAGCCGGCCGAGGTCGTGGTAGATGTTCCCCAGATTGAAGTGGGCTTCGAAGAAGTCGGGTTCGAGGCCGATCGCCCGTTCGTAGAGCGCCTGCGCCTCGGCGAGCTCGTTGCGCGCGTAATGAATGTTGGCGAGGTTGATGAGCGCCGCCGCGAGATACGGGTCGGCCTCGAGCGCCTTGCGATACGCCGCCGCCGCCTGCTCCTGCTTCGACTCATCCCCATCGTCCAGGATTGACGCCGCGAGAAAGTATTGCTCCGCCATCGCCGCCGATGCGGCAGACGGGGCGGCTATCCCATTGGTATAGGGGCCAGCCTTCGCGCCGGCTCCTCCCGCACTCGTGGACGATGGGCCGGCCGGCCGGCGAAGCTGCAGGATGCGTGCGGGAGCGGCTTCGATCCGGAAGTCGAAGGCGAGTTGCCCGTCGCGTCCGGGCGGTGCGAGCGTCCGGAGGATCCGCCGGAAGGCGATGCCCTGTTCCAGCTCCGCGTTCACCTGCTTGATGATCCCGAGATCGGAGAAGGCGAAGTAGACCTCTGCGTTGGTGCGCACGACCGGGCGGATGATGCCCCACTTCTGCAGGTAGCGCAGGTGATCCTCGCGCACGCTCGCATACCGCGCGAGCAGATCGCGCAG
>JANWLS010000013.1 GCA_025450765.1 Vicinamibacterales bacterium | reverse complement strand
CTTCGACGGTTCGATCCGCTACGATCGGCTCTTCACGACCGGATCGGGCACGAACGTGGGATTCTTCTACGTCGGAGCGGGCTACGCGTTCTAAGCGGTGCGGCATTTATTAGAGCGCGTGGGGCCCCACCCCCACGCGCGCGCGCTCGGCGGCTCGGCTTCGCCTCGCTTCCCTCCGGCACCTCGCGCGAGCCGCAGGCGCTTGCGGCTTCATCCGGCGTTTCCCAATACTTCGCGATAATAACCCTCGTACTTCGGCACGATGAGATCGGCGCAGAAGCGCTGTTCCACCGTCCGGCGCGCGGCGTGCCCCATCGACGTTCGCAGCAGCTCGTCCGAGATCAGTCGGATCACCGAGGCCGCCATGCCGGCCAGGTCGTCGGGGGCGTGCAGCAGGCCCGTCTCGCCGTCGTTGACCACCTCTGGTAAGCCTCCTACGCGCGAGGCGACGACCGGCACGTCGCAGGCCATGGCCTCGAGCGCCGCGAGCCCGAAGCTTTCCTGGCGCGACGGTAGCAGGAACACATCCGAGACCGAGAGCAGTGAGATCACCTGATCCTGCTCGCCGAGCATCGCGACGGAGTCGCTGAGGCCAGCCTGCTGCACGAGGCGGGACGCCTTGCCGACGTCCGGGCCTTCGCCGACCAGCAGCAGCCGCGTGTCGGGGCGGACCGCCTGCACCAGCCGAAACACTTCGACGACGGCCTCCACCCGCTTCACGGGCCGGAAATTGGACACGTGCGTGATGAGGCGCGTGAACCGGCCGTTGCACAAGCTGTCGCGGAGCGCCTGGCTGAACCTCCGCCGATGCACGCCGCAGTCCAGGAAGTTCGGAATCACCCGGATGTCGCGCTTCACCCCGAGCTCGCGAAATGTATCCGCCCTCAGGCTCTCCGAGACGGCGGTCACCCCGTCGGACTCCTCGATGCCGAACGCCACCGCCTCGGTGTAGGACGGATCGCTGCCGAGCAGCGTGATGTCGGTGCCGTGGAGGGTCGTCACCGCCCGTGGGATGCGGACGCCACCAGTCTTCTTGAGAATCTGGATCGCGAGATACTCTGCCGTCGCGTGTGGTATCGCGTAGTGCGCGTGCAGGATGTCGAGGCCGACCTTGCGTGCGACCCGCACGACCGTGTTGGCGAGCGAGAGCACGTATTGCGGCTCCCGGAACAACGGATAGGCGGGTGTCTCGACCCGGTGAAAGGTGAGGCCCGGCTGGTATTCCCCGAGACGGAACGGCGTTTCCGTGCTGATCAGGTGAATCTGGTGACCGCGGCCCGCCAGCGAACGCGCGAGCTCGGTCGCGACGACGCCGCTGCCGCCGACCGAGCCGTAACAGATGATGCCGATGTTCACGCCAGGAGGTCCTCGCGGAGGATCGGCGTCTTCACGACGATGCCTTCCGCCCATGCGACGCCCGCCCGTGCGCCGAACCGCGCGTCGCGACTCTCGATGAGCTGCTGAAATCGCGGCGAGGTGAGGCGCGTGGGCGCCGCATCCCCAGCTGATGGCCTGAACTGGCTGCCGTGACAGGCCAGCGCGCGGCGCTTGGTGTCGTAGTGCGCCGTGACGTCGACCACGAACGACGGCTCGGCGTCATCGTTGATGAAGTAATAACAGACCCGTTCCGGCCGCCAGGCCTCGGTCGCGGGCTCGTAGCGCCGCAGGCCACTCTTGAACGCGGCTTCGGTGAGCACGCGGCTGGCGGCTTCGTGATCGGGATGGCGATCGTGCCAGTAGGGAATGGCGATCGTCCGCGGCAGGCAGCGGCGGATGAAGGCGACCGCGTCCGGAAGATGTGACGGATCGGCGCCGATGCGGCCATCCGGCCAGCCGAGGTTCTCTCGCCAGGCTGCGCCGAGCAGGCGCCGCGCCTCTTCGGCCTCGACCAGCCGCTGCTCCGGCGTCCCATTGGTGGCGAGCTCACCACGCGTGAGATCGCACAGGCCGACGCGATGGCCACGCGCGGTGTGCTTCGCGATCGTCCCGCCGAGGCCGATTTCGAGATCGTCGGCATGCGGTCCGAACACGAGCAGGTCGAGCTCAGAGGTCATAGGCCTGCCAGTCTATCGCAACGCGACAGACGGTCCCGAGTAACATACCCGTGTGACGCCGTCGAGCGCCCTCGCCTATTCGTTTCTCTTCGGCCTGCTGCACGGCGTGCTCCCCGACGAGCACACCTGGCCGATTACGTTCAGCTATGCGATCGGCGCGGGCAGCAGCCGCTCGGGGATGCGCGCTGGCCTGTACTTTTCGGCGGCGTTCACGCTGCAGCGCATGATCATCTCCGAAGCGTCGTATCTCGCCCTCGCGCCCTACCTACTGCGGCCGTCGATCAACGGCATCGTCTATTTCGTCGTCGGCGCCGTGATGTCGGCGGCCGGCATCGTCGTGCTCCGCGGCGGCTCCTTCCCGCACATCCACCTGGTCGGCCATCATCACGACGAGCCCGCCGAGATGGAGAGCTCGCTCGGCATTCTGTCACGACACCACGATCCCGCGGCCGGCCCGGCCTCGTCGACCCCGCCGATCCGCTGGACGCTTGTACACGGGTTCGTCGCGGGGTTCGGCTTCGAGGGCTTCTCCCTGTTCGTAAACACCGTGGCGGCCCCCGCTATGCCCAACGCCTGGCTCGGCTTCATTCCGGGCCTGCTGTTCGGGCTCGGCACGATGGTGATGCTGATCGTGATCGGGGCCGCGTTTGGCGCCTCCCTGCGGATGATTCGGCGGTTCACGCCTGAGCAGATCGCGCGAATCGGCTCACGCACGGGCGCACGCACGCTGCTCTATGGCGGGCTGCTGTTCATGGCCGCCGGCGCGCTGACGCTGGTCGCCTGGGCGCACGGGCACCCGTTGGCGCTGGGCTCGACCCTGATCGTGCTCTTCCTCGTGGTCGTGGCGGTGCCGTCGCTGCTCCTCTCGATTCACGACGTGCAGAGGAATGCCGGGTCAGCGCAGCCGTCCGCGCACTCGCCCGACCACTCTCATTCCTGAAACCAACCCACGAGGGTGGGCACGTCGACGACGAAGGACGAGAGCCGGAGCACGTCCCCCGGCCCCTCGCGGCGCACGGCCACCGCCAGATGATGTAGCGCCGTCGGACATCGGCGCTCGAACAGCCAGGCCTCCGATTCGTCCGTTCCGTTGGCCATCACGCTGATCCGGCCGGCCGACGGGAGCCTGAAGGCGACGCGTCGAAGAGAATGCGCGAGGCCGGCCCCCACCGCCTTCAGGTACGCTTCCTTGAGCGTCCAGTACTCGAGGAACAGGGCGCGACGTTCCGCCGGCGGCGCCTGCTCGATCGCATCGGCTTCCTCAGGTGCGAAAAAGCGCCGCGCGAGATCGACGTGGTCTTCCGCGCGGTCGCGGCACTCCACGTCCACCCCGATGTCGCGCCGCTGCACGAGCGCGCAGGTCACGAGACCGCGAGTGTGCGACAGGTTGAAGCGCCAGGCCGCCTCGCCGGCGAGCTCCGGCCGGCCGTGGGCCGTCGCCCGGAAGGCGAGATCGATGGGCCGGCACTCGAGCGCGCGGGCCAGGAGGCCGCGCGCCAGGGCATGCGCCGCGAGGAACTGATCCCGGTCCGGCTCGAAGAGAAACCGCGCGTGTCGCGCCCGTTCATCCTCCGACAGCCACTCAATCAGCGGCTCGCGCTCGACGGCCGCGAACGGGCGCACCAGCGGCAGGCACCACAGGTGCACGTCGGAGGGGCCAGGCGCGGCGGAAACGGATTGGTCACCCATGTTGGCGTCTGCCTGTCCGAAGTGTAAACTGTCTTGTTCCGGGCTGCTCCCCGGTCCCGGCCGGGGAGCAGATCCCGGCCTGGCATGACTACCGTCACTGAAACGGCCGCCACGAAGCCGAGTACCTGGCGCGCGAGCGGTCTCGCGCTCGTCGCGCTCGGCGTTGTCTACGGCGACCTGGGCACCAGCCCGCTCTATTCGCTGCGTGAGTGCTTCTTCGGCGAGCACGCCATCGCGCCGAGCCCCGACAACGTGCTCGGCGTCCTCTCCCTGATTTTCTGGGCCCGCATCATCGTCATCTCCATCAAGTACCTGGTGTTCGTGATGCAGGCGGACAACCGGGGAGAGGGTGGGATCCTGGCGCTGATGGCGCTCGTGCGCCCGGGACGCGGCTCGCACACGCCGCGGCGGTGGTTCCTGGTGGCGCTCGGCCTGTTCGGCGCCGCGCTGCTCTACGGCGACGGGATGATCACGCCGGCGATTTCGGTGCTGAGCGCGGTCGAGGGCCTCGAGGTCGCGACGCCCGTTTTCCAGCCCTACGTGATTCCGATCACGATTGTGATCCTGGTCGCGCTCTTCCTCGTCCAGAATCGCGGCACCGCGAAGGTAGGCGCGGTGTTCGGGCCGATCATGCTGGTGTGGTTCATCACGATCGCGGCGCTCGGCGTCAATGCGATCGTGCGGCAGCCGCACGTCATGACGGCCATCAATCCCGTGCACGCGGTGCGGTTCTTCGTCCAGAACGGCACGACCGGCTTCCTGGTGCTCGGCGCCGTGTTCCTCGTGCTGACCGGCGGCGAGGCCCTCTACGCCGATATGGGCCACTTCGGCCGACGCCCGATCCGCATCGCCTGGTTCACCGTGGTGCTGCCGGCGCTGGTGCTGAACTACTTCGGGCAAGGCGCCCTCCTGATTACGGATCCGCAGGCGGCGCACCAGCCGTTCTATCGCCTGGTGCCATCGACCTGGCTGTATCCGATGGTCGTGCTCTCGACGCTTGCGACCGTCATTGCCTCGCAGGCGATCATCTCGGGTGCCTTCTCGCTCACGCAGCAGGCGGTGCAGCTCGGGTACCTGCCGCGCGTCGAGATCGACTACACCTCGTCGCAGGAGATGGGGCAGATCTACGTGCCGCAGGTCAACTGGGGGCTGATGCTGGCCACCATCGGCCTGGTGCTCGGGTTCCAGTCGTCGAGCAACCTGGCGTCGGCGTACGGCGTGGCCGTGACGACGACGATGGTGATTACGACGATCCTGCTGGCGTTCGTCGAGCGCGAGCTGTGGGGATGGCGGCTCGCCACCACGGCGATCTTCACGCTGTTCTTCATCTCGATCGATCTGGCGTTCTTTGGCGCCAACCTCCTGAAGATCGCCCACGGCGGCTGGTTCCCGCTGGTGGTGGCCGCTCTCCTGTACGCCACGATGACCACGTGGCAGCGTGGCCGGCAGCTCCTGAGTGCCAGGCAGCGATTGATCAACCTGCCGTTCGACGCGTTTCTCGCCGGCATCCGCGCGAATCCGCCCGTGCGGGTCCCCGGGACCGCCGTCTTCATGACGGGGAGCCCCGACGGCGTGCCGATCGCGCTCCGCCACAACCTGCGGCACAACAAGGTGCTGCACCAGCGGATCGTGCTGCTGACGGTCGTGACGGAGGATATTCCGCGCGTGACCGGTGACGAGCGTGTGGATATCCAGGATCTCGGGGATGGCTTCTATCGCGTCACGGCCCACTTCGGGTTCATGCAGGATCCGAACGCGCTCGAGGTGCTGAGCCGGGTGCGCGGGCGCGGGCTCGACGTCAGCCCGACCGACGTCACGTTCTTCCTCGGCCGCGAAACGCTCCTGCCTTCATCGCGCGGCCAGATGACGCTCTGGCGCTACCGCCTCTTCGCCTTCATGTCACGCAACGCCCGCCACGCCACCAACTTCTTCCACATCCCGACGGACCGGGTGGTCGAGATCGGGATGCAGATCGATATCTGATCACGCGGAGGCGCGGAGGCCGCGGAGGAAGCACTGAGGATCAGGCTGCTGAGACAGAGGAGCAACGGTGGGAGCGCCCGCGGCTATTCCGAGCGAGGGACACGTGAATCCCGAGCGAGGAATCAGCGTCAGCTCGCGCTGGGGGTGGGGCCCCAGCGCAACTGAAAAAATGCTGACCGCTGTCCTATGGATCTGTTCTCTTACGTCAGGCTGAGCGGCGAGAGCTTGACCGTGGCAAACGAGAACACGAGCAGGAAGAGCGCCGTGCCGAATCCCCAGGCGCCGTTGCTGAGCAGGGTCGTGATGATCTCACCGGGGTGGCCGCCGTCGAACAGCGGGAGCTGCTTGGCCATCGCGATGAACACCCACTGCACGATCGAGAGCGCCACCGCACCGTAGATGATCGAGTTCCTGAACATCGTGGCGCCGGTCGGCCGCTTCACGGTCAGGAACGCCAGCCCCATCGCCCAGACCGCGGCCCAGAACATGTCCGACGCGACCTGCGGCACCGCCATCGGCGCCGTCGGCACGGTGGAGTACCCGGTGCGGACGGTCAGGTGGACGACGTGCAGGAACTCCAGCACCGGCTCGCGGAACACCACGATGGCGAGCGCGCCGGCGAACCAGGCGATGATGATACGGATCGAGGGATTCAATTCTTCCATGGTCGGGCGAGTCCTCCGCGGCGGCCGCACGGATATGAAGGGGAGCAGACCGGTCCGCGAGGCGTCAGGGTACCACAAAGACACGAAGACACAAAGCTACACGACGTCCACGGCCTCCCGCGTCACGGGGCTCAGGCGCACCATCAGCAGCATCCGTTCGAAGACATCGATCCACTCGCCGCGTTCCGCCAGGGTTTCGTCCACCGGCGTGCGGGCGCCCGGCAGCGCGCACGCGGCGCCGACCTCCGTGATCGCCTTCCGCCGGTAGGTGCTCAACATCCGGTCGCCGACGCGGCCGATTTCCAGGAACTGCGTGGTGAGGAAGATCGCGACCGGCACCCGCATCGCGCCGAGGATGCGCACCTCGTCGCGTACCGCCGGGTCGAGATCGCGGTCGATCAGACGGAGCTGCACGTCAGCCCCTGCGGCGTCGGCGAGCTGCTTGATGATCGGCCCCTGCCGCACGCAGTCACCGCACCAGACGCCGGAGACGACGAGCACGTGCATCGGGCAGCCGTGGCCCGTGAGCCGTTCCCTGTCGGC
The DNA here is from genome assembly GCA_025450765.1 of Vicinamibacterales bacterium. Classification (GTDB taxonomy): domain Bacteria; phylum Acidobacteriota; class Vicinamibacteria; order Vicinamibacterales; family CAVVIG01; genus JAGWRA01. The sequence goes on along the minus strand of JANWLS010000013.1, from coordinate 8,448 downwards.
AGGACCAAGCGGCGGCACTCGAGATTCCTGCTGCCGCCACCGCGCCGCCTGGGGGGCGGGCGATTCGGCCAGGTAGGTCTCGTAGTCGGACGCCCGTTCAACGGCGCGCTTCCAGAACGCCGATCGGATATCGAAATACGTCGGATTCATCCCACTCCCTCCGGCCTCCACCGCAGTCCCGTGTTCAGGATGTCCTGCAGCAGCGTGTCGTACTGGTAGCCGGCGGCCTCGGCCGACTCGGCGAAGTCCTCGCCGTAGGCGAGCTGCGGATTCGCGTTCGCTTCGAGCACGTAGACGCGGCCCTCCGCATCGACGCGCAAATCGATCCGCGCGTATCCGCTGAGCTCGAGCGTCCGGTACACGCGGCGGCACAGCCGCTGCACCTGCTCGGCGAGGCCGTCCGGCAGATCGGTCGCCGGGCCGGTCGTGATGCCATGCTTCGCCTGGTATTTCGCGCTCCACTTCACGCGCTCGGTCGCGATCCGCCGCACGTCGTCCGGCATCTTGGTGAACTTGAGCTCCCACACGGGGAAGACGCGAAGCCGCAGGTTGCCGAGAATCCCGACATAGAGCTCCCGGCCTTCGATGTAGCGCTCGACGATGGCGTCGGTGCCGATGCTGCGGTGCACGAAGCGCACCCGCTCCTTCAGGCTCGCGTCGTCTTCGACGACGGACGCCTGCGAGATGCCGATCGAGGCATCCTGCGTGAGCGACTTCACGATCAATGGATACGAGAGCCGCTTGGGGCGGTGGATGGCGCGCCCGACGCGGAAGACGACCGACTCGGCCACCGGAATCCGGTGATAGGTGAGCAGCATCTTCGTGAGCGCCTTGTCGCGCGAGAGCATCAGCCCGCGCGAGTTGCAGCCCGTGTACGGGAGCCGCAGCAGCTCCAGGTAGCTCACCACGTTCTGGTCGAAGATGGCGATCTCGTGCAGGTTCTCGAGCAGGTTGAAGGCGATGTGCGGCTTCCAGTCTTCCATCGCCTGCCGGATCACGCTCAGGTCGTCCTTGATCCCGAGCACCTGCACCTCGTGCCCCATGTCGCGCAGCGTCGAGACGACGTCGTACTCCGTCTTCCACTCCACCGTGGCGAGGTCGTGGCCCGACACATCGTCGGGCGGGATGAGATAGTCGTGCAGCAGCGCGAGGACGCGGAGCGTTCTCATAGCGCCACCCGGTGCCTGCCGCTGGGGAGATAGTTCATGGTCTGGACGGTCAGGAGCACGGTGAAATCGAGCCTGGTCAGGTCTTCGGGCCGCGACAGCCGCAGGTTCAGCTCGCGGCAGCGCGCGATCATGTCCTCGAGCACCTGGTCGATCGTGTATTGATACTCGCCGGTCCAGGCCGCGATGCGGCGCCGGACGTCCTTGCGGATGCGCGAGAGAAAGCGCGCGGCCGTCATGTTACGCGCCGCCTCCGGCGCATCGGTGAACAGGCGCCGCAGGTCGCGATCGTAGAAGTTCGGATACTCGAGGCCGTAGTGCTTCCGCTTGCGCTGATAGTGCCGCCGAAGCGTCCGCTTCAGGCGATCGATCGGATCGACCAGGCGCCGCGATGGCCGGACCGGCTCCTTGCCGGCGATCGACTGCATCACGCTGTCCATGTATTCGAGCTTCCTGAGCGCGGGCCAGTCGGCGTAGCGCTTCTGCCACATCGAGTCGGGCGTGAGCCACACGGCGAAGACCTCGGCGAAGTCCTCGTCGGGATGGCTCTGCGCGTACCAGGAGTCGAGATGGAGCACGAAGCTCTTGCTGTAGGGCCTGGGCGTGTAGTACTCCGGATAGGGCGTCGACGACGGACCGAACAGCCGCTGCCGCTTGCGGCGGCGCCGCAGGTCGAAGGCGTTGTCGAGCGCGTGTCCCGCCTCGTGCCGGAGAATCTTCATGCACCAGTCCGGCGTGCCACCCTCCACTTCGAGCATCTGCGTCTCTTCGAGCTTCATCAGGCGCGGGTCGGCCAGGTAGAACGGGATGGCGATGCCCGCGACGCCGTCGGGCGTGAACCACTCGTCCGAGAGCCAGAAGTGCGGCCGGAAGCGGATGTCCCTCGCCTCGAGCTCGGCGTAGAGCTCCGCGATCCGCTCGTCGAGCCGGCTGCCCGCGATCTGCACGCCCAGATCGCAGAGGCGCATGTCCAGCAACTGGTCGTCCGATAACCCCGACAGATCCGGCCGGATGGCCGGGCGGTCGGGTACGGGAGGAGGAGACGCCGCCGCGGGGTCCAAGTCGGGTGCCATTGTCGGGGTCAGATCTTGATTCTTGCACCACTGTCCATTCTTGATGGCGCAAGGAATCAAGATCTGACCCCTAAGCTTACCGGAGCCTCGGCTCGGCAGGAAAGACATCGCGCAACGCGGTATGATGCGAAGAGGCTGAACCGGCGCGTCCGCCAGGGTCCCGGACGCGGAGAGGAGATATGAGGCGTCAGCAGTTGTACCTCGGCCGTATCGCCGGCATCCCGATCGGCCTCGACTCCTCGTGGTTTCTGATTTTTGCCTTCCTCGCGTGGGTGCTCGCGCGAAGCTACTATCCCAGCGAATTTCCCCTCTGGTCGCAGGCCCTGTGCTGGTCGATGGGCATTCTCACGTCGGGGATGCTGTTTGCCAGCGTGCTCCTGCACGAGCTCGGACACGCAGCCGCGGCGCGCGCGTACGGCATCCCGGTGCGCCGGATTACGTTGTTCATCTTCGGCGGCGTGGCGGAAATTGGCGGCGAGCCGCCAGGACCGCTCGCGGAATTTCTGGTGGCGATTGCCGGGCCGGTGGTGAGCTTCGCGCTCGCCTTCGGCTGCGACCTGCTCAAGTCGACCGCCGGCATCGGGACACCGCTCTTCGGCCTCACGGAATATCTCGCCTTCATCAACGGCGCGCTCGGACTGTTCAACCTCATTCCAGGCTATCCGCTGGACGGCGGCCGCGTCTTTCGCGCCATCGTCTGGGCGATCACCGGCGATATGGGCCGTGCCACCACGGCCGCGGCCACGGTGGGGCGCGGGTTCGCGTTCCTGTTCATCGCCTTCGGCGCCTGGGAGATGTTCAACGGCCAGCTCATCGATGGCCTCTGGATCGCGTTCATCGGCTGGTTCCTGAACAACGCCGCGAGCTCGTCGATGCGCGACCGGTCCATGCAGACGCGCCTGAGCGGGCATACCGTCGGCCAGGTGATGGCGCAGGGGCTGCCCACGGTGCCCGGACACCTGACGGTCGCCGCGTTCGCGGGCGACCGGGCCCTCTCGTCGCAGGGCCGCAGCTTCGTCATCACCAGCGATCGGGGACCGATCGGGCTGCTCACGCTCGACGCGGTGGCGCGGGTGCCGGCGGAGCAGTGGGAGCACACCACGCTCGCCGAGGTGATGCAGCCGTTCGATCATGTGCCGGGCGTGACCGCCGACACCGAGGTCTGGAGCGCGCTGCAGCAGATGGATCGCGTGGGCGTCAACCAGCTGCTGGTCGTCGCCGGCGGCCAGATCGCCGGCATGCTCAGCCGCCACGACGTGCTGGCCTTCCTTCGCACGCTCCACGATCTGGGAAGCTGACCCCTTGCCAAAGCCCGGCAGCGCCCGCGATCCGCTCTGGTACAAGGACGCCATCATCTACGAGCTGCACGTCAAGGCCTTCTGCGACGGCAATGGCGACGGCATGGGCGACTTTGCCGGCCTGATTCAGAAGCTCGACTATCTCCAGGATCTCGGCGTCACCTGCGTGTGGCTGCTGCCGTTCTTCCCGTCGCCGCTGCGCGACGACGGCTACGACATCGCCGACTACCGCAACGTGCACGCGAGCTACGGCACGCTCGACGACTTCCAGACGTTCCTCCGCGCTGCGCACGATCGCCAGATGCAGGTCGTCATCGAGCTCGTCGTGAATCACACGTCCGACCAGCACGCATGGTTCCAGCGCGCGCGCCGGGCGCCGGCCGGCGCGGTCGAGCGCGACTACTACGTGTGGAGCGACACCGACCAGAGGTACAAGGACGCGCGCATCATCTTCGTCGACACGGAGCGATCCAACTGGACGTGGGATCCGGAGGCGCGCCAGTATTACTGGCATCGCTTCTTCTCGCACCAGCCCGACCTGAACTACGACAATCCCCAGGTGCTCGAAGAGGTGCTGAGCGTCATGGATTACTGGCTCGACATGGGCGTGGACGGATTCCGGCTCGACGCCGTGCCGTACCTGGTCGAGCGCGATGGGACGAGCTGCGAAAACCTGCCGGAAACGCAGGAGGTGATCCGGAAGATCCGGGCGCACATCGACGGGCACTACGCCAACCGGATGCTGCTCGCGGAGGCGAACCAATGGCCGTCGGACGTGCGGGCCTACTTCGGCGATGGCGACGAATGCCACATGGCCTATCACTTCCCGCTGATGCCGCGCCTTTTCATGGGCCTGCACCTGGAGGATCGGCATCCGATCACCGACATCCTCGAGCAGACGCCGGAGATTCCGGAGACGAGCCAGTGGGCGCTCTTTCTCCGCAACCACGACGAACTGACGCTCGAGATGGTGACCGACGAAGAGCGGGATTACATGTACCTGGCCTACAGCGCCAACCCGCTCGCCAAGCTGAACGTCGGGATCCGGCGACGCCTCGCGCCGCTGATGGGCAACAGCCGGCGGCGCATCGAGCTGCTGACGAGCATCCTCTTCTCGTTTCCCGGGACGCCGGTCGTGTACTACGGTGACGAGATCGGGATGGGCGACAACATCTATCTCGGCGACCGGAACGGCGTCCGGACGCCGATGCAGTGGACCGGCGATCGCAATGCCGGCTTTTCGCACGCGCACCCGGCGAGGCTCTACTCACCGGTGATTGTCGATCCCGTGAACGGCTACCAGGCCGTGAACGTGGAGGCGCAGGAGAGCGACCCGGCATCGCTCCTGCACTGGATGAAGAACATGATCTCGCTGCGAAAGCTGTTCAAGGTCTTCGGGCGGGGATCGATTGAATTTCTGAAGCCAGCCAATCGCAAGGTGCTGCCGTACTTCCGGCGGTACGGCGACGACATCATTCTCTGTGTGGCCAACCTGTCGCAGTTCGCGCAGCCGGTGGAGCTGGATCTGTCCGCCCTGGATGGGTACGTGCCCGTGGAGATGTTCGGCTATACCGAATTTCCGGCAATCGGCGAGCTGCCCTACTTTCTGACGCTCGCGCCCTATGGCTTCTACTGGTTCGAACTCCAGCGCGCCCGCGGCTGAGAGCGTCGGCGACGCGCACCTCGCGCTCCCTGTCGAACGAGGCCCGGGCGCCGCGGCGCCCGAGCTCGTGATCGGTATCGGCGCGTACAACAACGCCGCGACGATCGGCGCCATCGGCGGCGCGGTCCGCGAGTCGCTGCGAGGCAGCCTGGCCGGGTTGAGCAGCCGCGTCGTGCTCGCCGAAGGCGGGTCGAACGACGGCACGCCCGATCTGATGCGCGAGGCGCTCGGGCCCGATGCCCGCCTGACGCAGGTGAGCTATCCGGTGCACCCGATGGACCTGCTGCAGGAGGTCTATCACGGGCTCCCGGGACGGGCGCACGCCCGCGCGGCGATCTTCCGCACCGCGCACGAGCTGGGGGCGGCGGCGTGCGTCATCCTCGATGCGACCGCCTCGAACCTGGCGCCGGAGTGGATTGCCCGGCTCGCACAACCGGTGCTGGAGAACAGCTTCGATCTCGTGGTGCCCTACTATCTGCGGCCGCCCCACGAAGGGGCGCTGACGCGCAGCATCCTCTACCCGCTGTTCCGGTCGCTCTACGGCGTCCGCATCCGGCAGCCGCTCGCGGCCGACTTCGCCTGCTCCAGCCGGCTCGTGGACTCCTTTCTCGCGCTGGATCACTGGCCGGACGAGGCGGGCGGCGCCGTCGATCTCTGGACGACGACGACCGCGGTCGCGGGAGGCTATCGAGTCTGCGAGGCGGCGCTCGGGACGCGGCGGCACGAGGCGCGTGACAACACGCCGGACTTGAGCACCGTGATCGTGCAGGTCGTGGGGCCGGCATTCGGCGACCTGCAGCAGCGAGCCGAGCTCTGGCAGCGCGTACGCGGGTCGGCCAGCGTGCCGGTGTTTGGCGAGGCGCCGTCCGATGGACCGGGCGAACCGATCGATGTCGCGCGGCTCGTGGAATCGTTCCGGCTCGGGTATCGCGAGCTGCGCGATGTGTGGGCTGCCGTCCTGCCGCCCTCGGCGATCATCGCGCTGAAGCGGCTGGTCGCCTCGCCCGACTCGTCCATGCAGATGGACGACGAGCTCTGGGCGCGCATCGTGTTCGACTTCGCGGTCGGCTATCGACTGCGGGTGCTGCGGAGCGATCACCTGCTGCAATCACTCGCGCCGCTGTATCTCGGCTGGGTGGCGTCTTTCCTGCAGCAGGTGCGCGATGCGACGCCGCAGGCCGTCGACGAGCGTGTGGACCGCCTCGGCGCCGCCTTCGAGCGGCAGAAGCCGTACCTGATCTCGCGCTGGCGCTGGCCGGAGCGGTTCAGCTCGTGAAGCGTACAGTTATCGGTTGTCAGTCGTCAGTTGTCAGTGTTGAGTTGCGAGTCATCACTGACAACTGACAACTTGGGAGAGCTCCCCCATGTGGGATCAAGTCACCGTCATCTTCGGCCGTGCGACGGGACGGGTGGTCGAGAACATCGCCAACTTCCTCCCCGGGCTCGTCGTCCTGTGCGTGCTGATCCTCGTGGCGCTGGTCATCGCGCTGGTCGCGCGCGTGCTGGTGTTCCGGCTGCTGCGCGGCCTCGATTTCGACCGATGGGCGATCCGCAGCGGGTTTTCGATCCTGGTGGACTGGTCGCCGGAACGGAGCCCGTCGCGACTGGTCGCGCAGACGGTGCTGTGGCTGATCCTGCTGCTCGGCTTCCTGGCCGGACTGAGCGCGCTCGATGCGGCGATGCCGTCCTACTTCGCGCTCACGGTGTTCGGCTACCTGCCGAACGTCATCGGCGCGATCATCATCCTGATCTGCGGCGTGCTGATTGCGCGGTTCCTGGCCCGGTCGGTCCTGATCGGGGCCGTCAACCTGCAGATGCAGTCGGCGCGCCTCCTCAGCACGGGGGTGAAATGGCTGGTGCTGATCCTGACCTTCGCGATGGCCCTCGAGCAGATCGGCCTCGGCCGCGACATCGTCCTCATCGCGTTCGCGATCCTCTTCGGCGGCGTGGTGCTCGCGATGTCGCTCGCGATCGGCCTTGGCTCACGCGATCTCGTGAGCCGCACGCTGGATCGACAGATGCGTGGGGGCGTCGATCGTCCCGAGGATACGATCGATCACGTGTAGTGATCAGTTTTCCGTTGTCAGCGCCTGCGGCCACGCCGAGCTGAGGACATGTGAATCCGAAGCGAAGCAGCAGCGAAGAAACGCGGTGGGGGTGGGGCCCCCACCGCCACTAAAAAATGCTGACAGTTGCTGAAGGTACTCGGATTCACCGCACCCGTGTCACCCTCACCGTCTCGTCCTGGATAATCGCGCCGCCTGGATCGCGCGGCCCGTCAATGGAGACCGCGTGCGGTGTGGTCGCCGCGAGCGTCTGCAGCAGCAGCGCCACCAGACCGATCATCAGCACCAGCACCGGCGCGAGCTGCCGGATGCGCGGCGCACGCACGAGCCATCCGGCAAGCGCCGCGAGCGCCGTTCCTTCAAGAATCCAGATCACTGGCAGGTACGCGACCCCCAGCCGCACGTAGCCGTAGAACATCAGGGCCGAGGCGGCCAGCGTGATGAGCGGCGCGATGAGCAGCGCGAGCACGCGCGGGCGATCGCGCAGCAGCACGAGGCCCGCGAGGATGAGCGCCAGGTGGACGGGCCACAGAATGCGGCTGGCCGGATCGAGCAGGTCCACGCGCCGCCGCGTTCCGTCCACGCCCGCCGGCAGGTCCGCATCGAAGTAGCCGAGCGCGAGTACGCCGCTCGTCATCGCCGCCTTGCGCGCGAGCAACGAGAGCGCGCGGCCCGGATTCCCGACGATCCACGCCAGGCCGATCCGGTAGCCGTGCACGAAGAGGTCGTAGACGGCGGGGCAGGAGAGATCGAGCTGCCCGCTGGCGAGGAGGTGTGCCTGCTCGGGCGGGCAGGTGGCCAGCAGCGGGTGGTCGCGATTGGGGCTGCCGTCCGCGTTGGCATGATTGCCCATCGCGAAGTTGAACGCGCCGTAGCTCGTCACCGGCGCGAACGTCGGGAGAGGGCCGGCCACGTCTGCCATGTGTGCCGCGTTGAAGGCCGAGAGCGAGCGCCAGTGCGCGATCGTGCTCGGCAGCATGACAACGGCCCCACCAATCACGAAGGCGGCGATGCCTGGCAAGAGCCCTCTCACGCGGAGCATGACCGCACGCGGAGGCGCGGAGGAGGCGGAGCACGTTCGATCGACCGCACGAGCGGCCGCCCGTTGGCGCCCGAGAGGATCAATCACGACAATGATCAGCAACAGCACCGCGCACAACTCGAACTCCGCGCGCACCAGTG
>JANWLS010000012.1 GCA_025450765.1 Vicinamibacterales bacterium | reverse complement strand
GACGAACTGCCACTTCATGCCGGTCGGGAACCCGGCGCCGCCGCGGCCGCGCAGCCCGGACTGCTTCACCAGCTCGATAATCTGGTCCGGCGCCATCGCCAGCGCCTTCTTCAGGCCTTCGTAGCCGGACTGGTCCCGCAGATAGGAGGCCAGCGCGAACGAGTTCGGCTCGCGGACGTGGGCGGTCAGGATTGGCTGCATGTTGCTGCTTGTCTGCATCATTCACTGGCGGCGGGGCCCTCCCCCCGCCGCGAACTGACGCCGATGCCTCGCCGCGGATCTTCTTGTCCTCGGCTCGGCACGCCGCCCCAGCGCGGCTGCCGCGCCGGGGACCCCGGCATGGCCGCAGGCGCTGCTGTTGTCAGTCTTTCTCCACGTGCAGGTGACAACCGGTCAGCGCTGCCGGTCCACGCGTGCGCAATCCCTCGATGAGCGTGTCGACGTCCTCGGGACGCGCGCACTCGTGCCAGTCGTCGTTCACCATGATCACCGGCGCACGGTCGCACGCGCCGAGGCACTCGACCTCGAGCAGCGTGAACGTGCCGGTCGGATCCGTCTGGCCGGCGCGGATGCCCAGCTTCTCTTCGAGCGCCTCGGTGATCCGCTCCGCGCCGCACAGCGCGCACGAGAGCGTGCGGCACACCTGCAGTACGTACGTCCCGACCGGCCTGGTGAAATACATGGTGTAGAACGACACCATGTCCTCCACGTCCGCGCGCGAGCAGCCGATCCGCTCGGCGACGTAGGCCATCGAGTTGCCGGTGATGTAGCCCTGCTGCGCCTGCACGAGATGCAGCGCCGGCAGGATCGCCGATCGGCGGTGCTCCGCCGGGTAGCGCTGCACGACCTTCTCGAACTCCTGCAGGTTCTCGGGCGTATACGCGAAGGCCGGGCCCGGTTCCGGCAGCACGCGCTCGGAGCGGTGCAGCCCCGACCCGTACGGCATCGCTGGATGAAAGCTCACCGATCCACGTCTCCCATGACCACGTCGGACGATCCAATCACGGCGATGACGTCGGCGATGAGGCCGCCCACGATCATCTTGGCCAATCCCTGGCAGGCGAGGAGCGACGGCGACCGCGCCTTGATGCGCCACGGGCGGTTGGTGCCGTCCGAGACGATGTAGAAGCCCTGCTCGCCGCGCGGGCCTTCGATCGGGACGCACGCCTCGCCGGCCGGCACCACGAAGCCCTGCGAGAACACCAGGAAGTGCTGGATGAGCGCTTCCATCTCGGTGTAGACGCGGTCCTTCGGCGGCGGCGCGATGCGCGGATCGTCCACGCAGAAGTCGCCCTTCGCCGCAATCCTGTCGAGCATCTGCCGACAGAGCGTCGCGCTCTCCCGCATCTCGGCCACGCGCACGAGATAGCGGCTGTACACGTCGCCTTCCTGCTGCGTCGGCACCTGGAAGTCGACCTGGTCGTAGAACATGTACGGGAAGGCCTTGCGGACGTCGTAGCCGAGGCCCGAGGCGCGCGCGATCGGGCCGACCAGGCTGTAATCCTGCACGTCCTGCTTCGAAAGCCGGCCGACGCCGCGCGTCCGCTTGACGAAGATCTCGTTTTTCGTCAGCAGGTCCTCGTACTCGTCCAGCTTGCCGGGAAAGCGATCGAGGAACTCGCGGGTGGCTTCGTGGAAGCCGCGCGGGAGATCTTCGCGCAGGCCGCCGACCCGGATGTAGCTCGGGAACATCCGGAAGCCGGCGATGAGCTCGTTGATGTTCAGCAGCAGCTCCCGCTCGCGGAAGCAGTAGAGCATCACCGAGACGGCGCCGATCTCCATCCCGTGCGTGCCGAGCCACACCAGGTGGCTGTTGATCCGCTGCAGCTCGGCGAGCAGCATCCGGATCCACTGCACGCGCTCGGGCATCTCGATGCCGAGCAGCTTCTCCACCGACATCGAGTAGGCCAGGCTGTTCGACTGCGCGCCGAGATAGTCCATCCGCTCGACGAGCGGAATCACCTGCTGCCACTTCTTCTGCTCGGCGGTCTTCTCGATGCCGGTGTGCAGGAAGCCGATGGTCGGCTCGGCCTAGCCGACCGTCTAGCCGTCGAGCTAGACGACCACGAGAAGCATCCCGTGCGTGCTGGGGTGCTGCGGGCCCATGTTGACCGTCAGCAACTCGGTGCGGAGTTCTGCCATGAGAAAGAAAACCCTGCTTACGCCGTTGGCGCCGTCCGCTCGACGAGCAGACACAGCGCGTGCATCAACGTCCGGTGCACTTCCTGGACGCGTGCGGTCGACTGGTGCGGGACGTTCAGGTGAATGTCGGCCGCGGCGCCCACCGCGCCGCCGTCCCGCCCGGTCATCGCCACCGTCTTGAGGCCGATCGCGCGGGCCCGCGCGAGCGCGAGGACGACGTTCCGCGACCCGCCGCTCGTCGAAATGCCAAAGGCGATGTCGCCGGGCCGGCCGAGCGCCTCAATCTGCCGCACGAACACCGGGTCGAACGCGTAGTCGTTCCCGATGCTCGTGAGCACGCTCGTGTCGGTCGTCAGCGCGATGGCGGCCATCGCGCGCCGCTCGCGCTCGAACCGGCCGACCAGCTCCGCGGCCAGGTGCTGCGCGTCGGCGGCGCTGCCCCCGTTGCCGAACACGAGCATCGTGCCGCCGGCCGCGAGCGCGGCGCCGATCACGGCGGCCGCCTGGACAATCGCCCCAGGGGCCTCGCGCGCCACCTGCTGATGCAGCGCGATGCTGTCCGCGAAGACGCCGGCAATCAGCGAGGCGGGATCGGGGCTCACAGTCCTCGGTTCGGCCTGGCCGCAGGCGCTCCGCCACGCGCGCGCGCCCGGCGATCCTCGCTGAGGTTCGCCTGGAATTCCTCTTCGGTGACCTGCAGCGCCTCGGTGGACCGCGGCGTGAGCCGGATCTGCACCGGGTAATCCTTCCGCAGCGGATGCCCTTCCCAATCCTCGGGCGTGAGCAGGCGGCGCAGATCCTGGTGACCGTCGAACGTGATGCCCATCAGGTCCCACGTTTCCCGCTCGAGCCAGTTCGCGCCCGGCCAGATGCCCTGCACGGTCGCCACCCGCGGATCGGCCGCCGGCAGCTGCACCTTCAGGCGCAGGTGCGCCGGCTGCGAGGGCGACAGCAGGTTGTAGGCGACTTCGTAGCGCGGCTCGGCCGGCAGCCGATCGATCCCGACCACGTCCAGCAGCACGCTGAAGGCGAGCTCGGGCGTGTCGTGCAGCACGCGCGCCACGGCGACGAGATCGTCGCGGTGCACGAACAGGGTCGGCTGGCCGTCGGAGGCCGTTGTGGCTGAGGCGGCTTCGATCCGCGCACCGGGCACAGCCGCAGTGAGCGCGGCGACGAGGTTCGTCACATCCATGGGATCAGGAACGCGGGTCACGCACTCAGGCGTGTCCGATCGATCTTCCGCTGAAGCTGCACGATTCCGTAAATGAGCGCTTCGGGCCGCGGCGGGCAGCCCGGCACGTAGACGTCCACCGGCACCACCTGATCGACGCCCTGCACGATGGCGTAGTTGTCGAAGACGCCGCCGATCGACGCGCAGGCGCCCATCGAAATCACCCACTTCGGCTCCGGCATCTGGTCGTAGATGCGCCGGAGCGCCGGCGCCATCTTCCGCGAGAGGCGGCCGGCCACGATCATGAGGTCCGACTGCCGGGGCGTGCCGCGGAAGACCTCGGCGCCGAACCGGGCGATGTCGTAGCGCGAGCAGCTCATCGACATCATCTCGATGGCGCAGCACGCCAAGCCGAAGGTGACTGGCCAGATGGACGACCGCCGCGCCCACTGCACCATCTTCTCGACCGTCGTCGTCAGGACCGGAATTTCCGCTTCAAGACCCATGGGTTACCGCGTCTCCGCCGAGCGATCCCGGCCCCAGTCGAGCGCGCCCTTCTTCCAGACGTACGCGTAGCCGGCCAGGAGGATCACGAAAAAGACCAGAATCTGGACGAAACCCGTCCAGCCGAGATCCCGGAGCGACAGCGCCCATGGATAGAGGAAGGCGACCTCGATGTCGAACAACAGAAAAATCATCGCGACGAGATAGAACTTGACCGACTGCCGCTCCCGGGCATCGCCGACCGGCGGCATCCCGCATTCGTACGGCGCTTCCTTTTCGGGCGAGGGGCGACTCGGACCGAAGAGGCCCGACAGGATCACGGAGCCGACGGCGAACGCCGCTCCGAGCGCGATCATGAGAACGATGGACAGCCAGCCTTGCATGGTTGCTTCCCACGCGGCGCCTGATCGGCGCCTTCAAACGCACAATGCTACCGAAGAGACGGCCCGCAAGTCAATGCAGAGGTGGGAGATGGGCGGATTCGCAAGCGGATGCTAAACTCATCCGCCATGTCTGCGATTCGATCGTTTCGCTCAGTCGTCGGCGCGCTCGGCGCGCTGGCCATTCTCTCCTCCGCCCTCCCTGCTCACGCCCAGGCCGTCGTCAAGGTGAATGACGATGTGAATTTCAGGTTTGGTGTGATCGGACAGTTCTGGGCCGATACGACCGCCAACCCGGACGGCGCCGGCCAGACCAATAACCTGTTCGTGCGCCGGCTGCGCCTCATGTTCGGCGGGCAGGTGGCCAAGCACGTCAGCTTCTTCATCGAAACCGACGCCCCCAATCTCGGCAAGGTGCTGCCGGGCGGGAAGAACATCGCGCCGTCGATGATCCTCCAGGACGCGTATGCCGAGATCAGCGCCTCGCCCGAGCTCATGCTCGACGCCGGCCTGCTCTACGTGCCGTTCTCGCGCAACTATCTGCAGAGCTCAGTGTCGCTCGTCCCGATCGATTACGGTCCCTACACCTTCGCGCAAAGTACCGCGACGCAGTCGGTAACCGGGCGCGACACGGGCTTCCAGGCGCGCGGGTACCTCGCACACCAGCACTTCGAATACCGCGTGGCCGCCCTCCAGGGCGAACGCAACGCCACCTCGTCGAACGGATTCCGCTATGCGGGACGCGCGCAGTACGATTTTCTCGATACGGAGACGGCGTACTTCTACACGGGGACGTATCTCGGCAAGAAGCGGATCTTCGGCGTGGGCGGCGGCTTCGACATGCAGCAGAACTATCACGCGTCCGACGCCGACACGTTCTTCGACCTGCCGCACGGCCCGGGCGCGTTCACCGGCCAGGTCGATTTCAACCACTTCGACGGCGGGACGACGTTCACCACGCTTCCCAAGCAGAACGACGTGCTGGTCGAAGCCGGGTATCTGATCTCGGCGCTGAAGCTGACGCCGGTGCTGCAGTACGCCCACCGCAACATCTCCGAGACGAGCGTCGGCGACGAGACACGGACGTCCATCGGCGCCGACTACTGGTGGTCGGGCTACAACGCGAACGTGAAGGTGGCGTACGGCCGGATCGCGCCGGCAGGCCACAGCGCCGGGAACGAGTTCACGGTGCAGTTTCAGATCTTCTATTACTGACGAGAGCGGGCTACGGGCCTGGCGCCGTCGCTGGCGGGCCACGGGCTTCAGGCTACGGGCCTGTTACCGCACGAAGTACCCGACCGCGCGCCAGGTGCCGTCGCTCTCGCGCATGAAGGTCACCGTTTCGAGCGCCGACTTCTTGTGCTCGAATTCGGTGCGGAACTGCGCGACAACGTACTGGCCATCGGGCGCGCCGGGGAGCGACGTCGCAGAGGTCATCCGGGCAACCGTCCGCTTCACGAGGGCCCCGAGTGGCGCCCGAGCCTGCCCGAGCGCCTTCTCCCAGTTCGCTTGTGTCACCTGCTGACGGAATGTGGCGGATGCCTGCTGCCACGACTCCGCGTACTTGCCGTGGTCGATGAGGGAGAGCCAGGCGGTGATGGCCTTTGGCACCGCGTCGGGAATCTCCTGCGCGGCACGGAGAGAGACGGCGCAGATCGCCAGGACGACCAAGACCGGAACGAGGACGCGACGCATGATCACGCTCCTTCCACGAGTCTCCGCCGGAGGGGCGCACACGAAGGCTCGCCCCTACACGAGTTGACTGACCTCCGCGCGCTCCGCGCCTCCGCGTGAGCGCCTCAGGACAGGCGCTTCACCGCCACCATCGTGATGTCGTCGGCCTGGGGATGGCCGGCGGCGAATTCCTGCAGCGCGGAGATCGTGGCGACGATGGCATCGGCTTCGCCGCGGCCGGCCGCCGTCGCGAGCGTCGCCTCGAAGCGCTGCTCGGTGAACAGCGCGTCCTGCGCGTCCATCGCCTCGGTCACGCCGTCCGAATAGAGCACCATCAGGTCGTCTGGCGCCATCTGGGTCTGCTTCGTCGCGTAATCGACATCCCCGTCGACGCCGAGCGCGAGGCCGCCGGTGAGCGGCGGCGCGTCGACGCGGCCGTCGCCGTGAACGAAGTAGGGGGCGAAGTGGCCGCCGGTGCTGTAGTCGACCGCACCCGTGCGGGTGTCGACGATGGCGTAGCACACCGTGACGAACAGGCCGCTGTCGCCTTCAGTGCAGAGCGTCTGGTTGGCGATCTTCAGGCACTCGCCCGGCTGGATCCCGCGCAGCGCCGTCGACCGGATCAGCGTGCGGCTGAGCGACATGTAAATCGCCGCCGGCACCCCCTTGCCGGCGACGTCGCCGAGCACCACGCCGAGCCGGTGGTCGTCGATCATGAAGAAGTCGTAGAAGTCGCCGCCGACCTCCTTGGCGGGAATCATCTCCGCCGAGACGGAGTAGGCCTGCGCGGCCCCCTTCGGGCCGAAGTCCCGCGGCAGGATCGATTGCTGGATCTGGCGCGCCACTTCGAGCTCGCCGCGCAGCGCCACGAGCTCCTGGCGCGCCTCGAGGCCATCGCGGATCTTGCTCAGCTCCTCGATGGTCTTGTTGATCGTGAGCTCGAGGTCCTCGAAGTCGATCGGCTTGGTGACGAAATCGAAGGCGCCGCGGTTCATGGCCGCGCGGATGTTCCGCAGGTCGCCGTAGGCCGACACCATCACGGCCTTCAGGTTGGCGGCTCCCTGCTGGATGCGTCCAAGCAGGGTCAGGCCGTCCATCTCCGGCATGTTGATGTCGCTCAGGACGAGATCGACATCCGGATGATCGCCGAGCTGGGCGAGCGCCTCGACGCCGTTGTGCGCAAAGACGAAATCGAACCGGCCGTCGCGCACCTGCCGGCGGAACCGCTGCCGGATGAGCAGCTCGAGATCGGGCTCATCGTCGACGACGAGAATCTTGGTCGGAGTCATGCTGTGGCTTTGCCGCGGGGAAGAGTCATGATGAATTCGGTGAAGCTGCCGCGCGCACTCTCGACCTGCAGCGTGCCCCGGTGCTGCTGCACGATGATGTCGTGACAGATCGACAGGCCGAGCCCGGTGCCCTGGCCCGCCGGCTTCGTCGTGAAGAA
Source organism: Vicinamibacterales bacterium (assembly GCA_025450765.1). Taxonomy (GTDB): domain Bacteria; phylum Acidobacteriota; class Vicinamibacteria; order Vicinamibacterales; family CAVVIG01; genus JAGWRA01. The sequence goes on along the minus strand of JANWLS010000012.1, from coordinate 11,759 downwards.
CGGCTCGAAGACCTTCTGCTTCACCTCGTCCGGGATGCCGTCGCCAGTGTCCCGAATCCGGATTTCGACTGCGTCGCCGACCGCCCGCGTGGAGACGCCGATGCGCGGCCCGTTGTCGCCCGTGCGGCTCGCGCGGTGATACGCGGCGTAGCAGCCGTTGTTGGCGATGTTCAGGAACGCCCGCATCAGGTCCTGCGGCACGGCGTCGATCTGGCCGACGGCGGGATCGAAATTCATGTCGATCCCGACCTGGAAGTCCTGGTCGAGCGCCCGCATGCCGTGGTACGCCAGGTTCACGGCGTCGCGCGCGATCGCGTTCACGTCGGTCGCCGCACGCTGGGCGGCACTGCCGCGCGAGTGCAGCAGCATGCTGCGGACGATGCCGTCGGCGCGCTCGCCGTGCTCCTTGATCTTCGAGAGATTCAGCTGGAGCTGATCGAGCGTGTCGTCGATGTCCGCCGCCAGCTTCGGGTCGAGCCCCTTCGCCTTCGTCGAGAGATCCTCGCGCACTTCGCCGGCCAGCTCGCGCGAGAGGTCCGCGAAGTTGTTCACGAAGTTGAGCGGATTCTTGATCTCGTGGGCGATACCAGCCGTGAGCGCACCGAGGGAGGCCATCTTCTCCTGGCGCATGATCTGGTCCTGCGCCTGCTTCAACTCGTCGAGCGTCGCCTCGAGGGCGCCGTTCTTCTCCTGCAGCTCCCGGGTGCGGAGCGCGACGGTCTCCTCCAGCGTTTCGTTGTAGTGCGCCAGCTCGCCGGCGAGCTGGCGCAGCTTGCCGATGTAGCCGCCGATCGCCCGCTCCATGGACACGAACCCGCGCGCGAGATCGCCGATCTCGTCGTTGGACGTCTGCAGCGCGGCGAGCGCCGGATCCTCCATGAATCCGGACTCGAAATCCTGCCCCGCCATCCGGTTCGCGTGCGTCGTCAACTCGGTGAGCGGCCCTGAAATGTGCCCCACCACGACGAAGGCGACGCCAACGGCCATCACGAAGAGGCCGATGACGACAAGCGTCTGCGTGATCATCGCCGACCGGATATCGGTGCGGATCACGCTGCGGTCCATACCGACGTGCACGGATCCGGCCACGCCGGCGAGAATCGGCGCCGCCAGGTCGATGTAGTCGCCGCCGCCGGAGACGTGAATCTCCCGCTCCTGCATCGCGTCGCCGCCGGTCGGACTCCATTTCTCGTTGCGCAGCGAGACGAGCTCGGGAGGCACGGCCGGCACGAACGTATGGCTCACGATCGTGCCGTCGCCGTCGATGACGAGCACGTAGCCGACGCCGCTGATCTGCTTGAACTGATCGACCAGCGACTGAATCGTCGAGGCGTCGCGCGTGACCATGAGCTCGTTGCTGGCGTTGGCGATGGCGGTGGCGATCGCGGTTCCCTTGCTGGTGAACTCCGCCGTGAGCCGGTCGTTGAGCGTATATCCGGCGACGGCCGACGTCACGACGGCGATGATCGCAAACAGCATCACTTCGCCCGCGAGCACGCGCTGGAGCAGGCGGGAGCTCCTCATTTCGTCCACCGGGTCCAGTCGACGGCGGGCATGAGCCGGCCGTGGTCGACATGGACGTAATAGACATACTGCAGCGCTTGGTGCTGGCTGGGGCCGAAGGAAATGGGCGCGTCGATGCCGAGGTCGAAGTCATGGATCGACTCGAAGGCGGCGGCGAGCTTCGCCGGCACGATGTCGCCCTGAATCCGCCGCAGCGCTTCGACCATCACCTTCGCGTTCAGGAAGCCCTCGAATCCGGCGAAGTTGTCCCCGAGCAGGTCGTAGCCCTTCACGTCGGCGATGGCCGGCGGCGACGGGTGGTCCTGCTTCATCAGATCGCGATACTGGACGACGGCAGGCAGCGTGAGGTCCTCGTAGCTCGGGACCACCTCCGAGTTCACGAGATCGGAGGTGTAATCGCGCCCGGTGTGCTGGCCTTCCTTCACCAGCAGGTTCACCATGTTTTCGGTGCCGACGAACGAGAGGTTCGCGATCGGCACCTTCCACCCGGCGTCGACGGCGTCACGGATGAAGGCGGCACACGCGGCGTACGAACCGACGGCGATCACCGCGTCGGCATTCGCGCGGCGCAGGATGTCGACCTGCTCGGTGAGGTGCGTCGTGTACCGCGTGCCGCGGCTGTAGGTGGCCTCCGCGGCGAGTGAGAGTCCGTGCGCGGCCAGCGCGCGCCGCACGCCGTCCCACCCGCTGCGGCCGTATGCATCGGCCTGGTAGAAGACCGCGATCCGCTTCCGGCCGATCGAGACGAATCGATCGACGAGGCCATAGGTTTCGTCCCGATACGACGCGCGCAGATTGAAGACGAGCGACTCGTACGGCGGCTCGCGCTGCGGCTCGGCGCCCGAAAAGGGCGAGAACATCAGGATCGATTTGTCGGCGTATTTCTTGAGGAGAGGCAGCACGCGCGTGACGGTGGGCGTGCCGACGTAATCGAACAGCACCAGTGCATGATCCTGCTCGATCAGCCGGATCGTGTTGTAGATCGCCGGCGCCGGATTGTACCCATCGTCGTACGCCTTGATGACGACCGGCCGGCCGTTCACGCCGCCGTGCGCATTGACCTCGTCGAGATAGGCCATCGAGCCGCGATAGAGCTCGATGCCCAGCCCGCGGGATGGGCCGCTGAACGCGGCCGACATGCCGAGCACAATCGGCGGGCCGGTGGCGGGCCCCGGGGGATTGTTCTTCTGCGTGGTGGCGCGGTGGCCCCCTGCGGCCGCCCCGAGGACGACCGTCAGCGCGGCGACGACCAGGGCCGCCGCGACCGGGAGGACCGTTCGCCGTCTCATGCCAGCTTCGCGGCCGCCTGATCGCGCGTGTCGACGATGGCCAGGATCGTCGAGAAGCCCGCGATATCGAACACCTGCCGAACGGCTGGCTGCAGACCGCAGAGCACCAGGCGCCCGCCGAGCGGCTTGAGCCGCTTCGAGGCGAGCATCAGCACCCGCAGGCCGACGCTGCTGATGTAGTCGAGCTTTGTGAAGTCGATGACGATGCGCCGCTCGCCCCCTTCGATCTGCTTGAGGATCTTCTCCTCGAGGCTCCCGGAGCTGCTCGCGTCGAGCCGGCCCTTGAGCGAGAGCGTCAGCGCTTCTGGTGATTTCGATTCAAGAATATCCATGGCTGTTCTCAGAAGGGTCAGAGCAGCGACTCGCCCTCGGTCATCTTCTTGGCGAGCCAGAGGCAGTTCTGCTCGTTGCGGCGCTCATACCGGACGTCGTCCATCAGCTTGCGCACCAGATGGATGCCGAGCCCGCCAATCGGCCGGTCCTCGATGGGCGCGTCGAGGTTCGGCTCTGCCTTGTTCAACGGATTGAACGCCAGCCCGTCGTCCTGGATGGCGACCTGCAGCGTATCACCCTGCAGCGTGAAGCGCAGGTGGATCCGGTGCCGGCCGCCATCCGGATAGCCATAGGAGATGGTGTTCGTCACCAGCTCCTCGAGCGCGAGATTCACGGCGAAAATCGTACCCGGCGGCACGCCGTGCGCCGTGGCGAACGCCTCCACCGCCTCGGCCAGGCGCGACACTTCCGACAGATCATTGTCGAGATCAATCACCAGCGCCGGCTCGCTCATGCTCCCTCACGCCACCTGTCGGCGAATCAGTTCCGCGAACAGCCCTTCCTGGACGGCCAGCTCGGCATAGCTGCCGACCTGCAGCACCTTGCCAGCGGCCATCACGTAAATGCGATCGGCGCCCACGATGGTGCTCAGGCGATGCGCGATCACGACGCGGCTCGCCTGCAGCGAGGCCAGGCTTTCGCTGACAATCGCCTGCGTCCGGTTGTCGAGCGCGCTCGTCGCCTCGTCGAACAGCAGCAGCCGCGGCCGCGTGGCCAGCGCTCGCGCGATGAGCAGCCGCTGTCGCTGGCCGCCCGACAGCGTGCCGCCGCCCTGCTGCAGCACGGTGTGCAGCCCCATCGGCATCTGCTTGATGTCCTGATCGAGCCCGGCCATGCGCGCCGCTTCCCAGGCATCCTCCATCGTCAGGCCTGACGAGCCGACGATGTTCTCGAAGAGGGAGCCGGCTCGAATCCGGTTGTTCTGCATCACGACGCCGATCCGCCGCCGCAGCTTCTGCACATCGAGCAGCGCGAGATCCTTGCCGTCGTAGTACACCGATCCGGTTTCCGGCCGGTCGAGGCCGAGCAGCATCCGGAGCAACGTGGACTTCCCAGACCCGGACGGCCCAACCACCGCGACGAACTCGCCCGGCTCGATCTTCAGCGAGACGTCGTCGAGAATCAGGGGACCGTCGGCATCGTACCGAAACGACACACGGCTCACCTCGATCGCGCCGCTGATTTCGCCCGGATCCATCTTGTCGTCGTCGACTTCCGGGAGCGACTCGAGCACCGGCCGTGCGCGCTCGTACAGGGGCAGCGCCACCATGGTCGAGATGAGGGCTCGCGAAAGTCCGAGCATGCGCCCGAGGAAGAGGGCGGCCGCCGCATTGAACGCGATGAAGGTGCCGGCCGACATCGGCAGGACCGTCGGGTCGGCGTTGACCCACCAGACGAGGCTGCCGAAAATCGCCATCGAGCCGACAATCGGAATGACGCTCGTGAACACGTCGAACCACTTGTCGACGCGAACCATGTGAAACGCGAGGCGCCGCTTGGCCGCGAACTGTCGTCCCCACATGGCGAACGCCCGTCCCTCGGCGCCGGCGACACGGAGCTTCGTGATCCCCGTCAGCAACTGCAGCACGAGACCCGCGATCTTCCCCTCGATCGCGAAGAGCGACCGCTGGATGTTCACCTTGCGCACGGCGGCCCATGTCGTCGCGAGCACCGCGACCAGGATGACGGCCGTCGAGACCCAGGCGAGGTCCATGCTGTAGTAGAACAACTGCGCGAAGAGGAACAGGGAGAACAGCCCGCTCATGAGCGCGGTAATCGTGGCGCTGGAGAGCGTCTGCCGCACCTGGTCGGCCGCACTCATGCGCTGGGCGAGGTCGCCCGCGCTGAAGCGCCGGAAGAACGAGGCCGGCAGCCCGAGCAGCCGATCCCAGAGCGCCGGCTGCACCGAGGCCTGCATCATGGTCTCGACGCGCAGCATCGTGAGGCTCTGGATCGTGTCGAAGATCACGCTGCCGACCGTGACGGCGCCGAGAATGATCGCCAGCTCGAGGAGCTGGTTCGTCGAGGCGTCGGGGATCACGGTGTCGACCAGGAATCCGGAGAAATAGGGCGTCGCCAATCCGAGCGCCCCGCTCGAGAGGCCGAGCAGCAGCGCCACCACCAGGTCGGCTTTCCGGAAGCCGCCAGCGGCGAACGCCAGCAGCTCGAGCGGGGTCATCGCCCGACCGGGGAACGGGCGATAGAACGTAAAGGCGATCGGCTGAATCCACCCGGCGTTCCGGCGGGTGATGCGCTCGCGCCGGCCGGTCAGCGGCTCGACGAGGTCGTAGGCACCTGGCGAGACCGGCAGCAGCGCCACCGGCGTCTTCTCCTCCCCCTCGTAGGCCAGTAGCGGACCGGCATCCTTGCGGTACCAGCCGGGCTTGAGCAGCACCTGACGCGATCGGATGCGCGAGGCGCGCAGGATCTCCTTCAGTGGATCGTCCGCGCGTTCTCCGTCTTTTGGGCGCGGCGCTGGCTTGATCTCGCAGCCGATCCGTTGACCGACCAGGCTGGCTGCCGCCAGCAAGGGGTCGTCGGTGGCCGGCGCCGCCTGCGTGCGCCGCCCGGTCTCCATGACGGTGGCCAGATCCAGCAGCGACGATTGCCGCAGGCGCTGATCGCGCCGCGCCTTTTCCTTGAGCCGGTTCAGCTCGTCGGCCGCGGCGAGGCGCGTGTTGAAGAACTCGCAACGGAAGACGACCTCGCAGAACGCGTCGAGGCCGCGCCACAACGCCTCGTCGCCCAGGATCGTGCGCGTCGCGAACGCGCCGACGTTCGACGATTCGAGCATCTGGATCCAGCTTGCCGTCGACACGGGAATCCAGACGTCGGTGCCGGTGTCAGGCAGATCCTCCATCCCGATGAAAAGCGAGGAGCCCGGCACGTGCTTCAGCCAGACGACACCCGTTTTCGCCTTGATGCGCTGACCGGCGGCCGCATCGACGACGTCGCCGGCCTCGACCAGGAAGTCGACGCGCGGCTTGGGCAGCACCAGGCGGGTGACCCCGAAGGAGAGACCTGTCACCCACCGCTCGACGACCGCGGCGACCTGATCGGCCACGGCCGGGTCGATCGCCCACTGCTGGAAGACCGCGAGCGGTGCCCGCACCAGCAGCGTACCGACCACGCCGACGGCGAGCAGCGTCTGCCCGCTGGCGATACGCGTGAGGTCGATCCCGAAGAGCACGTCGCCGGGATCCGCGGAGAAGAAATGATAGCGGCGGCCAGGCGCCTGCGCGTCCGCGGCATCGACCGAGAAGACCTCGACATGCCCGCTTGCCACCAGCCAGACGCTCGCCGGATCGTCGAGAGCCATCGGCCGGTTGCCGGCAATCTCGCGCACGTCGCCGGCGGATTCGAACAGGGCGGCGAGCGGGTTCGCCGCCGAGAGAACCTCGGCCATCAGCCCTCCACCTCGATGAGCCGCCGGTAGGGCCCGTCGATCTGCTTCAGCTCTTCGTGCACGCCGCGCTGGACGACGCGTCCGCGCTCGAGCACGATGATTTCATCGGCGTCGCGAATGGTGCTCAGGCGGTGCGCGATGATGAGACAGGTGCACCCGCGCCGCCGGAGGTGGTCGTCGACGAACTTCTCGGTCGCCGAATCGAGCGCGCTCGTCGCTTCGTCGAGCACGATGATCGTGGGATTGCCGGCGAGCGCGCGTGCGATTTCGAGCCGCTGCCGCTGGCCGCCGCTGAAGTTGCCGCCACGCTCGTCGACCGAGGCGTCGTAGCCATGGGGACGAGCGGCGATGTCGTCGTGAATCATCGCGTCGTGCGCCGCGTCGATGACCGCTGTTTCGAGCACCGTCGAGTCCCACAGCGTGAGGTTGTCGCGGATGGTGCCGCTGAACAGGAAAATGTCCTGGTCGACCAGCGCCAGCGAGTTGTTCAGCACCGTACGGGGCACCTCGCGCCGCGGCTGTCCATCGAGCAGTACCTCACCGGCCCAGGGCTCGTAGAGGCCGGTCACCAGCTTGGCGACCGTCGACTTCCCGCTGCCCGATCCGCCGACCAGCGCCACGCGCTCGCCCGGCTTCACGACCAGGTTGAAATCCTCGATGAGCGGCGGCGCCAGCCGGCTGTAGCCGAACGTCACGTGGCGGAGCTCCACGGCGCCCGTCAACTGGACGACGTCCGCGGGATCGTTGGCGGTGTCGACGGACACCTGGGGGTCCACCTGATACTGGAGGACGTCGTCGAGCCGGCCCAGATCGCCTTGGATTTCCTGCAGCGACCCGCCAAGCTGCACGAGCTGTGCGATCGGGCTCATGAAGCTCGACATGAGCGACTGGAACGCGATCAGCATGCCGATGCTCAGGTGCCCATCGATGACGCGCAATCCGCCGATCGCCAGAATCGACACCGTGTTGAGGGCCTCGAGCACGGCGGGGACCGACGCGAGCACGGCGGCGTACACCGACAGCCGCTGCTGGGCATTGAGCAGCGACGCGTAGTACCCGGACCATGTCGCGAAAAACTCCGACTCCGTGCCGGTCGCCTTCAGGTCTTCGCCCATCTGGATGCCGGCCGCCGACGCGCCGGCCACCTGTCCCTGCGATTTCTGGAGGCGCCGGCTGAGATCGACCCGCCGCCGCGAGACGTACCGCAGCGCGAGGACGTTGACGGCCGCGAAGGCGATCCCGATGACCGTCAGCACCCAGTCGTAGGAGAACATCACGGCCGCGTAGAAGACGACCGCCAGGATGTTGACCAGCGTCGTCGCCAGGTCGCCCGAGAGCAGTTGCGAGACCTTGTCGTTGATCTGCACGCGGGCGTTGACGTCGCCGGCCCATCGCTGGTTGAAGAAGTCCATCGGCAGGCGGAGCACGTGCCAGAGGAACTGCGATGACGTGGTCAGCGCCATCTTGGTGTTCAGCCGCAGCAAAGCTTCCTGCTGGACGATCGTCAACGCAGCGCGCATCAGCGCCGTGATCCCCAAGCCGATAATGATGGGCCCGATCCAGTCGTCCATCCGATTGATCAGGACGTTGTCGATGAACACCCTGGCGAATACCGGGATGACGAGCCCGGGGATCACCAGGCCGAGTCCGGCGATCACGGCATAGAGCAGCGCCGTCCGCACGCCGTCGAGCCGCCGCGCCAGCGCGCCGACGAGCGAGGGCCGATTCCCGCCCTTCACGAACTCCGGACCGCGCTCGAAGACCAGCACGACGCCGGTGAATCCTTCGTCGAACTCCTCCCGCGTGATGACGCGCGGGCCGCTGCCCGGATCGTTCAGGTAGACGCGATCCCGCCGGACCCCTTCGAGCACCACGAAGTGGTTGAAGTTCCAGAAGACGATCATCGGGAGCGGGTATTCGTCCAGCTCCTCGGGCTCCTTGCGGTAGCCCTTGGCAAGGAGGCCGTACTTCCGGGCGGCGGCCAGCATGTTGTTGGCTTTGCTGCCGTCGCGCGACACGCCGCACGCAGCGCGCAGCTCTTCGAGCGGCACCCAGCGACCGAAGGAGGCGAGGATCATCGCGAGGCAGGCGGCCCCACACTCGACCGCCTCCATCTGGAGCACGGTCGGCACGCGATGGCGCCGCGAGCGCATCGGACGGGGCGCGGGGAGAAGCTCGGCGTCCGCCATGGGTTAGAGGCCCGAGTACTCTTTCAGGAGCGGAATGACGAGCTCAATCGGCCGCTGATTGAGCACGGTGATCAGCGCCGAGCAGGGCGAGCCGCTGTTGACCGTCAGGGCTTCGCCTTTCGACGATGACCACGCGAAGCCGTCTGGCGATCCGGGCCGGCGCTCGAGCTCGGCATAGACGGCGAACGGCGAGCCCTGGGCGCCGAGCATCTGCGCGAGGCTCGTATTCCCGAGCACCCGCACCATCGCCTCCGGCGTGGCGGGAAACTGTGAGACGTAGGTGACCTTGCCGCGGATGAAGCCGTATTCCTCCTTCGGGGCACTCGAGGGCGAAATCTGCACGTCCATGCCGGTCTCGACGTTCTTGCCGTCATGGGCGGAGACGTAGATCAGCGCCTGCAGCGTCCCGCTGCTGTCGTCGCTCTGCAGGCTCGCGAGCGGCGCGCCGGGCGCGACGATGTCGCCCTGCCGGACCTTGAGCTCGAGGATTCGTCCGGCGTACGGACTGGCGACGATGGAGGCGCGATCGAGCTGCTGCTGGGCGAGCACCAGGCGCCGCTTCGCATCATTGATCGTCAGCTCGCTCGACGCGATTTGCCGCTCGTGATCGCTGCGGGTGGTCAACTGCGTGAGCGAGAGTTGCTGCAGCGCGTTGCGCGCGCTCTCCAATTGATCCTGGGTCGTGAAGATCGACGACTGCGTCTGCATCACCACCGAGCGCGTCGTCAGCCCGCGATCGAGCAGCGCCTGCTGACTGGTGAGCTGCGCCTGGAGGGCCTTGAGCTGCCGCTGCGCGAAATCGATGGTGGCCTGGAGCTGCTGCCGGCGAAGCGCCGTCGTATCGGTACGCAGGGCCGCGTCCTGCGCCGTGTAGCTGGTGAGCTGCTGGTGCTGGCGCTCCAGCTCGGCGAGCTGCGCCTGCAGGTTGTCCACCTGCCGTGACAGATCCGGCTGCTCGATGCGCGCCACGACCTCGCCGACGTGCACCGAATCGCCTTCCTTGACGAGCACCGCCGCGACGGGCCCTCCGGCGAGCCCGGAAATGTTGTAGACGCCGCCGGTCCTGATCAGGATGCCGCTCGCGTTCACCTTAGTGGGAATCGTCCCAAACAGGCTCCAGACGACGGCGAGCGCGAGCAGCGCGCAGAGGACCGCGAGGGCCACCCAACTGAACGGCTTGGTGACCTCCATCAATTGATCGAGCTGCTCGGGTGACTGCAGCCGCTCGAGGGCGGCCGGGCGGAACAGCTTCTTCTGGTCCATCACACCATCTCCGATCAGGGGAGCGTCAGCAGCGTGGCGTCGCTGACCTGCGGCGCCGGTGCGCTGGTCAGGATCGTGCCGGTCGAGAACCGCAGCTGCACAACGGCCTGTGCGTACGTGGCTTTCGCGGTGATCGCGTCCACTTCCGCCTGCGTGAGGCGATCCTCGGTCACGATCAAGTCGAGCACCGTCGACAGCCCCAGTTGCATCTTCGTCCGCTCGTCGTCCACCGCCGAGCGATACAACGTGGCCTCCTGCGTCGCCGCCTCCACCTGGCTGATGGCCAGGCGGACGCCGGACACCGCCACCGCCACCTGCGACGCCACGGTCCGCTCAGCATCCTGTTCCCGAATGGAGGCCGAATCGGCCGCGGCCTGGCTCTGCGCCAACTGGCCGAACGCCACGTTGTTGGCGATCGGCCATTGATAATTGAGCGCGACCGTCACGTTGCCCCCGGTGAGCTGATTGAAGAGAGGCCGAAAGTACTGGTCGACGCCCGCGCCCTGATCCAGGCCGGCGAATCCGAACGTGGCACTGAGGTTGATCTGCGGCCTCGTCGCGTCCTTCGCGGCGACGACCGTCTCCTGCGCGGAACGAATCTGCTCGCGCGCGGCCCGCAGGTCCGCGCGCTGCGCCATCGCCTCACGCAGCAGCGCTTCGTCGCTCAACGACAGGCCGGCCGACGGCACCGGAAAATCGTCGGCGGGCGTCGGCAGGGCGGCCATCTCCGTCGCGTCCAGGCCCGCCGCCATCCCGAGCTGATAGCGGGCGGCGACGAGTTGCTGCTGCGCGATCAGCGCCTGGACGGTGCGGCTGGCCAGTTCCGCCTGCAACTGCTTCAAGTCGGCCGCCGGCTGCTGGTCGGCGGCGACCAGTTGCTGGACATCGGCGAGCAGCTGGCGCGACCGGGCCACCGCCGCCTGGGCCACCCCGACGACCTGATAGGCCGCCACGTAACTCCAGTACGCCGCGGCACAGGTGCCGGCGACGCTGGAGGCCGTGTACCGGTAGGCCTGCTCGTTGGCGGCAAGGGACGCCTGGGCCGACTGCACGCCGGACGTCACCGCCTCGCGTCCACGCCCGCGCGCGAGCGGCTGCGTCACCGTGACGGCTTCCGAGCTCTGACCGTAAGCCGGCTGCGACAGATTCAGATCGGTCCGAGACATCCCGACGCTCGGCGTGATCGTGAGTCCGGTGCGAAACTGCTTCTGCAGCCCCACGGAATAGACGGTCAGGTTCTGAAGCGCTGTATCCGCGATCGGGTTCTGCTGACTGAGCAGCAACGGCTGATTCGTCCGCTGCCGCTTCACGGACGTGGAGAGCAACGGATCGAATTGTCCCTCCGCGGCCTGGAGCGTGCCCGTCGCGATCGCGACCTGCTGCTGTTGCAGAAGATCGGTGGGGTGCCGCGCAATCGCGCTGGTCACCATCTGCAGCAATCCCACGCCCGGCGCGGACGACGGCTGTACCTGGGCCCGCACAGTCGAGGCCATCAGACACAGCGCCACCACTGCGCCGAGGCGGAACGGTCGCACGCGCAACTCCTTGAGAATGATCGGTAGGCGCCCGGGTGGGCGCATCGAGGATAGCTGGAAACTGCTCAGCCGGTCAATGGTTTGCAGATCAGATGTGTCAAAGCTCGTTAGAAATGTCCCCTGTGTTAACTCGATAGAAATGTCCCCTTGAAGTCGGTCAACTGCGGCTGCCGGATCGGCTTGGGCGTGGGCAACTCGCGATACTGTCCACGCCAGGGAT
>JANWLS010000011.1 GCA_025450765.1 Vicinamibacterales bacterium | reverse complement strand
CTGGCCGAAGCCGCTGCCGGCGAGCAGCGTGCTCAGCTCCGGCTCGGGCGGCAGGATCTGGCCATCGAGCGTCTCGTCGCTGTCGGCGACGATGCGCCCGGTCGTATCGACGATGGCGGCGTAGGTGACGTTGGGGGAAAAGGCGATGGTCGATTCGAGCAGCGAGCGGATGCTCGAATCGTCGTGCAGCGCCGCATAGGGATCGCCGCCCTGCGCGACGACACTACGCGCGCGCTGGAAGATCGTGTTGGCGAGCAGCTCGCCGCGCGCCTCGCTCCCTTCGAGGTTCATGCGCGCGAGCGAGGAGAGCTGGATGGCGCTCAGCGCCACCACCACCAGGCCGACGATCGAGGTGACGCCGAGGACCTGCTTGGCCTTGATGCCGAGGCGCATGGATCAGGAGGCTTGCTCCTCCCGGAACTTCTTCAGCTTGTTGTGGAGCGTCTTCAGGCTGATGCCGAGGATCTCCGCCGCGCGCGTCTTGTTGTTGCGCGTGTGCTCGAGCGTCATCAGAATCAGCCGCTGCTCCGCTTCGTCGACCGTGATGCCGGGTGAGAGCGCCACGGCATCCGACGGGCCCGGCGTCGGCTCCGGCCGCGCCACCTCCGGCGGCAGGTGCTCGCGCCGGATGAACTCGCCGCTCGTGAGGATCGAGGCGCGCTCGATCACGTTCCTGAGCTCGCGCACGTTCCCGGGCCACGAGTAATCCTCGAGGAGCCGCTGCGCGTCGGGTGCCACGGCGGCGACCGAGCGATCGTGCTGCGCGTTGAATTCGTTGAGAAACGATTGAATCAGCAGCGGGATGTCTTCCTTGCGATCGCGGAGCGGCGGCAGCTCGATCGAGAAGACGTTCAGCCGGTAGTAGAGATCCTCGCGGAGCTTTCCCTGCTTCACCGCTTCCTTGGGCTCGAGGTTCGTCGCCGCGATCACCCGCACGTCGACGGACTGCTCCTGACGCCCGCCCAGGCGGCGGAACTTCCGCTCCTGAAGGACGCGCAGCAGCTTCGCCTGTGTCACCGGCAGCATCTCCGCAATCTCGTCGAGGAACAGCGTGCCGCGGTCGGCCAGCTCGAAGCAGCCCTGGCGCCGCTCCATGGCGCCAGTGAAGGCGCCCTTCTCATGGCCGAAGATTTCGCTTTCGAGCAGCGTCTCGGGAATCGCGGCGCAGTTGAGCGCGATGAACGGAAAGCCCGCGCGCGGGCTGAGCTGATGCACGCTCTGGGCCACCAGCTCCTTGCCGGTGCCCGATTCGCCCGAGATCAGGATCGAAGCCGAGGTCGGCGCGGCCGCCTCGATGACGGTGTAGATCTTCCGCATCCCCGGACTGCTGCCGATCATCGGCCCGAAGGCGCCGCGCTCGCGGAGCTGGCGGCGCAGCACCTTCACCTCGCGCAGCGTGTCCTGCCGCTCGACGACCTTCTCGAGCAGAATCCGGAGGCGCTGGATGTCGACCGGCTTCGTCAGGTAGTCGTAGGCGCCATCCTTCATCGCCTCGACCGCCGTTTCGACGGTGCCCTGCGCGGTGAGGATGATCATCGTGATGTCGTCGCCCTGCGCCTTGAGCGCGCGCAGCAGGCCGAGGCCGTCGAGGCGCGGCATCACCAGATCGGTGACGATCACGTCCGGGCGGAAGCTCGTCACCTTCTCGAGCGCCTCTTCGCCGTCGACCGCCGAGTCGGCCAGATAACCCCAGCTCTGCACGAGCTGTTCGAGTCCGACCCGCGCCGACGCATCGTCTTCGACAATCAGCACCCGCTCCGCGCCGTTCGGGCCCGCATCCTGGTCAGTCATCGTTCCGCTCCAACCTCGCCTGCCCCGCGAACGAATAGGTAAATTTTACACGACTTGTCATCTTGCTATCCAACCGTTCAACGGACCTCCGGGCAGAAGTGCGGAAAACAGAGGAGACGCCGCGAACCGCCGGGCAATTGAGCAAGAAGCAGGCCTTCCCCTTCGACTCGCTCAGGCCAAGCTGATAGAGTTTGCGAGGTGTCTGTCGAAATCGAGCAGCCGGCGCCGCGCTCCCGGCTCGGCGAGCGCGCCGCCGCCCTGTTCGAAGTGATCCTCGGTTCGGACTACCCCACCCAGATTGCGATTGCGGCCGCCCTGCTGCTCGCCGGCTATTCGCCGTACAGCTCCGCCGGGCAGCTGCAGCTTGGCTATGTCTTCGCGCTGTCGGTCATCGACGCCGCGGTCCTGGTCGGCCTGATTCTGCTGCTGCTCTGGATCCACGGCGAATCGCCGCGCCAGGTGCTGCTCGGGACGCGCCCGGTCGGGCGCGAGGCGGCCATCGGCCTGCCGCTCACGCTGGTCGTGATCACGATCGGCGTCGGCCTGCTCTTCGTGATCCAGGAGCTGGCGCCGCGCCTGCACAACGTGGCGGTGAATCCACTGGAAGGATTGATCAAGAGCCCGCGCGATGCGGCACTCTTCGCCGTGCTCACGCTGGTGGCGGGCGGCTTCCGCGAGGAGATTCAGCGCGCCTTCATCCTGCACCGCTTCGAGCAATCGCTCGGCGGGCCGGTCGTCGGCCTCGTGATCTCCAGCATCGGGTTTGGCGCGGGGCATTTCCTGCAGGGGTGGGACGCCATGATCACGACAGGCGTCCTCGGCGCCTTCTGGGGCGTCGTCTACCTGCGCCGCCGCAGCATCGCCGCCAACGTCGTCAGCCACGCAGGGTTCGACACGTTGGAGATTGTGCAGTATCTGTTACTGCACCATTAGTTCTCAGTCTTCAGTTCTCAGTTTGGCTACGGGCCACGGGCTGCGGCTTTCTGGCCTGAGCCTGCGGCCTGGAGACTGTGGCCTACTCTCCAGTCCCCACCACCGTCACATCCCCGCGGCTGCGGAGCCCCGCCAGCCAGTCCTTGATCAGGCCGGCCCGGCGCGATTCGGTGAGGCGCGTCACGATGTCGTCGCGCACGGTGTTGTACGGCAGCGCCTTGCCGTTCTTCGAAAATTCGTCCGGGTGCGTCTGGTAGTACTCGACGACTTCGCTCTCGGCGGGCAGCGGCGGAGGCGGGAAGCGCTCGTCGAGGTACGCGCGGAGGCGCAGATTGTCGCGCACGAACGCGCGGAGGCGCGTGTCGTCGATGCCGTTGTCGACGAGCGCCCGGTCGTACGCCGCCTGGTCGGGAAAGCGCCGGCGAACCTCCGAGAGGGCGCGCGACACGTCGGACGGGTCGGGCTCGGGCGGCGCGTAATGCTCCACCTCCTGCAGCATCAGGTCGCGATCGATCAGCTGCTGCAGGACATCCGCGGCCGCCGCCTGCGGCCCGTGGCCTGTGGCCTGTGGCCGCGAGTCGGTGAACTGCGGCCCGTTCGTCAGCCCGAACACCTGCACCATCCGCACATCCGACAGCGTGACGATCTGCGTCCCCACCACCGCCATCACGCGATCGATGATCTCGTCGGCGTGCACGACAGGGCTGACCACAAGGGCGATCGCGATCAGCACACACCACCAAGACACGAAGCCACAAAGGACACCGGACAGACGGACCTCGGACCTCGGACCTGTCACGTGCATCCTCAAAACGCCTGCCCCAGACTGATATTGAGCGCCGTCAGCGGCTCGAGACGTCCCGGGGCCAGCTCCCGGCGCGCCAGCTTGAATCCGAGGTCGATCCGGATCGGCCCGATCGGCGACTGATACCGCAGGCCGAAGCCGGCGGCGCCGCGGATCTGCGTCAGGTCCAGGTTGCTGACGTGCGCGAACACGTTGCCGGCATCCACGAAGCCCACCACGCCGAGGCTGTGCCAGAGCGGAATGCGCAGCTCGGCGTTCAGGATGACGAGGGCGTCACCGCCGATTGGGAAGCCGTTGCTGTCGATCGTCGCCGGCGTGCCGAGCTGGTCGAGCGCAAAGCCGCGCACGGTCGTGTCGCCTCCGGCGAAGAAGCGCTCACTCGCCGGCAGGTCGCGGACCTCGACGAGGACGGGCTGGCCGTCGGCGCCGAGCACCGGCTGGCCATCGGCATCGGTTTCCGCCACGGCGCGCGGAAAGCCGGCGGCGAGGCCCATGCGCGCGTCGCTGGCGAAGACGATGTTCGGGAACCCCGGGAGCCGGCGGTAGTACGACGCCTGCATGAAGGTCTTGTCGAACCCCACTTCCGATCCGATCGCCCGGCCGGCCACCTGGCCGTTGACTACCATCAGGCTTCCGCGCGTCGGATTGATCGCATCGTCGCGCGTATCGTGCACGAGCGACGAGGAGAAGGACGACAGGCGAACCTGCGGGAAGAGGCGGTCGATGAGCAACTGGTCGGATGGCGAGACGCGCTCGTCGTAGATGTGGTTGCGGTCGAGCGCGTAGTTCGCCGAGAAGCTGAGCGCGGGCGAGAGCCGTCGCGCGATCTGCGCGCTCGCGCCGCGGTGCGCGAAGTTGAAGCTCGCGCGCACGCCCTGCTCCATCACGCCGGTCGCGATCGCGTCGGCGCTCGTGCCGAACAGATGCGGCTCGCGATAGGTGCCGAGCACGCGATAGTCGCTGAAGTTGTAGCTCGCCTGGTCGGCGGGCGAGACACCAGGCACGTACGAGGCGGCCTCCGGGCGCAGGCTGACGCGCGAGAACAGGCTCACCGACCGGTTCTTGCCGAACAGATTGCTGCGGGTAATCTCGAACAGCGCGCGCGGGGCCACCTCGAGATGATCGACAGCCGCCCCCGTCTCGCTGTTCGCTTCGGGCCGCATCTCGACTTCGAAGCCGCCGCCGTACGCGATCGTCGTCGACGGCGCTTCCTCCACCGAGACGAGCACGTCGCGACGCGTGCTCGAGCCGTGGCGCAGCTCCGTCACCTGGACCCGACGGAAGAGGCCGAGGGCCACCAGCCGCCGCTGGCTCTCGGTCATCGCCTGCAGGCTGAGCGGCTCGCCGGGCTTGATGCGCAGCTCGCGTTCGATCAGGGCGGTGCTGGTGCGCGTGTTCCCGGAAATCAGCACGTGCTCGACGAAGATCTGGGGCCCTTCCGTAATCGTGTACCGGATGGCCACCCGCGAGTGATCGTCAGAGAACCCGAGCTGCGGCGTGACCGTCGTCGACTCATAGCCCTTGTTCGCGTACAGCGCCTGGAGCGCATCGCGATCGCGCGCCACCGTCGGGCTGTAGAACGGCTGGCCGGGAACGATCCCGAGCACGTTCCGGAGAACGGCGCCGGAGAGCGCGGTATTGCCCGCGAGCGCCACATCGTCCACGATCGTCCGAACGCCCGGATTGATCGCGGTCCGCAGAGCCAGCGGCACGGCGCCGGCCGGTGGATCGTCGCCGCCCGGCGGATCGTTCGACGGCGCGTCAACCGGCTGCACCACGGGGACGACCTTCGCGTCCGTGTAGCCACGCTCCCGGTAGCCCAATTCCAGCGCCGCCACCATCGCGTCGAGCCGGGCCTGCACGAACGGCTGGCCCGCCCGCGGCTGGAGATTCGCCGCCAGCTGGGGGGCCGCCGCCGATCCGGCACCCGTCCATGCGACCGAGGCAATCCGATACAGCGTCCCACGCCGGATGTGGAACACGATCCGCAGCTCGTCGCCCTGCCGCTCGCGGCTGAAGCTCGCGCTCGCGTCGCGATAGCCCTGCGCGCGGAAGTAGTCTTCGATCCGCCGCGCCGAGTCTTCGAGCAGATCCTCGTCGGCCGCGCCCTCGCGCTGGACCGGCACGAGCGTGTCCTGCTGGTCGGCCGGCAGGCGCGTGCCTTCGAAGACGAGCGTGACGTGCGGGCCCGGATTGACGGTCACGGTGAGCACCAGGGCATCGGCCGACTCGCCGGCCGCCGTGGACGAATCGAGATGCGCTTCGTAGTAACCCTCGGACTTCAGCTCGTTCGTGTAGCGGGTGATCCGGGCCGCCAGGTCGGGCGCGTCGTAGGGCTCGCCGACCTGGAGCCCCAGCCCGCTGATGACACTGGCCTCCGGATGTCGCGGCGTGCCGGCAATGTGGATCGCGGCAATGTGCGCGCGCGGCCCGGCCTCCACGTCGAACTGAAGCGTGGCGGTGTCTCGACGGCCGATCACGCGCGGCGTGACCGTGGCCGAGAAATACCCGTGGTCCGCGTAGAGCTCGCGCAGCACGCGCGCCGCCTCGCCGATGCGCCCTGCCGCCGGCGCCGCGCCGAACCGCTGCGTCACCGCGGACCGCAACTGGCGCGCGGAGAGCTCCAGGTGCCCTTCGAACCGGATCTCCGTGATCTCCTGCCGCGGCAGCAGCTCGTACGACAGGGCGACGCCGCCGGCCGACTCGGTGGCGTGCACGCGCACGTCACGGTACCGGCCGAGGCTCATCAGGTGTTCGATCGTTTCGCGCACATCTGCCGTCGTCAGCGCCGCGCCCACACGCGTGACGAGCAGCTCCTCGATCTGCGCGTCCTGCGCCTCCTGCCCGGCGAGCGTGATGTGCACGGAGGTGATCGGCCGTCCCAGGTAGATGGATGTCTGGGCGCGCGCGCCAGAGGGCAGGCCGAGCACCAGCCAGAGCGTGACGATGCCGGCCGGATGCAGCCACCGCGGCATCAGAAGGTATGCCTCACGCGCAGATCGAGGGCATAGGTGCGGTCTTCGTTCTGCGACAGCACCCACGAGAACCGGTCGCCCTGGTCGTATTCGAGCAGGATGATCTGGTCGTTGATGGCCGTGCTCAGGCTTCGGGAATAGGTGACGTACACCCGATCGGAGATCCGCTTGCCGATCGTGAGACGCGCCATCGGGTTCAGGCGCGAGGTCGTCTGATAGGGATCGAAGAGCGACGGTGTCAGCTGGAAGGTGTCGACGCCGAACGTCTGCTCGACGACCTTGCCGACTTCCGAAGACACCGGTCCGGCGAGCAGCTGCGTCGCCCGCGCCGCGAGCAGATCCTGCTGCACCTGGTTCGGCCGCTGCAGCGCCTGGAGCTCGGCGTCCTGGCTCGGCGCCTGGTTGCCCAGCAGAAGCGCCAGGACGTCGGCCGTCGGCAGCGGCGGATCGGACGAGATCTCCGGTTGCAGTCGATCGGTCGTCCCGGTCGCCTGCACGGTGACGTCGTAGGTCTGGCCCGGGACGCGCACGCGCGCCTCGGCGGCGACATCGAAGAAGGGCTCGATGCGCGTGGGATTGGTGAACTCGATCGTCCCGCGCGTGATCAGATAGTTCTTGCCCTCGAAGAGAATCTGGCCACGGTCGACCTCGGCCCGCCCGAACAGGAGCGGCCGCTCATAGGTGCCGCTCAACGTCAGATCGGCGCTCGCCACCATCCGGACGAGATTGTTCTCCACACGCAGCGTGGACGGCGCGACGATCCGGACGTCGAAGCGCAGCGGCAGCGTCGCCGGGCCCGAGGGAATCGCCGGCAGGGCCGTCGACGAGCCGCCCGCCGCAAAATCGAACAGGCTGCCGGTCAAGTCGAACCGCCGCGTCCAGGCGGCGCTGCGGACCGTCACCGTGCCGCCGAGCGTCGGCTGCGCCGCCGTCCCGCGCAATGACAGATCGGCGTCGATGACGGATTGAAAGCCGGCAGGATAGCGCAGGTGCATGTTCTCGCCGCGAGCCGTCACCGCCAGCTCACCGGGCGCATACCCGCTCAGGCCGATCCGCCCGCCGAACTGCACCCGCCCGCCGCCGACGCTCGCCGTCAGGCCATCGAGCACGACGCCGCGATCGTCGAAACGGACGGTGCCGTTGATGTCGTCGAACGCATTCGGCAGGGCGAAATCGCGGATGCGTCCGTTGGTGATGCTCGCCTGCCCCGACAGCACCGGCGCGTTGAGGGGCCCGCGCACCTGCGCTGTCAGCTCGGTCCGCCCGGATCCGCGCAGGTTCCGGAAGAAACCCTGCAGGATCCCGAGGTTCGCGTCGCCCGACGCCTGCACGTTCACCTGGCGGCTGTCGAGGCCGACCGTTCCGGCCAGCGTGAGCCGCGTGTCGTCGCCGACCAGCCGAAGCTGCTGCACGTTCACGGTGTCGCGATCGAGCGCGATCCGGATCGGCCCGTCGTTGTGCAGCTTGTAGTCGAAGAGCCCCAGGTCCACCTGCTCGACGTTCGCCTGCACGTGCAGCGTGTCCATCTGGGAAAGCTCGCCCGTGATCCGCAGCGTGCCGCTCGCGACCGCCGTCGTAAACGGCGAAAGCTTCGGCTGGAAGAGGCGCACGTACGGGTCGAGCGACGTGTCGGTGAACCGGAACTGCATTTCCGTCGCCATCTCCGGCGTCAGCCCGATGCGCCCGGTGCCCGACACCGCCAGGCGCGGCGAGGCAGCCTCCACCTGCATGTTGAGAAAGTTGCCGCGCAGGGCGAGCGTCCCGGTGACCTGGCCGACGCCCTCGTCGGCGATGAACAGATCGCTGATGCGCGCCTTGACGTCGTACCGCGGCTCGTCGAACGTGCCGCTCCCCGTCGCCGAAAATTCGAGCTGTCCGGAGAGCGGTGCGCGCGGGTACGCCACGCTCCGCACCTGCTCCATCGGAATGCGCCGGCCGTCGGCGTTGAACGAATAGGTG
>JANWLS010000010.1 GCA_025450765.1 Vicinamibacterales bacterium | reverse complement strand
CCGAACCCTGGCCAACGCGGGCGGGATCGCCTTTTTGTAATAGGCGACCGCTTCGGCCGCATGCATGAGCCCGCACGCGTCCGATTGATCCGGGAACGCCGCGAAGATACCATCGGCGACCGCGTTCAGCATCCACTCGTCACGAGCTCGGGCGGGTCACGACCATGTTGAATCGGATCCTTTTTCGTCTCCGTGCCTTGTTCCGCCAGGGCGCGACCGATCGCGATCTGGACGATGAGATCCGGCTGCACCTGGAGCTCGAGACCGAGAAGCACATCCGCGCCGGCATGCCGCCGGCCCGCGCGCGCCGGAAGGCGCTCCTCGATTTCGGCGGCGTTGAGCGCACGAAGGAGGCGCACCGCGATGGCTGGGGCGTGCGGTGGATACAGGAGATTGTCTCCGACGCACGATTTGCGCTCCGCACGTTGCGTAAATCGCCCGCCTTTGCAATCGCGGCGATCCTGACGCTGACGCTTGGGATCGCGTCCGCCGTCGCGATCTTCGGCTTCGTCGATTCGGCGCTGATCCGCCCGCTCCCGTATCCCGATCTGCCGCGGTTGATGGGTGTCTTCAAGACTTCGCCGATCGGAGGCCAGCGCCTCGGCTTGTCCTATCCCGACTACCTCGACCTCGAACGATCCAATCGAGTGTTCGCCTCGTCTGCCGCATACCACAAGGACGAAGGGTTTGTGCTCTCGGACCGTGGAGCTCCGAGCCTGGTCAACGGAACCGGTGTCACCAGTGAATTTTTCCGCCTGCTCGGAGTCGCGCCAGTCATCGGCCGCGACTTCGCCGCCGCGCCTGCCACTGACGACTTGTTGACCGATCCGGCCGAAGTGATTCTCAGCTACGGTGCTTGGCAGCATTGGTTCCATGGGAAGTCGGATGCAGTGGGGAGCGCCGTCACGCTGAACGGCGGGACGTACACCGTCACTGGGGTGCTCCCAGCCAGCTTCCGGTTCGATCCGGCCGGGGCCGCCGACTTCTGGACGACGCTGCGTCCGTACGCCGGCACTGGATGCTTCGCGAGCCGCGGGTGCCAGGCGATGGGCGTGATTGCGCGGCTGAAGGAGGATGTCACACAGGCAGAGGCGCTGGCGGCGGTGCAGGCGATCGCCGCGCAGGAGGCGCGGGAGCATCCGGATCCGGACCTGCGGCGAGGTGAGACGCTCGCACCGCTCAGCACCTGGATCGTCGGCGACGTGGAGCCGATTTTGATCGCGCTGATGGCGGGAGCGAGTCTCCTGCTGCTCATCGCCTACGTCGGCGTCGCAGGACTCCTGCTGGTGCGAGCGCACAGCCGGCAGCATGAGCTCGCCATCCGTACCGCGCTCGGCGCCGGCCGTCGGCGGCTGGTTCAGCCGTTCATCATCGAGGGAACCATCGTCGTGGCCATCGCCGCTGTCCTGGCGCTGATCGCCGCGACCGCTGCGCGCCGATTGTTGCTCGCATCGGTGCCCGCCGACATGCTCGAGTCGATGTCCTACTTACGCGGCGGCTGGGGCTGGCACGCGCCCGCCTTCGCGCTTGGGGTGGGGCTCGTCGCCGTGCTGCTGTTCGCCGTCATTCCGGCTGCCCGGATCCCGCTCGCCCGCCTGCGCGGGACGCTGGCGATCTCGGGTCCCGTCGCGGCGGGCATCTCGTGGCGCCGCTTTGGAGCGCGGCTCATCATCCTGGAGCTTGCCACAACGCTGGTGCTGCTGGCCGGCGCCGGCCTCCTCGGCAAGAGTCTCTACGCCCTCCTGCATGTCGACATGGGGTTCACGCCGAGCCGTCTCGCCACGCTGACGATGCAGGCACCGGAAGGGAAGTATGCACGGCGCGAGCAGGCGCTCGCGCTGCATCAGGCGATCCTCGACCGTCTGCGTCGCCTGCCCGGCGTGACGGCCGTTGCCACGGCTCGATCGCTTCCCGTCGTCGGCGTGCCGAGCACGCAGATCGGCTTCGTGGGCGTGCCGGATCTCGGCGCGAGCAACGAAGTGGGCCATCAGGTCGTCAGCCCCGGCTATCTCACCACGTTGAAGGCGGATCTGGTGAAGGGCCGGTTCTTCAATCAGCACGATGACTTCGACGCGATCCGTGTCGTCGTGATCAATCAAACCCTGGCGCGACGGTACTTTGCTCACGCGGATCCGATCGGCCGGCAGGTTTTCTTTCACCCGCATGGAAGCGCGCCTCAGATCAGCGGATCGCAACATCCATTGCTGATCGTGGGCGTGATCGCCGACGTGAAGGACGATGCGCTCGATGCCAAGGCGGAGCCTGTCCTCTATTCCGCGTACGCGCAGTCGCCCGGCCAATCGTTCCGGATCGTGGTTCGCACGGCCGGGGACGCCGGCGCGGCGCTGCCGTCGATTGTCGCGGCGGTTCGGGACGTCGACCGCGACATCCTGATCTCCGACGCCGCGACCATGCCCGACATCATCCAGCACTCACAGGCCGCGTATCTCCACCGCGTGCTGGCCTGGCTGACCGGCGTCTTCGCGATATTGGCCCTGATGCTGACGGCGATCGGCCTCTATGGCGTCGTCGCGTACTCCGTCAGCCGGAGGACCCACGAGATCGGCGTCCGGATGGCGCTCGGTGCGCACCGCGGCGCCGTGTACGGGCTGATTCTGGGGGAAGCCGGTCGGCTGACGCTCATCGGCACCGTCATCGGCCTCGCTGGTGCGATCGGCGCCGGCCTGTCGATGCGGAAACTGCTCTTCGGCGTGCAGTCCTGGGACGTGTCGATCCTGGGTGGTGTGGCGGTGATCGTCGTGGTGTGTGCGCTGCTCGCGAGCTACCTCCCGGCGCGCCGCGCGTCCAGGGTCGATCCGATGATCGCGCTGCGGACGGAATGAGCGGGGACGCGGGGGCGGAAGCCCCCGCGCGACGATGCCTACCGAATCCGAACCCGGCTCTGCTCGCGCATGAACTGCTGCACGTAGTGGGGCCCGCCGGTGCCGCGGCCGGTCGATCCGCTCGCCTTCCAGCCGCCGAACGGATTGATGCCCGGCCACGCGCCCGTCGTTGCGCCCGCGCGGCGATTGGCGTAGGTGACACCCGCCTGGATCGAATCGAAGAAGCGCTGAATCTCGTTGTCGTCTTCGGAGAAGATGCCGGCCGTCAGGCCGTACTCGGTGCGGTTGGCGAGCTCGATCGCCTCGTCCAGCGACGTGACGTCCGTCAGCACGGTGATCGGGACGAAGAGCTCTTCCGAGAACAGCGCATGATTCTTCGGCAGGCCATCGATGATCGTCGGCTCGACGAACCAGCCGTGGTCGAAGATGCCGCCCTTGAGGCGATTGCCGCCGACGAGGATCTTCCCGCCGTCCGCCTTCGCCCGCGCAACGGCCGACTCGTACGTCTTCACGGCCGCCTCGTTGATTACCGGCCCGAGCCACACGTCCTTGTCGAGCGGGTTGCCCACCTTGATCTTCTTCGTCTTCTCGACGAGCATTTCGACGAACTGTGCGCGCACATCCTTCTGCAGGTACACGCGCGAGCAGGCCGAGCACTTCTGGCCTTGCGCGCCGAACGCGGATCGCATCACGCCGTCCGTCGCCTTGTCGAGATCCGCTGACTTCATCACCAGCGCCGGATTCTTGCCGCCCATCTCGATGATGAGTGGACGCGGAATGGGCCGCGTCGCGTTGTCGCGCATCAGGTGCATCCCGACCTCTTTCGACCCGGTGAACACGATCCCTTCGATCGCCGGGTTGTCGATCAGCTCCTGGCCGACCGTGCCGCCGCCGCCAGTCACGAAGTTGAACACGCCGGCCGGCAAACCGGCCGCGACGGTCATCTCGTAGAGCTTTTCGCCGAGGAGCGGCGTGTCGCTCGCGGGCTTGAAGACGACGGTGTTGCCGGCGACCAGGGCGCCGCCGGACGGTCCGGCCGCGAGCGCGAGCGGGAAGTTGAACGGCGAGATGACGGCCCAGACGCCGAACGGCCGCATCACGCTCGTGTTCTCTTCGGCGGGGCTGAGCGTCCCCATCTTCTGCGTGAAGCCGCCGTGCTTCTCCATCTCGTCGCAGTAGTAGGCCATCAGATCGGCCGCCTCTTCGACGTCGCCCACGCATTCGAGGCGATTCTTGCCGGCCTCGTATCCCATGAGCGCCGACAGCTCCCACCGGTTGTCCCGGATCGCGTCGGCCACGCGGCGCACGAGCGTCGCCCGCTCCTGCCAGGGCCGATTGGACCACGCCGGGTAGGCCGCGCGCGCCGCCTCGATCGCCTGCTTCACATCGTCGCGCGTCCCCTTCTGGAACTTGCCGAGGACGATGCGCGTGTCGATCGGGCTCACATCGTCGAACTCCGATGCCGCGCGCAGCTCGCGCCCTCCGGCGTACATTGAGTAGCTGCGGCCGAAGCTCGACTTGACCGATTCGATGGCGCCATCGAGCGCGCGGTGGAGCTCCGTCATCTGGTCCGCGCTCATCGTGGAGTAGGTGATCTTCATCTGCGGGCGGGTGGTTTCGGTTTTCATCGCATCCTCGGAAGACAAGTCGTGGGTCAGCCCCCGATCATACCCGTTCAATGCCTATAATCTCCACATGCGAATTGCGCTCATCCAACAGCACGCCAGCCTGGACAAATCAGCGAATATTGCGCGCGCCCTGCAGGCGTGTGAGGCGGCGGCGACACATGGCACCGATGTCATCTGTTTTGCCGAGCTGGCGTTCGAGTCGTTCTATCCGCAGCATCCGGCCGGGCCCGATGGGCGCGCTCACGCGGAGCCGGTGCCGGGGCCGACGACCGACGTGTTCTGCCGGAAGGCGCGCGATCTCGGCGTCGTGATTGCGCTGAACCTGTACGAGCGGGATGGCCACGACACGTACGACTGCTCGCCCGTGATCGATGCCGATGGGACGCTGCTCGGCCGGACGCGCATGGTGCACATCACCGAGTACCCCTGCTTCCACGAGCAGGGCTACTACACGCCCGGCGATCTCGGCGCGCCCGTGTACACCACGCGCGCAGGACGGATCGGGATCGCCATCTGTTACGACCGGCACTACCCGGAGTACATGCGAGCGCTCGCCCTCGGCGGCGCCGAATGTGTGATCGTGCCGCAGGCCGGCGCCGAGGACGAATGGCCCGACGGATTATATGAAGGGGAGATGCGCGTCGCAGCATTCCAGAACGGCTACTTCGTGGCGCTTTGCAACCGAGTAGGCCGTGAAGACAAGCTGACGTTTGCCGGCGAGTCGTTCGTGTGCGACCCGTCCGGCGCCGTGATCGCACGCGCGCCGCGCGGTGAGGACTTCACGCTGCACGCGGATCTCGATCTGACCCGCGTTCCCGCCTCACACGCGCGGCAGCTGTTTCTGAAACATCGGCGGCCGGAACTGTACGGCCCCTGGCTCGGGCGTTAGCGCGCCGGCGCCCCCATCCGCGCCTCGCGCTCCCGCGTGAGGT
>JANWLS010000009.1 GCA_025450765.1 Vicinamibacterales bacterium | reverse complement strand
CCCACGGCAGGCCTTTGTAGGCCTCGCTCATCGTGTCGGTGATCTGCGTCGCCTGGGCACCCGGCTGCACGGGCTGCACGTAGAGGTCGTCGTGGCGGGTGGTCGTCGAATGGGTCACCAGGAGGCGTGTCTCATCCGGCGAGACGGCGTAGGCGTCGGCCATGCCGCCAAGATGCGTCAGCTGCTCGCTCGGCCCGCCGCTCACAGCCACGCGGTAGATCTCGTAGATGCCCGGCTGGTCGACGTTGGCGCGGTAATAGAAGTGGGTCCCTGCGCGGCCCAGCTGCGGTTGATCGACTTCGAAGTGACCGCTCGTGAGTTCGCGCGCAGATCCGTCGAGCGGCTTCACGTACAGCTGCGAGGAGCCGCTCTGCTCGGAGAGGTACCAGATCGCGCGGCTGTCGTGCATCCAGCCGAAATCGTTATAGCTCCAGTTGATCCAGGCCGGGTCGGTCAGCCGGTGCTGTGTCACCAGCGTGTGGCTGGAAAAATTGACGGTCGCGATCCACCGATCCTTGTTGTCGATCGACATGATCTCGATGGCCACCTGCTGTCCGTCAGGCGACCAGGTCATCCCGTCGATCCGAACCGGGCGCACGGCCGGAGCCTTCAACGCCGCTTCGACCGCCGCGCGATCGGCTCCGTGCTGCACATGCCACTCGATGGCCGGCTTCCGAAGCGCCGCGAGCGGGTCGTCTTTGATGCCGGGGAGTAGGCCGAGATCGAGATCGTGGCGCGTATGGTTCTTGAGATCGAGCAGGATGATCTGCTCCGGCGCCGGCGGATTGCGATTCACCTTCGTGCGCATCTCCGACGTTTCGGTGTAGCCGCTCTCGGTGACGTACCGGGCCATCAGGCCCTGCCGCCCCTCGTCGTAGTGCGCTGGCTCGGTGACGAGCATCAGACGGTCCCCCGCCGGCGAGAGCGCGCGGTCCACGATCTTGATCTGGTGGCCGAGATAGAACGGCAGCGGCGCGCGCGACGGATCGGCGGCCTGCTGCTCGCGCGCATGCTGGCGCTCGGCGTCGCGCTCCTGCTTCGCCTCGCGGAGCGACGAGAAGATCCGCATCGATTCATTCTTCAGGTAATCGAACCCGGCGGGCGGCTCGGCCGGGTCGTCCTCGAGCCGGACGTCGGCGGCCTGGCGCACGAGGCCGTTGGCGAGATCGACGGTGAAGAGGTGGTCGCCCGCGCGATAGGAGACCTGCTGCTCGCCGACCATGGATTGCGGATCGGACTCCCGCTCCGCCGTGCGCGTCAGCTGCCGCACCTGGCCGGTGGCGACGTCCTTGATGAAGATGTCGCCGGCATGGACGTAGACCTTCTTCCGGCCGTCCTGGCTGAAGGCGCCGTCCGACGAATCCGCGGAGGCGAGGTCCGCGGCCGGCACCACGCTCGAGGCGCCGCCGGTTGGCGCAATCTGCTTTAGGTCGCGAATCTCCGATCCCTGCCGCTTCTGCCGGAAATAGATCGTCTTCCCCTCGTCGCCCCAGGAGGCCTCTTCCGGCGCGTTCCCCAACCAGTCAGGATCGGCCATGATTCGGTCGAGCGTGACGGTGCCGGCCGGCGGCGACGCCGTCTGCTGGCCGGCGGCGTGGAGCGCGACGCGACCCGGGATCCCGAGCGTGAGACACAGGGTAAGGATCAGCAGCAAACGCACGACGGTCGCTTTCAAGGGCGCTCCTTTCGCGTGGCCCGTGGCCCGTGGCCCGCAGCCCGTGGCCTGTGGCCTGTTACTGTGTGAGCGGCAGCACGATGGCGAACACGCTCCCCTCCGCGCTGCTCGATTCGAGCGTCAGGGTGCCGTGGTGCGCCGCGGCGATCCAGCGCGCAATCGGCAGCCCGAGCCCGGTGCCGACGCCGCCGCGCGACGCGTCGAGCCGCACGAAGCGGTCGAAAATCCGCTCCCGATCGGCCTCCGCAATCCCCGGGCCCTGGTCGGCGATCCGGATCACGACGGAGCCGGCGTCGCACGCAGTCTTGATGCGGACCACGCCGCCGGCCGGCGTGTGCTGCACCGCGTTCTGCAGCACGTTCACCACCAATTGCCGCAGGAGATCCTCGTCACCGCGGAACGGCACCTCCCCGCCCGGCTCATCACACAGGGTGACCTGGCGCTCCGCCGCCAGCACCGCGACGGCACGCCGTCCCTCGTCGACGAGCTCGTCGAGATACAGGTCCACCGGGTGAAGGGGCTGGCCGCCCGCATCGGCTCGCGCGAGCACCAGCATGTCGCTGACGAGCCGGCCGAGCCGCTGCGCCTCGGTCCGGATAATCGCCAGCGTCTCCCGATAGTCGGCCTCGTCTCGCTGCTCGCGGCCGAGCGACACGTCGGCTGCCGTGCGGATGACCGAGGTCGGCGTCCGCAGCTCGTGCGAGGCGTCGGCCATGAACTGCTGTTGCGTCCGGAGCGCGGCGCGCAGCCGGGCCAGCAGATCGTTGAATGCGCGCGCGAGCACACCGACCTCGTCGCCGCGATCGGGATTGCCGAGCTCACCGCTCCCAGCCGGCGACAGCACCGCCGCCTGACGCGCCATCTCGCTGATCGGCCGCAGGCCAATCGACGTAATCCACCACCCGCCGGCCGCGGCCAGCAGCAGCGCCAGCGGGATGCCGACCATCATCGCCTCGCGCACCTCACCTTGCTCACGGTGGACACCGTGAAGGGATTCGCCGACGGCGATCCGCAGGACGATCGGCCGCGTCCCGGCGTGGAACGTCCGCGAAGAGACCTGCACGCGCCACTCCCCATGGCCGGTCTTCACGGTGCCGGCTTCGCCCGCCTGGATGGCCGAGATCACGTCCGGCCTCGACGAACGTGCGGCGACGAGCGTGCCGTCGCCGTTGACGATGCCGATGGCGCGATCCGGACCGCTCGCCACCGCGAGCGCCTCGCGCGCGGCGGAGCCCACATCAGGGTTCTCCTGCAGCTCCGCGTCGATCACCTTCGCGACGGTCTCCGACAGCGTGGTGAGATCGCTGTCGGTCTGGCGCACCCCGAGCCGGCCGATGACGAACACGATCTCGATCCCGATGAGCGTGAGCGCCACCAGCAGCGCGATCGTGTACCAGAGCGTGAGCCGGCCGCGCAGCGACAGCCTCATGGCGCCTGCTCGATCCACAACTGATAGCCCTCTCCACGCCGCGTCCGGATCAGCGATTCCGCCCCGGGCCGGTCGAGCTTGCGGCGCAGCCGCTGCACGTACACGTCCACCACGTTCGACAGCGGATCGTAATGTTCGTCCCAGACGTGTTCGGCGATATCCGCCCGGCTGACGACCTCGCCGGCGCGCCGCGCCAGGTATTCGACGAGGGCATATTCCTTGGCCGTGAGCACCACCTCCCGGCCCTCCATCCACGCCCGGTGCGCGCGGGTGTCGAGCACGAGCGATCCCGCGACGAGCCGTTCCGGGGCGAGCGGCTGCCGCCGCCGGCCGAGCGCGCGAAGCCGCGCCAGCAGCTCGCCGAAATCGAACGGCTTCACCAGGTAGTCGTCGGCGCCGGCATCGAGCCCCTCGATCCGCGCCTCGATCGCATCGCGCGCCGTCAGCATCAGGATGGGGATCTCGCAGCCCGCCCCCCGCAGCGTCCGGCAGACGGCCAGGCCATCCATCCGCGGGAGCATCACGTCGAGCACGATGGCGTCGTAGTCGTTCGTGCCGACCTGCATCACCGCCGCCTCGCCGTCGGCGGCGACATCGACGGCATAGGCGTGCTCGCGCAGCCCCTTGGCGATCACGCGCGCGGCGTTCGGTTCGTCTTCGACGAGCAGGAGTCGCATAATATGGCGGACACCGGCAGAGAGGCGATCATATCCGCCTCGCACCGGCAGGGGGTATTCATCATCCGTTCATGTGCTGGCGGGTACACTCGGCTCATTTCCAGGGCCCCTGTGACCACACGAATCGCTGCGCGGCTCCTGGCCGCTGGTTTCGCCCTCGGTGTGGCGGGAGGGGCGGCGCGGGCGTTCGCCCAGGCGCCACCGGCCCCACCGGCGCTGTCATCCTCCACGGCGCAGGTCCTCACGCTGAACGACGCGCTGAAGCTCGCGCGCGAGAACAGCCCCGAGATCCAGGCGGCCCTCGCGGCGACCGGCACGGCGCACACCGCCGCGGTCCAGGCCCGGTCCGGCATCCTGCCGAATCTCTCCCTCACGGGCGGCTACACCTACACGCAACCGAACAGCACGGGCTCGGGTGTGTTCGTCGCCAACAACGGCCCCGACGAATACATCGCGCAGGCGAACGTGCACGAGGCGCTCAGTCTCGCGGGAACGGCGGGTTACCGGAGCGCCGCGGCGGCCGAGGACCTGGCGAAGGCGCAACAGGAGATCGTGTCCCGCGGCCTGCTCGTCACGGTCGTGCTGCGATACGACGCGCTGGTGGTGGCACAGCGGAAGCAGGCCACCGCGCAGCTCGCCAGCCGGGACGCGCAGCAGTTCCTGACCATGTCCGAGGATCGCGAACGGGGCGGCGAGGCGGCACACGCCGACGTCATCAAGGCGCAGATTCAGCTGCAGCAGCGCCAGCGCGAGTTGCGGGAGGCAGACCTGGGATTCCGCACCAGCCAGAACGAGCTGGCGATCGTCCTCTTTCCCACCTACCGCACCGATTTCAGCGTGACGGACGACCTCGAGGCGCCCGCCCCGCTCCCGGCGCTCGATGTCGTGCAGCGGCAGGCCGCGCGGCACAATCCGGCGATTGCCGCAGCCACCGCCGCGCTCCGGCAGGCCCACCAGGACGTGTGGGTGGCGCGCGGCGAGATGCTGCCGTCGCTGGCGGTCGACTATTTCTACGGCCTGGACGCGAACCAGTTCTCGACGATGGTGGATGGCCTCAACCTGCTCGGCTCGAGCGTCGTCGCGTCGGTGAGCGTGCCGATCTGGAATTGGGGCGCGTCGGAGAGTCAGCTGGCCACGGCGCACCTGCGCGAGCGTCAAGCGCGCACCGATCTGTCCTTCGCGCAGCGGCAACTGCTCGCCGACCTGCACAGCCTGTACGACGAGGCGCAGGCTGCGCGGGCCGAGCTCGACTCGCTGAAGCAATCCGCCGATCTCGCCGCCGAGAGCCTCCGCCTGACCACGCTGCGGTATCAGGCTGGCGAAGCGACGGCGCTCGAAGTCGTCGACGCGCAGACGACGCTCATCGACTCGCGCAACGCGTACGACGATGGCCAGGCGCGGTATCACCTGGCGCTGGCGAATCTGCAGACATTGACGGGGAGCTTTTGATGCGCAGGGGATGTGTGGTGCTGGCGATCGCGCTGGCCGCGATCGCCACCGGCTGCTCGAAGCAGGAAGCCGAGCCGACGCCCGTCGTCACCGTCCAGACGGCCGCCGCGGCGCGCGCCTCGATTTCGCAGGTGATCACCGCGGATGCGGTCCTGTATCCGCAGAGCCAGGCCGCGATCGTCCCCAAAATCAGCGCGCCCGTGGAGCGCTTCTACGTGACACGGGGCCAGCACGTGCAGAAGGGACAGATCCTCGCGGTCCTGGAACATCAGGATCTAGCGGCGGCCGCGCTCCAGAACAAAGGACTCTACGAGCAGGCCCAGGCGAACTACGAAACGACGAAGCAGGCCAGCATGCCGGCCGATCTGCAGAAGGCGCGGCTCGACGTCACGACGTCGAAGGAGGCGCTCGATGCCCAACAGAAGGTCTACGATGACCGGCAGGGGCTGGTGAAGGAAGGGGCCTTGCCCCGCCGCGATCTCGAAACCGCCGGCGTGGCGCTCGCGCAGGCAAAGAGCCAGTACGAAGAGGCCGAGCAGCACCTGAAGGCGCTGCAATCGGTCACCAGCGCGCAGACGCTCCGCGCGGCGGAGGGACAGATGGAATCGGCGCGTGGGCAGTACGAAGCGGCCCAAGCGCAGCTTGGCTATGCCACCATCCGCAGCCCGATCGACGGCTGGGTCACCGACCGGCCGTTCTACGCCGGAGAAATGGCCACCGCCGGCACGCCGCTGCTGACGGTCATGGACGTCTCGACATTGGTGGCCCGCGCGCCGGTGCCGGCCCAGCAGGCCGCGATGCTACACGTCGGCGACACCGCGTCGTTGAGCGTGCCGGGCGTGGATCAGCCGGTCGCCGGGAAGGTGTCGGTGGTGAGCCCCGCGCTGGATCCGTCGAGCACGACCGTGCAGATCTGGATCACCGTGTCCAACCCGCAGCGCACGCTCAAGCCGGGCGTGGGCGTGCAGGCGTCGATCACCGCACGAACGATCGAGGACGCGACCGTGGTGCCGGTTACGGCGCTGCTCACCGACGAGGAAGGCGCCCGCACCGTGATGGTGGTGGGCAGCGATCACAAGGCGCACGCACGGCCCGTCGACGTCGGCATCACCCAGGATGGGCGCGCGCAGATTACGAAGGGTCTGAAGCCGGGCGACGCGGTCGTGACGACCGGCGCCTACGGTCTCGCGGACGGCACGGAGGTGCGGGTTCAGCAGCCGCAACAGGGAGCATGACGGAACCGCGGGATCACTCGTACTGGTTCGCCCGGCACGCCAAGTCGATCATCTTTCTCATCGCCACGCTGGCCGCCGTCGGCTCGTACCTCGCCTTCACGGTACCCATCGCGGTCTTCCCCGCCACCAACTTTCCGCGCGTCATCATCGGGATCGACAACGGCGTGATGCCGATCGACCAGATGCTGGTCACGATCACGCGCCCGGTCGAGGAGGCGGTCAACAGCGTCCAGGGGCTGCAGCAGGTCCGCTCCATCACGAGCCGAGGGTCGGCCGAAATCGACCTGTTCTTCGACTGGAACCACGACATGTTCCAGACGCTGCAGCGGGTCAACGCGGCGCTCGCCACCGTGCAGTCTTCGCTGCCGGCGACCGCGCACATCGACACGCACCGGCTCACGTTCGCCAGCTTCCCGATCCTCGGCTACAGCCTCACCTCGCACAATCTGTCGCTGTCGCAACTCTGGGAACTGGCGACCTACACGGTGAAGCCGCGGCTGAACCGGCTCGACGGCATCTCCACGATCCGAATCATGGGAGGCCAGCCCCCCGAATTCCAGGTCGAGCCAAGGCCTGGCGATCTGCTGCGCACCGGCATCACCGTCACGGACCTGCTCGATGCCGTCGGCCGCACGAATCTGATCGACTCGCCGGGCCTCATCGAACGCAACCATCAGCTGTTCCTGGGTCTCGTCAGCGGCCAGGTGACGAATCAGGAGGGCATCGGGGCGATCGCGGTGAAGAACGGGCCCGACGGGACGCCGATTCACATCGGCGACGTGGCCCAGGTCACGAGCTCGCAGGCGCCCGTCTACACCATCGTCACGGCCAACAGCCAACCCGCCGTCCTGCTCGAAATCAACCGGCAGCCCGACAGCAACACGGTGGCCGTGGCCAACGAAGTGCACCGTGAGGTCGAGTCGATCAAGCAGTCGTTGCCGCCGGGGGTGTCGCTCGAGCCCTACTACGATCAGTCTGAGCTCGTGAACCAGTCGATCAGCAGCGTGCGCGATGCGGTGATCCTGGGCATCATCCTGGCCTCGATCGTCCTCGTGCTCTTCCTGCACGACTGGGGCTCCTCGCTCATCGCCGGCCTCGTCATTCCCGTCACGCTCACCGGCACCTTCATCGCGCTGAAGCTGGCGGGCCAGAGCTTCAACCTGATGACGCTCGGCGGCCTGGCGGCTGCCGTCGGCCTCGTCATCGACGATGCGATTGTCGTGGTGGAGAACGTGGTGCTGCACCGCGACGCGGGCCAGGGCCCGCTCGAGGCGGTGCGGCGCGCGCTCGGCGAGCTGACGATTCCGCTGATCGGCTCGACCGTCACGCCGATCGTCGTGTTCCTGCCGCTCGTCGCCATCACGGGCGTCGTCGGGGTGTTCTTCCGCGCGCTCGCGATCACGATGGGCGTGGCGCTGCTCACCTCGCTGGTGCTCGCGCTGACCTGGACGCCGACGCTCAGTGCGTTTCTCATCCGGCGCCACGAAGCCTCCCGCCCCACGCCGGCCACCCACACGCGCGAGGAGGAGCTGCACCTGATGCTGGCCGCCGAAGAGGCGTCCATGCAGGGGATCTTCGGCCGCGTGATCCGTTGGTACGAGGTGTGGCTGCGGCGGGCGCTCGAACATCGCTGGTGGCTGGCCGGCTTCAGCGCGCTGTTGATCATCCTTTCGTTCGTCTCCTATCGCGCACTCGGTTCCGACCTGCTCCCGGAAATGGATGAGGGCGGCTTCATCCTCGACTACATCATGCCCCCGGGAAGCTCGCTCACCGAGACCAACCGGGTCATCACACACGTGCTGCAGATCATCCGCCAAGTGCCGGAAGTCGAGAGCACGTCGCGGCGCACCGGGTTGCAGCTCGGGCTCGCGGCCGTCACCGAGGCGAACACGGGCGACATTTCGGTCAAGCTCAAGTCGGACCGCGACCGAAGCATCGACGAGATCATCGGCCAGGTGCGCGGCGAGGTCACCAGGCAGGAGCCGGAACTGGACGTCGAATTCACCCAGGTCCTGCAGGACATGATCGGCGACCTGACGAACGCGCCGCAGCCGGTTGTCGTGAAGCTGTTTTCCGAAGATGCGGCCCAGTTGCACGAGCTCGGCCCCAAGGTCGCGGATCGCCTCGGCAAGATTCAAGGCGTGGTGGACATCCAGGACGGCATCGAGAACACGACGAGCGGACCGGCGGTGACGTTCCAGGTGAATCCCACCGTCGCCGCGAAAGCCGGCTTCACACCGCAGGAGGTGTCGACCGACGCCGGGGCCATCGTCCTCGGAGACGTTGCGGCGCAGCCGGTCGTGGCCAACGATCGTGCGTATCCGATTCGGATCCGCTTTCCCGAGCAGAACCGCGCCAGCTTGAATGCCATGGAGGACACGCTGCTCGTCAGCGCGACCGGCCACACCGCGACCCTCGGCTCGCTGGCGACGATCACCGAGACCCCAGGCAAGACCGAGATTCTCAGGGACAACCTGCAGCGAGAAATCGAGGTCACGGCACGTTTCGAAGGGGTTGATCTCGGGACGGGGATGACCGAGGTGCAGGCGGCTATCAACGACATGCACCTGCCCTCGTCTGTTCGTGTGGAATACGGCGGAACCTTTCAGACCCAGCAGGAGTCGTTCCGGTCGCTGGTCATCGTGCTGATCCTGGCGCTCGTACTGGTCTTTGCCGTGCTGCTCGTCGAGTTCGGGAGCTTTGCCGCACCGGTCGCCATCCTCGCGTCGGCGCTGCTCTCCACGGCCGGCGTGTTCTTCGCCCTGCTCATCACGAACACCACGTTCAACGTGACGTCGTTCATGGGCCTCATCATGGTCGTCGGCATCGTGGCGAAGAACGGCATCCTGCTGCTCGACGCCGACCATACGTTCCGAAAGCTCGGGATGGACGCCGAGGAGGCGATGATCCAGGCGGGACGCCGGCGCCTGCGCCCGATCGTGATGACCGCGCTCGCCGCGGTGGCGGGCATGCTGCCGTTGGCGTTCGCGATCGGTTCAGGGTCTCAGATGCTGCAGCCGCTGGCCATCGCGGTGATCGGCGGGATCCTGATCTCGATGGTCCTCTCGCTCATCATCACGCCCGCCGTGCACTACTACCTCGTGCCGGAAGGCGAGGTCACGCGCGCCGGCGCCGGCACCTAATCTTCCTGCTCGAACGCGACCGCCCGCGGGAACAGGATCGTGTTCTCGAGGTGCACGTGCTCGTGCAGGTCGTGCTCGAACTCCTCCAGCGCGCCCAGGCAGGCGCGATAGGTCTCGCAGGCATCTCCCGGCACCACGTATCCGCGCGTCAGGTCGCGAATCTGCGCCAACTCATCGTCGGCCTGTTCGTGGTCGGCCATCATCCGCGCCACCGGCATCGAGACCGAGGCGAAGGGGGCCGGCATCGGCGCCCGTCCTTCATGGCGCGCCGCCACCATGTCGCGCATGTACGGGAACAGGATGTTCTCCTCCTTCCACATGTGCTGGTTCAAATCATCGACGACGGCGGCGAACACGGTCTGCACCTTGCGCAGCTCCGGATGCGCGGCGCCGTGATCGTGCACGACGGCGGCGAGATGCCCGGCAATCACCGGCGCGGCCGCCCGGATGTAGTTGTGATGGTTCTCGACGATGTAGCCGGTGAGGAGCGCGAACGACCAGGTCGTGAAGCGGTTCGGACGGAGTTCTGTGTGTTCAGCCATGATCATGGATACAGCTCCCGGGCTGTATCCATGGTAGGGCGCGAATACCTCCGCCGACTATGACGGAGGTCATAAGAGAGAACCCTCAGTCCTCAGTTCGCGTAGCCGTCGTTCGCCGTCTCGGTGCCCTTGCGCGCCTGCGGCTGGACCCGCGAGATGTAGTAGTACGCCGCCGCCACCTCATCCTGCGTGAGGGAGTAGAACACCGGCATGCGGCCGCGGTGCAGGATCGGCGGAGTCCCCATCGGGATCACCGCGCCTCCGAGCACCTTCTGCACGACGATGTTGACGCCGTCTTCCTTCGCGATCGCGGTGAGCGACGGACGCCCGCCTTCCATGAGGAACTCCGGATCGCGGCCGGGCCCCGTGGCGTCGTGGCAGATGTGGCAGGTTCCCTTGACGAGCAGTTCGCCGACGCGGGTGTACGGCTCGGTCACGGTGGCGCCGCGGCCGGTGCCGCCGCTGACCAGCTCGCTCACGTAGCCGCGAATCGCCCCGAGCTCCTGCGCATTCAGGCGACGGAACGGCGGCATCCGGCGATAGCCGTTCAGCAGGTGATCACCCATCGCCTGCGGGTCGGCCTTGATCGAATCGGCGAGCGACGGCACTTCCGGCGGACGCCCATCGCCCGTGTCGCCGTGGCAGCTCTGACAGTTCACGCGATAGAGGTCCTGCCCCGTCATGGTGAACGGGCGGCCCGGCTCGCCGAACGTCATCTTCATCTGAATTTGGGGGTGGCCCAGCCGCTGACCGGTGCTTGGCTGGCCGGTATAGGCATCGCCGTCAGCCAGCCCGGGCCCAAAGGCGCCGGTCCAGCACATCGAGGTTTCATGCAGGGCGAGTCCCTGAATGGAGAGCCAGCTCGGACCGACGACCGGCGTCACGTCCGAGCTCGCGGCTGGCTGCGCGTGAAGACGCGGCGTGCCGGCCACGAGCCACGTTGTCGCGGCAATCGCGACCCAAGCGGTCCCCAACGCGATCGCGCGCTCGGCGCGACCGGCGCGGAGCACCGCGCGGGTTCGAGAGAAAAGACGGAGCATCCGCAGAATCCTCCAGATACGACGAGAGCGGCGCCCTCTGGCGCCGCCCAACAGGGTATCACAGAGGTAGAGATAGTGGGCCCTAGTCCCCCTTCATCGAGATGAACAGCTGCTGCCCGTGGCGTGAGACGAGCAGGAACACCGTGCCGCCGCTGGCCGACTGCAGCTCGTTGGCCGCATCCTGCGCGCTGTGCACGCGATGGCGGTTCACTTCGAGGATCACATCGCCAGGCTGCAGTCCGGCGCCTTCCGCCGGGCTCCCCTGCTGCACCTGCTGCACGAGGGCGCCGTCGGTCCCGGCCTGCAGCCCAAGACGCCGCGCCATGTTCGGCGTCACGTCGCCGAGCGACAACCCATAGTGGGTCTGCCCCCCGTTCGACTTCTCGTTCCCCTGTTCATCGAGGTGCAACTGCGTGATCGTCGCAGTCAGCGTCTGCGGCCTGGCATTGCGATACACCTCGATCTTCACCGTCGTTCCCGGCTGCGTGGCGGCGACGAGCTGCGAAATCTGGTCGCTGTTCTTCACCTCCGTGCCGTTGAACTTGACGATGACATCGCCGGGCATCACGCCTGCGCGTTCGGCGGGGCTGTCCTGCTCCACCTGGCGCACCAGCACGCCTTCCGTGCTGGGAAGCCCAAGCCCCTTCACCTCGTCCTCTGTGACATCCAGCATCGTCACGCCCAGGTATCCGCGAACGACCTGTCCCTTCCGGAGCTGCGGCAGGAGGTTCTTCACCGTGTCGATCGGCACGGCGAACCCGATGCCGATATTCCCCTCACCCTCACCACCCGAGAGGATCGCGGTGTTGATCCCGACGACGTCCCCGTTGGTGTCGACCAGCGGCCCGCCCGAGTTACCCGGGTTGATCGAGGCGTCGGTCTGGATCATGTTGATGTTCCGCCCCGGAATCTCGCGGAACGGCCGCCCCATGAAGCTGACGACGCCAACGGTCACCGTGTGGCCGTAGTTGAACGGATTGCCGATGGCCATCACCCAGTCGCCGGGCTCGAGCGACTTCGAGTCGCCCAGCTTCGCGGTCGGCAGGTTCGTCGGCCCGTTCTCCAGCTTGATGAGCGCGCTGTCGGACAGCGGATCGTGGCCGATCACCTTGGCGTCGTATTTCTTCCCCTGCTCGCTGAGCAGCTCCACCTGGATCTTGTCGGCACCCGCTACCACGTGGTTGTTCGTGAGGATCTCGCCATCCTTCGAGATGATGAACCCCGAGCCGAGCGCCCGCTCGATCTGCGAGCGCGGCTGCTGCTGCCCGCCGAAGGGAGCGCCGAAGAACTGCCGGAAGAAATCGCCTTCCGGGCCGTTCCCAAAGCTGTCGGTGTTCGACGACTGCACACGCGACTCGGTCGTCACGTAGACCACGACCGGATTGACCGCCTTGGCGATGTCGCGGAACAGGTGCGTGTTCATCGGCATCCCGGGCTCGTTGACGGAGCTGGAGCGGTCGCTGCTCTGAGCAGCGGGCTCGGCCGCCCGCGACTCGCTGCTCAGCCCCAGTTGCGATGCGACGATGGCCCCGACCATCGCCGAGGCGAGGATGATCAGGATGATGTACGGCGTTCTCACTCTACGCATGAAGTTGTCTCCTGAGATGGCACATTGACGGCATTAGGTCGCCTAGAATCCCGGCGACAGGCCGAACTCGAACATCCAGCCGCGGCCCGGACGATTGAACGGCCGTACCGCGTCGAATTCGGCGATGAGGTACCCGAACAGGTTCACGCGCACGGCAGCGCCGGCGCTGGTCACCGGCGTCCGCGGGCCACCGGCAAAGCTGGGGGCGTCCTGCCCTGTCCACGCGACGCCGCCGTCGGCGAAGAGCGCCAGCTCGATCGGAATCGGCCCATAGGGCTGCTGCGTGTTGCCGAACGGCCGCAGCAGCGGAAAGCGGAGCTCGAGATTGCCGACGAGCATCCGGCTGCCGAGCAGCCGATCGAACGCCGGGCACGGGTCGGTCGCGGTCGCCACACATTCACTGGGACTGAACGATCCGATGTCGTAGCCGCGCACGAGATCCGGATAGCCGATGAATACGGGAATCAACCGCGGGTCCTCCGCTCCCGTTCCGTACCGGCCGTAATGCAGCACGCGCGCGGCGATCGTGTAGAAGGTCGCCGGCATGAAGTAGCGCCGGTAGTCGGCGAGCACGGTCGTGTAATCGATCGTGCCCATCGTCGGCGTCACCTGCAGACGATACCGCTGGCCGAGAATGGGACTGGTCGCGCCGAAGAACGAACTATCGTACACGAGGGCCGCGCTCGCGCTTCCGAGATTGAGCGCGCCGGCGAGGCCGGTGTCCTGCGTCTGGCGCCCGAGCGTCTCACCCGTGACGGGATCGAAATACTCCGTCTGCACGACTTCGTCGAAGGTGGCGCGCTCGAAGCCGCCGCTGAGCTCTACGCGCTGCACGGGGCTGAAGGGATACGACAGGATGCCGCTGCCGCCGCGGTTGGTTTGCCGATCGATGATCGTTTGATTGACCCCTACCAGCGCGCCGCCGACAACCGCCGCGCCTGTCTGGAATCCGCCGGTGATGTATGGGTACTGCTGCACCGCCGCGCCCCAGTTCCAGCGATGCGTCTGGTCCTGGTACGAGACGAGCGCCGACGTATTCTTCAGGCTGTCGGTGAAGCCGGTGCTGAACGAGTTGCCCACCTGCACGGCCGTATCCAGGTTGTGGTTCCCCAGCATGTCGCTCCAGAAGAGCCCGATCCCGCCGCCGACGTAGGTGCCGAACGGATCGGTGCCGACGGCCAGGTACGGCTGCCCCACGTGATCGAGCGAGAGCGAGGGGTGGTACGGCTCCACTTTTGGCGGCTCGACCGGTGGCAGGCCGAAGGTCGGTTCCGCCTGGAACGAGGCGACCACCGCCGTCTTCCGATCGTCGGGCGGCAGCATCGCCGGCTTGAGCGAGGCGAGCGCCGTCGTTGGCGGCTGGCCCGCGAGCACGCTGCCGATGCTGGCGATGTAGATCGCGTTACCGGCGTCTTCGAGGACGCTGAAGGCGAGCTCGTGGCCGTGCGTCGCGACGGAGAGCGCCGGGCTGAGGTCGGTGATCCCCGTCGCGCCGGCCTGCAGGTTCGTCACTTCCGTGATCTGGTGCGACGGGAGGTCCAGGCGATAGATATTGCTGACGCCATCCGGATCGGCGACGAAGTAGAGACTGCGGCCGTCCCCGGTCCACTGCGGATTGATACTCTTGCCGGACTGGAAGGTCTCAATCGGTTCGATCGCGCCGGACGCCACGTTGTAGAGTGCGAGGCCGTAGCGTCCGACATCGAGCGACTCCAGCTTCGTCGTCGCGCGATCCGTGGCGAATGCGATTTCGCGGCCGTCGGGAGACCAGGCAGGCTGCAGATCGGCGTACGCATCGTGCGTGAGCGTCTGAAGCTTCTTCGTCTGCAGGTTGTAGATGTACAGATCGGTGAGACCGCCGGTGATCGCCGAGAACGCGATCGCATGCCCGTCGGGCGCCCACGTCGGGCTGAAAATCTGCCCCACCTCCGGGATCCGGATCTCCTGCTTCGCGCCGCCGTCGACGTCGATGATCACCAGTTCGGGCTCGCCGGCGCTCACCGCCGAAAAGACGAAGTGCCGGTTGTCGTCGGCCCAGGCGCCCGCCGACTCGATGAACTGCAGGTTGCTGAAGTGGGGGTCGAGCGCCGTGCTCGTGAGCCGCTTGATGATTTTTACCGTTGTGGCATCGGCGAGATACAGGTCGATCGAGAACAGGCCGCGCGACGAGAGAAACAGGATCCGCTTGCCGTCGGGACTGATCGCCGGCGAGACGTTCAGCTCGTTTTCCTGGTGCTTGCCGGGCTGGAGCCGCCGACCATAGGCGTCCGGCGCCTGCGTCGCCTTGAGGACCGGCTGGTAGGCCTGCTGGAGCGCCGCGTGCCAGTCCTTCACGAGCTGCTCGGGCGTGATCTTCAGCAGCGCCTTGATGGCACTCGACGGATCACCGGTGCGCGCCGAGGCACGGAGCAGCGCCCCCACCACCTGGTCGCCGTAGCGCCCGCTGACGTACGCCCACCACGCCTGCCCCCAGCGGTACGGGAAGTACTTGGGATTGTTCAGGTCGTCGTAGCTGGGGAGATCGTTGCGGCGCACGGCGTCGCGCATCCACATCGCGGTGTTCGGATCCACGGGGCCGAGCGACAGGTACTCGGCCATGCCCTCGATGAACCACAGCGGCAGCTGTGCGGCGCCCGGGACACCGGAGGCGCTCGACTGTCCGCTGCTGGTGATATCGAACTGGAAGGCGTGCACGAGCTCGTGTCCAATCACGTGGTTCGACTCGCCGATCGATCCGCCGAGCGGCAGGATGATGCGACGCTTGAGAATCTCGGTGACGCCACCCGTGCTCGGCCCAAGCTCACCCTGGATCGCATTGGTCTGCTCGAAATCCGTATGGTCCGCGTAGAGGATGAGCGGCTGCCGCCCGTTGAGCTGATGATCGAAGATGCGGCTCAGGCGCGCATACCAGCGTTCCGCCATCCGCCCAGCCTGGCGCACGGCGACCTCTTCCGAGGGATAGAAGTAGATGTCGAAGTGCTGCGTCTTCAGCACCTTGAAATCAAAATCCTTGTAGCGCACCTTGTTGCGCCCGAAGTACTGCGCCGACGCGGGCGTCCCCAGTCCGAGCAGCACGATCACCAGCAGCGCGGCGCGCAACCGCTGGCGGCCCTCCACGACACGAGTCATCGCCGTCTCCCGCTTTTGCCGATCCCGGTGGTGAAGGTGATGCAACACCGAAACCTGAAATTTCGGGAGGGCGCGCGTGCGCCTGGGCGAGGTCGCGTCGGGTTTCAG
The DNA here is from genome assembly GCA_025450765.1 of Vicinamibacterales bacterium. GTDB lineage: Bacteria > Acidobacteriota > Vicinamibacteria > Vicinamibacterales > CAVVIG01 > JAGWRA01. The sequence goes on along the minus strand of JANWLS010000009.1, from coordinate 27,775 downwards.
TACAACGCCGATCGGCCCCAGATACGCGGGCCGCGATCCAGCTGAACCGGGCGGCCGCCCCTGCCTCTTCCGTACAGACGCTCAGCACGCCGAATTGGCCTTTGCCCGGCAAGTCCTTTGCACTGAGACGGCTGGAGGCTGTCGAACGCAGCCGTCGTGTGTCGAGCATCCGAGCGCGTTGTGCGCGCGAGGACAGGCGGCGTGGGTGGGGCCCCGCCGCGAGCTCGAGAAAGTGGAGGCACTTATGAAGTGGGCAAGCTGGGTCCTGGTGATCTTCGGCATCTGGCTGATCATCGCGCCGTTTGTCCTGGGCTACAGTGCGATTTCGGCCGCGGCCACCACCGAGGACGTCATCCTCGGCGTCGTCATCCTGATCCTGTCGCTCTGGTCGGCGCTGGCGGTGGTGCCACCGGCCGGCATCAGCTGGATCCTCCTGCTGCTCGGGATCTGGGTGCTGATCGCCCCGTTCGTGGTCGGCTACGCCATCATGTCGGGCACCGCGATGGGCAATGACGTGGTGATGGGGATCCTGACAATCGTCTTCAGCCTGATCGGCGCGCTCACCGGCACGCCGCGGACGATCGTCGAAACACCTCGCCCGCCGGCGTAAAGTAAGAGGGGTCAGATATTGTTTATTGCACGATTGTGCACATAACGCCACGCCACCAGATCAGGCCAGTCGTGCAAGAAACAAGATCTGACCCCCTGTAGTACAGTCGGATCCATGCGCGTGGGATCCGTCCGAGTGTCGATGCGCGGGGGGTCGTCCGCCGAGCGTGCCACGCCGGCGATGTCGGCCGTCTGGAGCGAAGCTCGCCTGCTCGTCTGGGCGCACCGCAAGCGCCTGACCCTCGGGCTCGTGTTGATGGTGATCGACCGCCTGTCGGCGCTCGTCCTCCCGGCGACCTCGAAATACCTCATCGACAATGTCATCGGCAAGCAGCAGTGGGATCTGCTCCCCTGGCTCGCCGTCGCCGCGGGCGTCGCGAGCCTCGTCGACGCGAGCGCTTCGTTCGCGCTGTCGCAGATCCTGGGCGTGGCCGCGCAGAAGGCCATCACCGACATCAGGCGGATGGTCGAAGCCCATGTGCTGCGCCTGCCGGTGCGCTATTTCGATCAGACGAAGACTGGCGTGCTCATCTCGCGCGTGATGACCGACGCGGAAGGCCTGCGAAACCTGGTCGGCACCGGGCTCGTGCAGCTCTTTGGTGGCCTGATGACGGCGCTGATGGCGCTCGTCATCCTCTTCTACCTGAACTGGCGCCTCACGACGATCACGGTCGCGATTCTCGCGACCTTCGGCATCGGGATGGCGACCGCCTTCCGCCGCCTGCGGCCGCTCTTCCGCGAGCGGCGTGAAATCAACGCCGAGGTCACGGGCCGGCTCGCCGAAGCGCTCGGCGGCATCCGCGTGGTGAAGTCCTACACCGCCGAAAAGCGCGAGGAGCTGGTCTTCGCGAAGGGCGTGCACCGGCTGTTCCGCAACGTCGCCGAGTCGCTGACCGGCGTCTCCGGCATCACGGCGTTTTCGACGCTCGTCCTCGGCGCGATCGGCGTCGTGATGATCACCCTCGGCGGCCACGCGATCCACGCCGGGACCATGACGCTCGGCGACTTCATCATGTACCTGTTCTTCACCGGGCTGATGGCGGCGCCGGTGATCCAGATCGCGTCGATCAGCACGCAGATCAGCGAGGCGTTCGCCGGCCTCGACCGCATCCGCGAGATCCGCGAGATGGCGACCGAGGATGAGGAGGATGCCGGCCGCGCACCGCTCACCGACATCCAGGGCGAGGTGGCCTTCGAGCACGTCACCTTCGGCTACAAGGCCGACGCGCCGGTGCTGCACGACGTCTCGTTCCACGCCCCGGCCGGATCGACGACCGCGCTCGTCGGCTCGAGCGGCGCGGGCACGAGCACGCTCATCAGCCTGGTGATGACGTTCAACCGCCCGCAGCAGGGGCGGATCTTCATCGACGGCCGCGATCTCTCGAGCGTGCGCCTGCGCGACTTCCGGCAGCACCTCGGCGTCGTCCTCCAGGAGAACTTCCTCTTCGACGGGACGATCGCGGAGAATATCGCGTACGCCCGGCCGCACGCCTCGCGCGACGAGATCCTGGCGGCCAGCCGGATCGCGCATTGCGACGTGTTCGTCGAGCGGTTCAAGGACGGCTACGAGACCATCGTCGGCGAGCGGGGCATCCGCCTGTCGGGTGGCGAGCGGCAGCGGGTCGCCATCGCGCGCGCGATTCTCGCCGATCCGCGCCTGCTCATCCTCGACGAGGCAACCTCCAACCTGGACAGCGAGAGCGAGGCGATGATCCAGGACGGGCTGCGATCGTTGCGCCGGGGCCGGACCACCTTCGTCATCGCCCACCGGCTGTCGACGATCCAGAGCGCCGATCAGATTCTCGTGCTCGAGGGCGGACGGATCGTCGAGCGCGGCACGCACGAGGAGCTGCTCGCGGCCGCCGGGCGCTATCGTCAGCTTCACGACAAGCAGTACCGCCTGGAGCGCAACCGCTTCACCAACCCGGGCGAAGACTTCACGGCGGAGCCGGCCGAGGCCGTCGCCTCGGTGCCGGTCCGTCCCAACAACGCACTCTGACGCTCACGACCACTATGCACGCCTGGCACGATATCTACGTCGACGATCACGTCATCGAGGAAGTGTTTCCCGTGGTCGTCGAAGTCCCGATGGGTGGGAAGAACAAGTACGAGCTGGACAAGGAGACCGGGTTCCTGCGGCTCGACCGGGTGCTGCACAGCGCCGTCTATTACCCCGCCAACTACGGCTTCATTCCGCGGACGTTCTGTGACGATGGCGACCCGCTCGACGCGCTGGTGCTCGGGCAGGAACCCGTCGAGCCGCTGACGATCGTCGAAGGGCGCGCGATCGGGCTGATGCGGATGCGCGACGAGAAGGGAATCGACGACAAGATCCTCGCCGTCAGCGTGCGCGACCCGGCATTCGCCGAGTACACCAACCACATGCAGCTTCCCGGCTACCTGCTGCGAGAGATCAAGCGATTCTTCGAGGACTACAAGGTTCTCGAGAACAAGCAGGTGGTCGTCGAGGACTTCATCGGCCCCGATGAAGCCCTCGGCGTGCTCCGCGATTCGCTCGATCTCTACCGCCAGATGCGGCGCGGCGATCTCAAGCGCCGGTAGCGCTAGCGGCTGCCGATCCGCGCCACGTGCGCCTCGTCCATCTTCCGCTCCAGATCGGGAATGGTCTTCGACACGATCGTCGAGAGTTGACCGCCCTGATCGTCGAGGGAGGACGAGAGATCGGTCAGCTGCTGCTGCTCGGTGCCGGTCGGCAGGAACGGTGACCCGGTCACCTCGCGGAACAGGCGCAGTGCCGTGCTGTTGGTCTCGTCCAGCTCGTCGTGCAGCTTGGACATCTGATCCGCGACCTGCTTCAGGCTGCTCGTGATCGATTCGGGGACGTTCTTCGTTCCGGCGATCCGCTTCTGCAATCCCTGAAGCTCGGTATTGAGCGTATTCCCCTGCGCCGCGGCGGCGTCGGCCGTTCGCTGCAGTTCCGCCAGCTTGTCGATCGTGGATCGCCGCGCGGTCCGATCCGAGTCGCTGATCGTCACCAGCGGATCGGCCTTCACGACGACCGGCGTGGTGAGCGTCTGGCCGTGCGCCACGACCTTCGCGGTGTAGGTGCCCGGATCGACGAGCGCCCCTTCGGCGCGTCCGAAGAAGCCGCCACCCGCATTCCCGGTCCGCGTGTGCGCCGGCGCCTCGCCGCGCAGATCCCACACGACGCGGTTGATGCCGGCGTCATCCGTACCAGCGAGGGCTCGAACGACGTGCCCGCTCCCATCGGTGATCGTGATCTTGACGGCGTCAGCGGTCCGCCCATCCGTCGCGGCGGGCCTGTGTGCCCGTCCTGCCTTCAGGTAGTAATCAATCATCGCCCCATGGGGGGGGTTCTCCCCGTGCCACCAGTTGCTCGCCAGGAACTGGTCGTCCGTGTAGACGCGATCGTCGAACGGGACCACCGGCCGCACCTTGAAGAGATACGCGTCCTTCGACAGCACCTCCGGCGTCAACTCCTCGAGCGGCTCGATGTCATCCAGGATGTAGATGCTGCGGCCGTGCGTCGCGGCCACCAGGTCGCCCTCGCGCGGCTGGATGATGAGATCCGCCACGGGCTGGGTCGGCAGGCCGCTCATCAGCGACGCCCAGTGCCGGCCGCCGTCGATCGAGGCGAAGGCGCCGAACTGCGTGCCGGCGAAGAGCAGGTTGCGATTCTTCTGCCCTTCCCGGACCACGCGCACCGGCCCGTTGGCCGGCAGGTCACCCTTGATCGCCGTCCACGTCGCGCCGTAGTCGGTCGTCTTGAACAAGTACGTCGCGTAGTCGTCTTCCCAATGGCCATCGAAGGCGAGATACGCGGTTCCCTCCGCGAAATGCGACGGGGTGACCCGGCTCACCCAGCGCTTCCCGGGCATTCCCGGCACGTTCGCGGTGACATTCTTCCAGTTCTTCCCACCATCGCGGCTCACCCACACGTTGCCATCGTCGGTGCCGACATACAGGAGGCCGGCCTCGAGCGGGGACTCGGCGACCGTGCTGGCCGTACCGAGCTTGTTCGACGTGAGATCCGGGCTGATGACCGCCCACGAATCGCCGCGATCGGTCGACTTGAACAGGAAGTTGCCGCCCATGTAGAGCGTCTGATGATCGTGCGTCGAGACGATGTAGGGCGTTTCCCAGTTGAAGCGGTAGGCCGCGTCGCCCTTCTTCGGCTGCGGCTTGATCGACACGTTTCGGCCGCTCTTCACGTCGTGCCGCACGAGGCCGCCATACTGCGACTCGGCGTACACCGTGTTGTCGTCCTGCGGATCCGGGTGCGCCTGGAAGCCGTCGCCCGTCATCACCTTCTGCCAGTCGGACTTCATGATCCCGACCGTCTTGCGGGTGGCGCTCGGCCCACCCCAGGAGCAGTAGTCCTGCACGCCGCCGTAGATGTAGTACGGATCGCGGTTGTCGACGTCGACCTCGTAGAACTGGCTGAGCGGCATCTGATCGACGAACTGCCAGTTCGCGCCCGCATCGAAGGTCATGTAGACGCCGCCGTCGTCACCATCGATCATGTGGCGCGAATTGGCCGGATCGATCCAGAACGCGTGATGGTCCACGTGGATGTTGTCGCGGCGCGACACGAACGTCTTCCCGCCATCCTGCGACTCGAGGATGTTGTTGCCGACGATGTACACGTGGTCGGGATTGTTGGGATCGACGCGGATCTGGCTGAAGTAGAACGGCCGCTGATCGGCGTCGTTCACCCACGTCCACGTCTCGCCGCGGTCGTCGGAACGGAACACGCCGCCGTTCTGAAAGGTCTTCTTTCCGGGCGTCGGGCGCGCTTCGCCTTCGGTCGTCTCACGCGGCACGGTCGTCGAGCTCTGCACGATGGCGTAGACGACGGCAGGATTGCTGCGTGAGACGCTCAGGCCGATACGGCCGAGATCGCCCGTGGGCAGCCCGCGCGTCAGCTTCCGCCAGTTCCGGCCGCCATCGGCCGTCTTGAAAATGCCGCTGCCCGGTCCCCAGCCATCGGCCGGGTCGCCGCCGTCGAAGCCGTCGCGCTGCATCTGGTACATCGCCGCGTACACTGTCTGCGGATCCTGTGGATCAATCGCCAGATCGATCGCGCCGGTGTGATCGTCGACCGTGAGGCTTTGCGTCCACGTGAGTCCCCCGTCGGTCGTCTTGTAGACGCCGCGCTCCTTGTTCGGCCCCCACATGTGGCCGAGCGCCGCGACGTACACCGTGTCGGGATGGTTCGGATCGATCACGATCCGTGAGATGTGGTGAGTCTCCTTGAGACCCATGTTCTTCCACGTCTGCCCGCCATCGGCCGACTTGTAGACGCCGTCGCCCCACAGCACGCTGTTGCGCGGGTTCGCCTCGCCAGTGCCGACCCAGATGACGTCCGGATTCGAGTCGAGTGCGGCGACCGCGCCGATCGAGATGCTGGTCTCGTGATCGAAAATCGGCGTCCAGGACACGCCGTTATCGGTGCTCTTCCAGAGGCCGCCGGTCGCGGCCGCCACATAGATATGCTGCGGCGTTCCGGCGACGGCGACGTCGATCATCCGGCCGCCGGCGCCGACCGGCCCGACCGAGCGCCAGGTCAGGTGCTTCGTGGTGGCCGCATCGAACTGCTGGGCCGAAGCCGGGCCGGCCATGAACAGGGCCAGCACGAGACACATCATGTACGAGCAGGTCGACAGCTTGTGGGGCATGGTGGAGATTATAGAGGCGCTTCAGGCTTTCGGCTACACTCGGATTCATGCGGCGGCTGCTCCTGAACCTGCTCCTGCTCCTCGCCCTGCTCGCCCTGCTCCGCGGGGGCGTCTTCACCGCGGCGCCGCCCGACCTCCCGAACGACACATCCCGATTTCCCGCATGGCTCCAGGCCGAACGCCAGCCGGCCAGCGCGCTCATGAACGCCGCGCTGTCCGATCGCTTCGCCTGGCAGCGGCTCGCCGTGCTCACCGACCGCGTCGGCCATCGCCTCAGTGGATCGGATCGCCTGAACCAGGCGATTGCGTGGGCCGTCGACGAGATGAAGCAGGATGGCCTCGAGAACGTCCACACCGAGGCCGTGATGGTGCCGCACTGGGTGCGCGGCGACGAGAGCGCCGAGATCGTGCAGCCGTCGCCGCAGCCGATCGCCATGCTGGGCCTCGGCGGCAGCGTCGGCACCCCACCAGGCGGTCTGCAGGCCGAGGCGATCGTCGTCCACGACTTCGGCGAGCTCGCGGCCCACGCGGCCGCGGTGCGCGGACGCATCGTCGTCTTCAACGAGCCGTTCGAGGGCTACAGCCAGACCGTGCACTATCGCGTGGATGGCGCGTCGCGCGCGGCGCACGACGGAGCCGTGGCGGCGCTCGTGCGCTCGGTCGGCCTGCCGGGGCTCCGCACGCCGCACACCGGCTACATGGAGTACGCCTCCGATGCCCCGCGCATTCCGACGGCGGCGATCTCGGGCGAAGATGCGGATCGGCTTCAGCGGATGCAGAGCCGCGGCGAGCACATCGTGATCCGGCTGAAGATGGACGCGAAGATGTTGCCCGACGCCGCGTCGGCGAACGTGATCGGCGAGCTGCGCGGACGGGAGCGGCCGAACGAGGTCGTCGTCGTGAGCGGTCACCTCGATTCGTGGGACGTGGGCGACGGCGCGATGGACGATGGGGGCGGGTGCATTGCGACGTGGGAGGCGCTGCGGCTGATGAAGCGGCTCGGGCTGCGGCCGCGCCGGACCATTCGCGTCGTGCTCTGGACGAACGAGGAGAACGGTACGCGCGGCGGCCTGGCCTATCGCGACCAGCACCTGAACGAGCTGAAGCACACCGTGATGATGCTCGAATCCGACTCCGGTGTGTCGAATCCCGACGGCGTCGGCTTCACCGGCAGCGGCCAGGCGCGGCACGTGATCGAGGCCATCGCGACCCTGCTCCATCCGATCGGGGCGGATCATGTCGGTCCGGAAGGCGGCGGCGCCGACGTCGATCCAAGCGTCGAGGCGGCCGGCATTCCCGCGATGTCACTCGATGTGGACGACTCGGTCTATTTCCGCTATCACCACACGGTCGCCGACACGGTCGACAAGGTGGATCCCATCGAGCTCAGCAAGTGCATCGCGGTCGTGGCCGTGATGGCGTACGTCGTGGCGGACATGCCTGGCGAGCTCACGCAGACGAACTGACCTACTCCGGCCTCAGCGCCCTCACCGGCTCCAGCCGGCTCGCGCGCACGGCGGGGATCATCGTCGCGAGGAAGGCGACGACGGCGACGATGAGGGCCGCGGCGGCGAGGATGAGTGGATCGGCCGCGCGCATCGCGTACACGCTGCTCGCGAGCAGGCGTCCGCCCGCGTAAGCCCCAATCAACCCTATCGCGACGCCCACCAACGCGAGCCGCTGGCCGCCGTTCATGACCAGCCAGAACACACGGCCGCCCGTTGCGCCAAGCGCGAGACGCGTGGCGAGCTCGTCGCGCCTCTGCGTCGACGCGTAGGCGATGACGCCGTAGATGCCGATCGCGGCCAGCGCCAGCGCGAGCGCGCCGAAGATCAGCATCAGCGTCATCCCGAGCCGCTGGCGGCTGAGCGTCTCGCCGATCACGTCCGGGGCCGCCTCGAACGTGGGGATGATGTTCGGATCGAAGGATGCGAGCGCCGACCGGATGCCGGAGGCGAGCGCCGCCGGATCGCCGCTCCGCGCCTCGGCGACCACCGTCTGCCGGAACAGCGGGAACAGCTGCAGGTCGGAGACGTAGAACACCGGCTGCGGTGGTTCGCTCAGCGACTCGTAGTGCACATCGTCGACGACGCCGACGATGCTGTGCAGGCTCTTGGGATCGATCACGATTGGAGCGCCGTAGCGGAACTGCATGGCGATCGGATTGTGCCCGCTGAGGAACGTGTGCACGAACGCCTGGTTGACGACGGCGACCGGCTGCGTCTCGTGTCGATCGTCGGCCGTGAACACACGGCCGGCCAACACCTTGATGCCCATCGCCTGGAAAAAGCCGGGTGACACGATTCGGATGTGCGCGCCGATGAGCGCATTCGGATCCTGAGCGGGCGCTCCGTCCACCGCGACGTTGACGACGCCGTCTCGATTGGGCCGGAAGGGAAACGTGCTCGCGGCGCCGACAGAGGCGACACCGGGAACCGCGCGGATGCGATCGAGCAGCGCCACCGACCAGGCCTGCACTTTGGGGAGCCCTGGAAATCCGGTGCCGGGGTTGACGTCGATCACGAGCCGGCCGGCCGGTGTGAAGCCGGGATCGACCGCTCCGAGCCGCGCGAAGCTCTGCACCAGCCAGCCCGCCCCGGCGGCGAGGACGATCGCGAGCGCGATCTCGGCGACGATGAGCGCCGACATCGAGCGGGCCGCGCCGCGGCCAGCCGTCGACGTCCGCCCGGATTCGTTCAACAGCGTCCGCAGGTCCGAGCCCGACATCCGCCATGCGGGCGCGAGCCCCATCGCCAGCACGGTGAAGACGAGCACCGCGAGGACGAAGAGCAGCACGCGACCGTCGAAAGGGATGCTGGTGAGGCGCGGCAGCTTCGAGGCGCCGAGGGCGAGCAGCACACGGACGGCCGCCCAGGCGAGGCCGAGCCCGAGTATCGTGCCGGCACACGCGAGCACCAGCGCCTCGGTGAGGAGGTATCGCACGAGGCGCCCGCGGCTTGCGCCCAGCGCTGCCCGCGCGGCCATCTCGCGCGTCCGGCCGGCACCGCGCGCCAGGAGCAGATTGGTGACGTTCAGGCAGGCGAGCAGCAGCAGGAGGAGCGTTGCGCCCAGCACGATCAGCAGCGTCGTCTGCAGGTCGCCGACGATCGAGCTGAGCAGCGGCTGCATGACGAACACGCGCCCGGCATCGGCGTCCTCAGGCATGGAGTGCGCGAGATTGACGAGGACGCCGTTGGCACCCGCGTTCAACGTCTTCAGGTTCGCCCCCGGACGCATGCGAAGAATCACGCTGTAGCCATGGCCCGTTCCGTGCGGATTCATCCGCATGGCGAACCAGAAGTCGGAGCCGTGCGGCAGATCCATCTCCGGCGCGGCGACGCCCACGATTCTCGTGGGCTGCCCGATCTCCGCAATCTGGATCGGCTTGCCGATGATGGCCGGATCTCGATCGAACATCGACGTCCACATCCGGTTCGACAGGATGACCGCGGCGGGGGTGCCGCGAGGCGGCGGACCGGCACCGAAGGAGATGAAATCCTGGTGCGTGAAGCCGGTGCCAAGGACCAGCGGCAGGCCGAGGACCCGGAAGAAGCCTTCCGTGACGGGTGTGGCCAGCACGCCGACTCGCCGGCCGTCGTCTCTGATCAGCGTCCCGTCGACCGGCGCCAGACTCATGCCCGCGGCGCGCTCGATCGGCAGGTGGGCATGCTGGAGCGCGGTCAGTTCGACGGCCGACAGGCCGCCGGCCGTGACACTCCCGTCGAGGTACCGCGTCCGGACCTGAATAATCTGCTCAGGGTGCGGGTAGGGCAGCGGTCGCAGGAGCGTGGCGTTGACGGCGCTGAAGATGGCGGTGGTGGCGGCGATGCCGATCGCCAGGGTGATGATGGCGGCGAGCGAAAAGGCTGGCGCCCACCAGAGCTGGCGCAGCGCGTATCGCAGGTCCTGCATAATGTTGGGGTCAGATCTTGTTTCTTGCACGACTGGACTGATCTTGTGTCGTTGCCTTATGTGGACGATCGTGCAAGAAACAAGATCTGACCCTTGGTTGGACACCCCCGCGGCCGGTTTGTTCCCTCAGTTTTCCCGGAGCGCCTCCATCGGATCGATCCGGGCCGCGCGGCGGGCCGGCAAGTAGCCGGCAATGCCAGCCACGATGACCATCAACGTGATCGCGAGGCTCATCGTCACGGCATCGGTCGGGGCGACGCCGAACAGCAGCGTCGCCACCAGGCGACCAGCGGCCAGCACGACGACGACGCCCACCGCGATGCCGAGCGCCACCAGCACGAGCGACTCCCCCAGCACCATCCGGATCACATCCTCCCGCACCGCGCCGAGCGCCACACGGATGCCGATCTCCTTCGTCCGGCGGGCCACGCCATACGACATCAGGCCGAAGAGGCCGATCGAGGCGATGAGCAACGCGAGGACGCCAAACGCGGTGTACGCCTCCGCGAACAGCCGCTCCTCGGCGAAGCGGTCCTCGATTTCCTGCTCCTGCGTCGACACGCTGAGAATCGGCAGCCTGGCATCGATGCGCTGCACCGCCGCGCGAACCGCGGGAACGATGGCCAGCGGGTCACCGGCCGTCCGCAGCTCGAAGATGGCCGGTCGTGCCGATTGGGTCATGTGCTGCCGGTACGGCACGTATAGAATCGGCGGCGCCGGCGTGCGAACGGTGTTGTACTTCACATCACCGACCACGCCGACGACTTCCCATTGATTCCTCGTCTCGTAGGTGGATCCGAGATGTTGCCCGATCGGATCTTCGTGCGGGAAGTACTCGCGCGCGGCGGCCTGGTTGATGATGACCACGTTCGGGCCGCCTTCCCGATCGGCGCCCGTGAATTGCCGGCCCGCCCTCAGCGGAATCCCCATCGTCTCGAAGAAGTCCGGTGCGACGACCATCAGATCGATGTCCTGCTCGGCACGGCGCTCCGGAGCGGGGCGGCCCTCGATGAACAGACTCATCGAGTGCGTGCCGCCGGACAGGATCGGATAATCCGACAGCGTCGCCGCGCGAACACCGGGCACATGGCCGAACGCCTCCAAGATCTGATCGTACAGGCTGACCGTCCGCGCGCGGTCGTACCCGTTCAGCCGCGGATTCACGCTGATGAGCAGCAGCGAATCGGGGTTGAAGCCGACATCCACCTTGCTCAAATTGCCGACCGTCGTGAGGAAGAGCCCTGCACCGACCAGCAAGACGGTCGAGATCGTGACCTGCGCGATCACGAACCCGCTTGCGAGCCGGGTGCGGCCGCTCACGGTGCGGCGATCGTCTCTCGCGGGCACTTCCCCACGAGCCGCACGCACCGCGGGCGCGCACCCGAAGATGACCGCCGTGAGGAGACTGACCGCCGCGGCGAACGCCAGGACGTGCCCGTCGAGCGGCGCCGAACCGTCCGTACCGGGCAGCAGCAGCCGACCCCAGCAGGCGATGACCAGGCCGGCCGCGCCACCCAGCGTACCAAGCAGCAGGCTCTCCGCCAGGAGCTGGCGCATCAGCCGTCCCCGGGTCGCCCCCATTGCCAGTCGCACCGCCATTTCGCCGCGTCGCGCCGTCGCCCGCGCGAGCAGCAGGTTCGCCAGGTTCGCACAGACGATCAGCAGGATCAGCACGACCACGACGCCCAGCAATGAGAGGGTGCGATAGGTATCCGCCGGGACGTCGTAGATGCCGTGCGCGGCCGACGTGACGTTCAACGCCGGCACGCGGGTACGATCTCGATACGCAAGCGCCGATTGCTTCGCTGCGGGCATCGAGGCATAGAACGATTTCCATCCCTCGCGCGCTGCGGCCTGAAAGGCTCCTTCGAGATCGCCGCGCACCTGCGCGGCCGTCATGCCCGGCTTCAGCCGCCCGACAACCTGAACCCACCAGGCGGTGGCGTCTTCGAGCACGGACCGGTTGGTGTCGCTCGCGATGTTGAACCCGTTCGCCTCCTCGAGTCGCGCTGCAAGGGCGAGCGGCAGGATCAGATCGGGTGCCTGGCGCGACGCACTCTGGATTCCCGTGAAGCGACTCGGGGTGACGCCGACAATCGTCACGGGAACCCCGCTGACATCCAGGGTCGCGCCAATCACGGACGAATTTCCCCCGAAACGGCGCCGCCAGAACCCGTCGCTGATCACCGCGACCGGCGGCGCGGCGGGCCGATCGTCGGCCGGCCCAAAGGTCCGCCCGGCTTCCGCGGACACGCCGAGCACCTGGAAGTAGTTGCCGGAGGCCACGAACCCTGTCGCCAGTTCCGCGCCGCCGCCCGTCACCACCACCAGCCCGTCCCAGGGTGCGCACGCCACGATGTCGGCGAGCGTGTGATTGTGCGCGCGGAACACTTCGTACATGGGATACGAGAAGGTCGCACGCGTCCGCTGCCCGCTGATCTGCCCGGAAAACCCGTAGTCGGTGAAATCGGTTCCCATGTCGTTGGCCCCGACCCAGCGGAAGCGGACGAGCGTCTCGGGATGGGCAACGGGCACCGTTTGCAGGAGATGACCGTTGAAGGCGCTGAAGACCGCGGTGGTGGCTCCGATGCCAAGTCCCAGCGTGAGCACCGCGACGAGGGCCACGCCCGGACTGCGCCGGAGCAGGCGGCCCGCGTGGCGGAGATCGCGGAGGACGTCATCCACCCACGGCAGCCCGCGTCGATCGCGATGCGCTTCCTTCGTTTGCGCGATGCCGCCCAGCTTCAACAACGCCTGGCGCCGCGCTTCTTCGGGGGACATCCCCGCGCGGAGGTTGTCGTCGATATGGAGTTGGAGGTGGCTGGCGAGCTCGTCGGCCAGAGCGTGGTCGCCGGGCGTGCCGCGGACGGACGCGAAGAGACGGACGACCCAGGCGCGCAGCGGTCGAAACACGGTGCCTCCGCAGATCAATGAGAATGGAGAATTTAGAATGAAGAACGTGGTTGACGCGCGCACAGCGCGTCGTCATCTTTTTTCGACATTCTCAATTCTCAATTCACAATTCGTCGTTATTCGCCTCAGTTCTCCCTGAGTGCCTCCACGGGCTCGACTCGCATGGCGCGGCGCGCCGGAACGTAGCAGGCGACCAGCGATGTGACAAGAAGAACCGCGACCACGAACACGAACGTCGCCGGATCGCCTGGTGCCGTTCTGTAGAGCAGCGATGACAACAGACGAGTGAGCGCGAACGCTCCCGCCAGGCCGATGACGACGCCGATGGTGGTGAGGGTCATGCCCTGACGGACGATCAGCGTCAAGATCGTCGACGGCTCGGCGCCAAGTGCCAGGCGGATGCCGACTTCAGCGGTGCGCTGCCTGACCGAATAGGCCATCACACCGTAGAGGCCAATCGCGGCGAGGAACAGGGCCACGACGCCGAAGACGACAAAGAGCGACATCTGGAAGCGCCGCAACGCGCTTGCTTCCGAGACGCGCTGTTCCATGGTTTGAACATCAGCCACCGCAAGCGTCGGGTCGATGGAACGCACCGCCCGGCGAATCGCGGGGATGGCCTGCAGGGGTCGCTCGGACGTGCGCACGGCAATGTAGGCCCGGCCTGGCGTTGCATCGTCTTGCCAGAATGGTTGATACACTTGCGGAGGCGGCGCATCTTCGAGGTTGGAGGCTCGAGTATTGCCGACCACGCCGATGATCGTCGACCACGGCGGAGGCGCACTGCTGACATAGCACAGGCACACACGGGCGCCGACCGCCGGTCGGCCGCGGAGGTACGCGTCGGCAAAGGCCTGGTTGACGATCACGACTCGTTCGGTGCCCTTGGCTCCGTCGTCTACCGAAAACCATCGTCCTGCGAGGAGCGGCGTGCCCATGGCTTCGAAGTAGCGCTCCGTGGCCAGGCGGGAGCTCACCGTCTGCCCCTTTTGGTTCGTGTAGCCCTCCACGGAAAACGTCGCCAGCGTTTCCGAGTGGCTCAATGGCAGATCGTTCACCGCGCCGACGGCGCTGACTCCTGGCAGGACGGCAAGCTTGCCGACGACGCCGTGAAAAAAGGCCCGACGCTGCTCGACCTTGCTGTCACGCTGATCGAGGGCGATACTCATCGTGAGCGTCGATTCGGAGAAGCCCATCGACACTTCCTGCAGGTTCAGGTAGCTGTGGATGAGCAGCCCGGAACCCGCCAGCAGCACGACGGCCAGGGCCACTTCGCTGGTGATCAGGCTCCTGCGCCAACGTGGCGAGGCGCCCCCCGCTCCCTGGCTGCGGCTCCGAATCAGAAAGCCGCTGGCATTCCCGCGCGAGACGAAGAGTGCCGGGAGTATGCCGAACGCGATACCGGTCACGAACGACAGGGTCACCGCAAACAGCAAGACGCGCACGTCGATGGACGTGTGGCTCAGCCGCGCAATGTTCCCCGGATCGAGTCGAAGCAGGAGGCGGATCGCCGCGTCCGCCATCAGAATGCCCAGGAGGCAGCCGCAGCATGAGAGCAACACCGCTTCGGTGAGTCCCTGGCGCAGAAGGCGCCCGCAGCTGGCGCCGAGCGCGGACCTGACCCCCATTTCATGCCTACGGCCCGCAGCACGGGCAAGAAGCAGATTCGCGGCGTTCGCGCAGGCGATCAGCAGGACGAGACAGACTGCGCCGAAGAGGAGCCAGACGAACAGTCGCACGCCGCCAACGACCGTCTCGGGAAAGGATTTGACGACAGCATGAATGCCCGTGAAGATCCCGCCGGGCGCGCGAAGGGCATTCAGGCGCGGCATGATGGTGTCGAGTTCTGCCTGCGCTCCGGCGACCGTCACACCCGGGCGGAGACGCGCGACGACATTGCCGCTGAAGAGGTCGCGGCTCGTCTTTTGCTGCGGCGTCATCGCCCACGGCAACCAGACCTGCGTCTCGCCCGCGTTCGAGTACGGTAACTCGTTGCCGCTGGGATAGCCGAACGAAGCGGGCATCACTCCGACGACACGATACGGCTGTCCGTTGAGCGTCAGCGTCTGGCCCAAGATCCGCGAACTCCTGCCAAAGGCGGACTGCCACAATCCATAGCTGATGATAGCCACATGCTCGCTGCCCGGCTCCGTGTCAGCCGACTCGATGGAGCGCCCGAAACGTGGCTGAACGCCGAAGGTCGGGAAAAATGAGGGCAACACGAACGTGCCACTGACGCGCTGCACCGTGCCTCCAGCCGCAAGATTGAACGACTCCTGGTCGAAGAGGGTGCTGGCGGAAAACGAATGGGCCTCGCGCTGGATGTCGAAGAAATCGCCCGCGCTGGGCTCGAACGCTTCGAGGGGGATCTTCGGCAGGCTGCGCGATGGCGTCCAGACATACACCAGACGATCCGGGCTCTTATAGGGGAACGAGCGGATGAGCACCGCGTTGAGCACGCTGAAGATGGCCGTGGTCGCGCCGATGCCGACAGCCAGCGTGGCTACGACTGTCACGGTAAAGCCAGGACTGCGGCGGAAGGCCCGAAGCGCGAAGTGGAGATCCTGCGCCAGGCCGTCGACCCACGGCAGTCCGCGCCGGTCGCGATGGGCTTCCTTCGTCTGATCCAGGCCGCCCAGCTTCAACAGCGCCTGGCGTCGCGCCTCGTCGGGGGACATCCCCGCGCGGAGGTTGTCGTCGATATGGAGTTGGAGGTGGCTGGCGAGCTCGTCGGCCAGACCGTGGTCGCCGGGCGTGCCGCGGACGGACGCGAAGAGACGGACGACCCAGGCGCGCACGCGATGAATCATTGACATCGTGATGCGTCTCTCGATATGCTTTTATGCATGCGGACGACCCTCGACATCGAAGATGCCGTGCTCGATAAAGCTCGACAGCGAGCCAGCCGCGAGGGGACCACGCTGACGGCGGTCGTCGAGCGTGCGCTTCGACGGTTCCTGTCGGAGCGACCGCAACGTCCGAGCCCGTTGGCATCCCGGTGGGTCGTGGTTGACGGCATTCGTTCGCCAGATGTCGACATCAGCGACCGCGATCGGCTCTATGACGTGATGGCCGGACGGGACACCGTGTGATTGCCGTCGACACCAACATTCTGGTCTACGCGCATCGTCGCGAATTCGCTGAGCACGACCGGGCACGCGCCAGGCTGTCACACCTGGCGGACGGAGATGCGCTCTGGGCGCTCCCCGTCTTCTGTCTTGGTGAATTTCTGCGCGTCGTCACGCATCCGGCCATCCTCAAACCTCCGTCAACGATCGAACAGGCGGTCGGCGCCATCGAGGCGGTGCTGGCGTCGGCCTCGCTGCGCATCCTGACGCCGGGCGATCGGTATCCCGCGCTGCTCGTCGACACAGTCCGGGCGGCGCGCGTGACGGGAAACCTGGCCTTCGATGCGCAGATCGCCGCCCTCTGTCGGGAGCACGGCGTCCACACGATCGTGTCGAACGACCGGGACTTCGAGCGGTTTGCCGACCTCAGGCGAGAAGGTCTGGACAACTGAGGCGCTCCTCCCTCACTGCTCCCTCAACGCTTCCATCGGATCGATCCGCGCCGCGCGGCGGGCCGGCAGCCACGCCGCCAGCAGGCCGACCGCCGCGAGCACGGCGATCGCACCCGCGAGCGTCGCGGGATCGTCCGGCTGCAGGCCGTAGAGCAAGCTCTTGACGAACGTGGCGAGCCCGACGCTCAGGGCGCCGCCGATCACGAGCCCAATCACCATCGTGAGGCCGATGCGACTCAGCACCATCCGCACGATCCCACCCGGCCGCGCGCCGAGCGCCATACGGATTCCGATCTCCGTCCGCCGGCGACTCACCGAATACGAGACGACGCCGTAAAGCCCGATCGCCGCGAGCAGGAGCGCGAGCGCGCCGAAAAAGCCTGAGAGCAGGGCCAGCACACGCTCGGCAGAAACGGACGCCCCCGCCAGATCGTCGAGCGTGTGAAATGTGAAATTGAGCCTGGGATCGACCGCAGCGATCGAAGCCGCGACATTCCTGGCGATGCTCGCCGGCTCGCCGCTGGCGGCGCGTACCACGATTGACGCCAGCGCCACGTTCTCCACACCACTCTGGGCAAATGGCCGATACAGCGTCGGCGGGAGATCGCCCCGGCGCGAATCGTAGAGGGCGTCGCGAGCCACGCCGACGATCGTCAGCGCCGCGGTCCGATCGCCTGAAGGCGTCATATCGAGCTCGATGACCGTTCCGAGCGGATTTCGTCCCGACAGGTACTTTCGTACGAACGTCTGATTGACGATCGCGACGAGGGGCGCCCCTGCGGTGTCCTCGCGAGCGAAATCGCGCCCGGCGAGGAGCGGCGTGCCGAGGGTCGTGAACCAGTCGGGCGAGACCGCGTTCAGGTAGACATCACGTTCGTCCCGCGACAGGGCCAGTCCCGGCGGATTCTCGATGCTCTGGTCCCACTGCTGGCCGGTCAGGGGCAGGAGCACTGAAATGGCGGCGTGACTCACGCCGGGCGCCGCGCGGACAGCGTCCAGGAGATCGGTCGACGTGGTCGTGGTCAGCGTCGCAGCGTTGCCGGACATATCCAGGTTCGCCGCGAGGACGGCACCCGGCGCAAAGCCGAGCTGGCGCGTCGTGAGCGACACGAACGTGCGCACGAACAGCCCCGTACCGACCACGAGCACCAGGCAGAGCGCGACCTGCGCCATCATGAGCACGTTCGTGGACCGCCGTTGCCCGGTCGCGCGAGTGCCCCGGGCCGC
Organism: Vicinamibacterales bacterium; assembly: GCA_025450765.1. GTDB lineage: Bacteria > Acidobacteriota > Vicinamibacteria > Vicinamibacterales > CAVVIG01 > JAGWRA01. Next base: position 9,934 of record JANWLS010000009.1, on the reverse strand, counting down.
CAGGGCATCCATCGCGCCGCCGGCGCTCGCACGCATCGCCGGACCTAGTCCAAACAGTCCAGCGACGATCACGCAGACCGCCGCCGTGAAGAGCACGACCTGCCGATCCAGTGGCCCGGCCAGCTCCAACGGCCGGCCACTCACCACGAGATGGCTCGCCAGCAGGCGACTGGCCCAGGCGGCGAACAAGAGCCCAGCCGCGCCGCCGAGGCCGGACAGCAACATCGACTCGGTCATCAACTGACGAACGAGTTGCAGCCGCGACGCGCCGAGCGCCCGCCGGATACTCAACTCGTGGCGGCGCGCTTCGGCCCGCGCGAGCAGAAGATTCGCCAGGTTCACGCAGGCGATCAACAGCACGAGGGCCACAATCCCCATCAGGGCCAGCAGCGGCATCTCGTACTGGCGCCTGACGCCCAGACCATCAGCGCCGCTGCGCGCGGGACGCACGACGAACGGCGCCTGCAGGTATTGAGCGGCGCGCGCCCCAGCATAGAGGGCGGGTCGCGTGGCGGTCCTGATCGCCGGCTGCGCGGCCCGGAGACCCGCCGTCGCCTGCGCGACCGTCTCGCCCGGCCGAAGCCTGGCGAGAATGTGCAGCCACCAGACCGACCGCCCGCTCAACACGTCCCGTCCCATGACGCGCGGCGCCATGCCGAGGGGAATGGCCACATCGAAACGCGAGCCGGCACTCACGCCGTCGAAGGCGGGCGGTGTGACTCCGATAATGGTGAACTGCGTGCCGGCCAACGTCAGTGATCGGCCGACGACATCTGGCGCGGCGCCAAACCGCGTCTTCCAGAAGCGGTCGCTGATCACCGCCACGGGCCCTTCGTCTCCGCCGCCAGGGCTGTCGTCGGCTGGCGTCACCGCCCGACCCATGGCCGGGCTCACGCCCAGCATCCCGAAGAAGGCGCCGCTGACGAACAGGCCGTTGGCATACTGCGTCTCACCTCCGCGCGTCAGATTCAGTCTTGTGTCCGACCATGCCGCGACGCTCTCGAACAGATCCGAACGATCGCGAATCTCCTCCCACTGCGGGTTCGTCCAGGACGAGCGGTTCCCGTCGACGAACAGTTGCACCAATCGGTCGGGCTGTTTCACCGGCAGGGAGCGCAGCAGCAGGGCGTCGACGAGCGAGAAGATGGCGGTATTCGCGCCGATGCCGAGCGCGAGGGACAGCATGGCGACCGCGGTGAACCCGGGGCTGCGACGCAGAAATCGCATTGCGTACTTGACGTCGCGCGCCAGCGAGTCGACCCACGGCAGGCCTCGCCGATCGCGATGAGCTTCCCTCGTCTGCGTGGCGCCGCCCAGCTTCAGCAGCGCCTGTCGCCGTGCCTCCTCGCGCGACATCCCGGCGCGGAGGTTGTCGTCGATGTGGAGCTGGAGGTGGCTGGCGAGCTCGTCGGCCAGGCCGTCGTCGCCGGGCGCGCCGCGGACGGACGTGAAGAGACGAACGACCCAGGCGCGCAGGCGGTGCAGCATGCTCCAGCCTCAGTGCTCCCCCAAAAACCGCTGGAGGATCGTCGTCGTATGGACCCACTCGCGCGTTTCCTTCTCGACCTGGCGGTGCCCGGCACGCGTCAGGCGATAGAACTTCGCCCGGCGGTTGTTCTCCGAGGCGCCCCACTCGGAGGTGACGAAGCCCTCCTGCTCGAGCTTGAGGAGCGCCGGGTAGAACGTCCCGTAGTTGACGACCAGCTCATGGCCGCTCGTCTGCTCGATGCGTCGCGCGATGCCGTCGCCGTGCAGCGGGCCGAGCGTTTCGAGGGTCCGCAGGATCATGAGGGCGAGAGTCCCCTGCCAGACATCGGTCTTGCTCATATGGGCAGACAATAGCAGAGGACGTATGGGAAGGCAATAGGACAATACGGAAGGGCCGGCACAAAGACCGGCCCCCCCGGCGCCGCTGAACATGCTGATCGCTATCCGACCGTCGCCACCTCGGCCCTCACGGCGGCCGGGACGCGAGCTGCAACGGGGGCGCGAAGCGTGATCACCGGACACGGCGCTTCGCGGATCACACGCCCCGAGGTGGAATCGAGACCCCAGCCGCGGCCGCTGCTCCGCGGCGCCCCGATGGCGATCAGATCCACCTCCTCGTCGAGGGCGACGCGGAGAATCTCGTCACCCGCCTCGCCGACGCCCACCAGCGTCCGCACGGCGCACCAGTCGTGTGCGTCGTCTGGCACGAGCCGCATCAGGTCGTTGTGGAACCCGGCACGAGCCAGCCACGAGTGATCCGCCGAGGCCGCATGCGTCTCCTCGAACACGTAAAGCAACGTCAGATGGCCCTGCGCTTCCTGCGCCAGCGTGAGCCCGTAGTCGAGCGCGGCCAGCGAAGCCTCCGAAAAGTCGACCGGGCACAGGATCCGGCTGAACAACCCGCCACGCACCGGCAGGGCTCGCTCCAGCGACGCCGGGGGCACCGTCAGCACCGGGCACGACGCGCGGCGCAGCACGGCTTCGGCAACGGATCCCAGGAGCAGACGGTTCAACCCGCTTCGGCCCTGGGTCCCCATGACGATGAGGTCGGCGCGCCCGATGGACGCTTCCTCCAGGATGCGGCGCACCGGTTCGCCTTCGCGGACGGCGACCGCCACGCCTTCCTGCGCCTCCCGCAGGTCCGCGGTGATCTCGCGCAACCGCTGCAGCCAGAAGGCGCGCGCGGGCTGCCGGCGTCCGGGCGTCGGCCCGGCTGGCACCGGATAGCCGCCCGCCACGTGCAGCACGGTCAGCTTCGCGCCGTGATACCGCGCGATGGCCGCCGCGCTCGCCAGCACCTCGGCGGAGCTGGCGGCAAAGTCGATCGGACAGAGAACGCGATTGATGGTGATCATGCTGGGTAACTCCAAGGATCGTCAGCCCTGTTCAATTGGCGTCAACGTCACGCCACCTTGCGAATCGGAGCCTCCTCGCGTTCGGAGTCCTCCGGCGTGATGGTGACCGTCCGGTTGCGGCGGTCGCGAATCCACTCGGCGACAGCCATCGTCATCAACCCGGCGATGACACCCAGCGACAGGAACGCAAACGCGTAGCCGAGGCCGAGCGCGCCGCCGAGCACCTCGGCGGCGACGACGGCGGCCGCGGCCGATCCCGCGATCCACTTCCAGGTGTTCCGAGCTCCGTTGGTCATCATCGTCAACTCCTCTTCTGGAAATACGTCCAACTGATGAACGGCCGATCTCAGGCGGGCTGGCGCACGACGCCGCGCCGCCGGCGATCGCGCGCGCGCGTCAGCCGATGGCCCACCGCCCAGCCCGCCCGCTCGGCCGCCCGGCTCACGGCCACGTAGGCATCATCGGCCCGTGCCTGCACCGAGACCTGCCCGCGCCGGACGAGGTCGATCGTGATCCGGCACGTCTTGTCGATGCCGCGCCGCGGGCCGTTGTCGTCCTGCAGCCGGACGATGACGCGCTTCACGGGGCGAGTGAAGCGGCCCAGCGTCCGTGTGAGCTGCCGGGCCGTGAACCGCCCGATGGCCTCCGACGTCTGCACGTTCACGCCGCGAAGTTCGATGTTCATGGATTGTGTCCTCGTTTTTCACCTGGCGTGGGGTCCCACCCCCACGCCGAAACTTCGCTGATGCTCTCCCTCGGATTTACTTGTCCTCAGGCTCGCACGGCCGCAGGCGCTTCCAACTCACCTCACCATCACGTCACCAAGCACGCGAGAGCGGGTCCTCACGTCGCGGCTCTGCGCGGCAACCAGCACGCCCAGCTGCTGCGCGGTTCGGTCGATGGCCGAGTAGAGGTGCGTGCCGGCGGCCAACGCCTCGATGGTCTCGCCCGAGGCGAGCGTCGCCAGCGCGCGGCAGTGCACGGTCTCGTGTCCGGCGGTGCCGGAGGCCCCGAACTGGACGTCGATCCGGACCACCTCCTCGCTGTGCGGCACCAGATCATAGAAGAACCGGTATTCCAGATACGCGCGGGTCTGCTCGGTGACCGGCAGGGCGCGGCTCTTTACATTCACCTGCATGACACTCCCCGGTCAGCACGCACGTAGCGGCCATCGCGTGTGCGCGCAAGAAACTGCTCCACGACCAGTGACCCGAGCGCCTCAGCGCAGTCCTCGTGATCGAGCGTCCAGAGGCGGCGCGCCTGCGCGGGCGTGAGGCTCAGGCCGGGCATGTCGAGGTATTCGTCGCGGATCTGCTCGACGATGCGCGTGTCGGAAAGAAGCTCGGGATACGTGCTCGTCATCATGCCCTTCTCTATCGCAAGGTCAGGGCCAGGCGATCGGTGGGACCGGAATGCTCGATTGTTCGAGGAAAAGGCGGCAGAGCTTCAGGCAGGCGTTTCAGAATGAAATTTCACCATTTCATTCTGAAAGCGATTCACGAAAGGCCGTATCGCTTCATCTTGCGCCAGAGGGTGACGGGGCTGATGCCGAGCGCTTCGGCGGTGCGGCGGCGGTTGCCGCCCGCCTGGTCGAGCGCCTTGCGGATGAGCTCCCGCTCATTGGCGCCGATCGCCAGCGAGGCGGATGCGCCCTCGCCCGCTGGCGCTTCGCCGCTCGCGACTTCCGGCGGCAGGTCGCGCACCGCGATCGCCGTTCCGCGCGCCATGATCACGGCGCGCTCCACCGCGTGCTCGAGCTCGCGGACATTCCCCGGCCACCGGTATCGAATGAGCGCGGTCATTGCGTCGTGCGAAATCGCGCGCACGTTCTTCTCGAGGCGCGCCGCCGACCGCCGCAGGAACTCATGCACCATCGGCGGAATCTCCTCGCGCCGATCGCGCAGCGGCGGAATCGAGATGATGAACGCGCCGAGCCGGAAGTAGAGATCCTCGCGGAAGGTGCCGGCCGCCACCGCGGCTCGCAGGTCGCGGTTGGTCGCCGCGACGACGCGCGCGTTCACCTGGATGGGGCGCTCGGCACCCACGCGGCGGATCTCGTGCTCCTGAATGGCGCGCAGCAGCTTCGCCTGGAGCGACAGCGCCATCTCGCCGACCTCGTCGAGAAACAGCGTCCCGTCGGTCGCCACCTCGAAGAGCCCCATCTTGTCGCGCATGGCGCCGGTGAACGATCCGCGCGTGTGACCGAAGAGCTCCGATTCGAGCAGGGTTTCAGTGAGCGCCGCGCAGTTCACCGCCACGAGCGGCCCGCCGCCGCGGGTGCTCTGCTCGTGAATCATCCGGACGATGAACTCCTTGCCGGTGCCGCTTTCGCCGTAGACGAGCACGGTGAGCTCGAGCGGCGCCACCCGCGCGGCCAGTTCCAGCACCTCCTGCATCGCCGGGCTGCGGACGATGAAGTGGCGCGCCGCCACGTGCCGGTCGACGCGGGCGCGCAGCACATCGATGTCCCGCTCCCGGCGCGCCACGTCGTGCTCGCGGCGGGCGAGCTCCTCCTGCTGCTGCCGGACGAGCCCCTGGATGCGGTTGACCTCGCGACCCAGGTCGGCGCCCTGGAAATCGAAGCGAAATGCCTCGAGATCCTCCGGAGGCCAGCCCGCGGCGTGCCGTCCAATCAGCTCGCACCTCGGGCGACCCTGTCCGACACACGACAGCTCGCGGAAATAGACCTCCTGGCCGAAGCAGGCGCTGGCATAGCCGCTCACATAGCCGATGAGCGACCAGCACACCGGTGTCGGGCTGGGACCACTTTGGTTCAGGTGCTGCTCGGCTTCGTACGAACGTTCCCAGGACACTTCGGCTTCCACGGCGGATTGCCCGGCGTCGTAAGCGAGGCGCGTCACGCGAGCCTGCACGATCCCTTCGAGCGTGTGCAGCACGGCGCCGGCGCGGAACCCGTCGCGCGGATCGGTCCAGCCGTATTGATCGCGCAGCACGATAGCGTCGTGGTAGCCGTCCGCGTAACCGAAGCGCATCAACAGCCGCCGCGCAATCTCCACGCCGAGCGTTTCGACGAGCTCCTTGCGCAGCAATCCCATGGCGGCCGCGCTCAGGATCACCACGCGCTGATCGTGAAGACGGATCTCACCGTGGTCGGGACGGAATTCGAGGATTTCGGAAAGCTGCAGGTGCTGCAGGTCTTCGATAGGCATCGGCTGACTACCTCAGCAACGAACCGTCAGAGCTCCCGGGTGCACGCGGGCCACGAGACTCGATCCGCCATGAACCGGCTCGCCGTCCACGTGAAAGTCGATCGGCGCGTCGCTGTCGATCCGGACCTCCGAGGCTGGCGTGAAGCTCACACCCGCGCCTGGTTCCAACCCTCGGCCGAGCAGGCCGCGCAGCCTCCAGGAGGCCTGGCCCGCTGAGCGCCCCTGCACCACCACGAGATCGAGCTGCCCATCGTCCATCCGGGCATGCGGCGCCACGCGAGCGCGATTGCCGAACTGGCGCGAGTTGGCGATCGTGAGCAGGTAGGGACGCGCGGCTTCGACCGGGTCGCCGTTGACCGAGACGGCGAGCGCGCGCGGCGAATACTCGAGACCCGCGCGAGCCGCGAGGCTCAAGTACCGCAGCAGTCCCCGTCGCTCCCCTGGCTGGCCCGTGTTGAAGCGATGCGCGATCCAGGCGTCGACGCCGACACCGGCAACATTGAAGAACAGACGGCCGCCCAGTTCGCCCGCATCGATGCGCCGTTCGCGGCCGTGCAGCGCCACCTCGAGGGCTTGCTCGGGAGAAGCCGGAATGCCCAGCTCGCGTGCGAGGCCATCGCCTGAGCCGGCTGGTACGATGCCGAGCGCCGCAGGCCCGAAGGCGAGCGCGAGGCCGACCTCGTTGATCGTGCCGTCGCCGCCCCACGCGATCACGAGTGGCGTTCCCCGCTCCACGGCCGCGCGAGCCAGCGCCGTCGCGTGGCCTCGCCCCGCCGTGACGTACACCTCCGCGCGCGCTCCCGCGCATCGACGCGCCAACGCGACGCGCCCGGCGATCTCGTTCGCCGATCGATGACCACCCGAAATTGGATTGACGATGATGACGGGTGCCGCGCGCGCCGCGTCGACGGCCATCATCGCGGGACTTCTCAGACCAAGGCCAGCACGTGGACGACGGAGGCGAGAATGGCGAGGGCGGTGGCGGCGAGGCAGCCGAACGCGATCATCAGGTGATCCGTGCGCTCGCGCCTCGCCGGGTCGAGCAGCATCGAGGCGAGAAAGCCACCGATGAAGCCGCCGGCGTGGGCGTAGTTGTCGATGCCGGGAAAGAAGAGACCGAACGCGAAGAGGATGATCGCGTACATCCACGCTTCACGGTGAATCAGGTGGCCGCCGCCCCGGCGGCCATAATGCACGAGCGCCCCGAGCAGGCCGAAAATCGACGCCGACGCGCCGATCGTGAGCGTGGCGCCCCGCATGAAGAACGGCACGCCCGGCCCGCCCATCCAGAGGCCGGCCACCGAGCTGCAGAGAAAGCCGACCACGCCGGCAATCGTGAAGATGATGATGGTGCGCGCGCTGCCGAACACCTCTTCGACGGCGGGCCCGATGTCGCGCACCCAGAGCATGTTGAACAGGATGTGCAGCAGGCTGCCGTGCAGCCAGCTCGCGCTCAGGATCGTCCACCAGCTCCCGAGGTAGAACACCGGATACGCACCGGCCGCGCCGAGCAGGACGAGGCTCGTGGAGCTGGGCGCCAGGATGTCGAAGAAGCCGCCCATCCCGATGTTCTGGCCCATGCCGAGCGTCGCGACGAGGCTCAGGACGTAGAGGATGCAGCAACCCCAGACGACGAGCGAGACGAAATTGAACTGACCGCCGAAGTGCCGAACCAGCGGCGCGAACCCCCACAGGCCGGGATTGCTGCGGCCGCAGTTGTAGCACTTGCCGTCGCGCACGCCGACCAGCAGGCCGCAGGAGGGGCAGACGACGGAGCCGGTCTTCTGGCGTTTGAGGGGCATAGGCGACGGGCCTCGGGCTACGGCTATTCTATGCGCTCTTTCCTGGGCCGCATGTTGGCCGCGAGGATCTTCTTTCGCAGGCGGATGCTCTTCGGCGTAATCTCCACGAGCTCGTCGTCGTTGATGAACTCGATCGCCTGCTCCAGGCTCAAGCGGCGCGGCGGAATCAGCCGGATCGCCTCGTCGGCGGTGGAGGCGCGCATGTTGGTCTGCTTCTTTTCCTTGGTGATGTTCACGTCCATGTCGTTGGTGCGTGAATTCTCCCCGATGACCATCCCCTCGTAGACCTGCGTCGCCGGGTCGATGAAAATCTCGCCCCGTTCCTGGATGTTCGCGATGGCGTAGGCGGTCGCCGGCCCGGGGCGATCCGCCACGAGCGCGCCGGTGGACCGTGAGCCGATGGCGCCGTGCCACGGCTCCCACCCGGAGAAGATGTGATTGAGGATGCCGGTCCCCTTCGTGTCGGTGAGGAACTTGGACCGGAAGCCGATGAGGCCGCGCGCCGGAATCCGGAACTCCAGGCGGACGCGCCCGCTGCCGTGGTTGACCATGCGCGAGAGCGCCCCGCGCCGCTCGCCCGCTTCGGCGATGACGACGCCCTGGTAGTCTTCGGGGACGTCGATGACGAGCTCCTCGACCGGCTCGACGAGGACGCCATCGAGCTCGCGCGTCACGATCTCCGGTCGCGAGACCTGCAGCTCGTAGCCTTCGCGGCGCATCATCTCGATCAGGATCGCGAGCTGCAGCTCGCCGCGCCCGATCACCTTGATCTGCTCGGGCGAGTCGGTGTCCTCGAGCCGGATGGAGACGTTCCCGAGCAGCTCGCGCGCGAGCCGGTCGCGCAGGTTGCGCGAGGTGACGAACGTGCCATCGCGCCCCGCGAGCGGCGAGGTGTTCACGCCGAAGATCATCGAGACGGTCGGCTCGTCGATGGCGATCGGCGGAATCGCCTGGCGCACCTCGGTGTCGGTGACCGACTCGCCGATGGTGATGTCGGCAATGCCGGCGAGGCAGATGATGTCGCCGGCCGCGGCCTGCTCGATTTCTACGCGCTTGAGGCCGTCGAAGGCGAAGAGCTTGGTGACCTTCGTCTCCTGCACCCGGCCATCGAGCTTCGAGACCGACACGGGATCGCCAATCCTGACGCGGCCGTTGAAGATCCGGCCGATGGCGATTCGCCCGAGATAGTCGCTGGAGTCGAGGTTCGCCACGAGCATCTGCAGCGGCGCCTCCGGCGAACCGGCCGGCGGCGGCACGTGGGCGAGGATCGCCTCGAAGAGCGGCTGCAGATTCTCGCCGGCGCGGTCCGGGGAATCGCTGGCGACGCCGGTCTTGGCGTTCGTGTAGAAGATCGGAAAATCGAGCTGCGACTCGGTCGCGTCGAGGTCGATGAAGAGATCGTAGATCTCGTTCAGCACCTCCTGCGGCCGCGCGTCGGCGCGGTCGATCTTGTTGATGACCAGGATCGGCGGCAGGTGCCGTTCGAGCGCCTTCCGCAGCACGAACCGCGTCTGCGGCAGCGGCCCTTCCGAGGCGTCCACCAGCAGCATCACGCCGTCCACCATGGTCAGCGTCCGCTCCACCTCGCCGCCGAAGTCGGCGTGGCCGGGCGTGTCGACGATATTGATGAGGTGATCGCGGTAGTGGATCGCCGTGTTCTTGGCGAGAATCGTGATGCCGCGTTCGCGCTCGAGATCCGTATTGTCGAGCGCGCGCTCGATGACGCGCTCGTTCGCGCGAAACGTGCCGCTCTGCCGCAACAACGCGTCGACCAGCGTCGTCTTGCCGTGGTCGACGTGGGCGATGATCGCGAGGTTCCGGCGAAGCGGATTGGCGATACCCGGTGAGGCTTCCGAGGACAGGGACATCTTCCCAGTATAACTGGACTCGGCCGCGGGCTGCAGGCCTCGGGCCCGGGATCAGGCGTTCGGGGCGATCAGGGCCTTGGGGACGCGCATCGCTTCGGCGTCGCCCAGCGCCTCGTTGATCTCGCGCAGGGTGTAGCGTCGCGCGCCGACCGAGTGCCAGGGGACGCGTCCGGCGTGGCGCGTGAGCACGCGCACGGCCGTCAGGAAGTGCCGCACCTCGCTGCCCCAGCAGCCCTTGATCACGAGATGCT
>JANWLS010000008.1 GCA_025450765.1 Vicinamibacterales bacterium | reverse complement strand
CGACCTGTCCGAGCTGTTCCTGAAGACCGTCGAGCGCGAGCTGCTTCTTCGACAGGTCGTCGGAGTGCGCGAACAGCTCCTCGAACCGCTTCGCGAGCCCCTCGACCTTCTGGGTCAGCGCGGCGAGATACGTGTCCTTCGAGCGGAGCGACTCCAGCCGTCCTTCCGCCTCGCTGACCGTCGTCTGCAGGGTCGTCAGGCGGAGGTCGAAGGCTTCGAATTCCTTCTTGCTCAGCGAGAGCTGCTCGACCTGGCTGCGGACGGCGGTCAGGACCGTGCCGGCCTCGCGTTCGAGCTTCACCGTTTCCCGCTCGGCTTCCTGGCGCGACTGCGCCGCGCGATCGAGCTGCGCCGCCGTCTCCTGCACCAGCTTCTCGATGCGCGCGATCGTCTCTTCGGCCTTGGCCGCCTGCTTCAATCCGTCATTGAGCTTCGTGATCTGGACGTCCATGTTCCAGACCATCTCGCTCAGGCGGTTGGCCTGGACGACCGCGTGCTCCACGGCCTGCTGCTGCCCCTCGAGCGCCTTGGCCTTGTGCGAGACGTGTTCGGCGAGTGCGTTGAGGGCGGTGAGCCGGCGATCGGTGTTCTCGCTCATCTCGTGGAGCGCCGCGAGCGGACCGAGCTTCTTCTCGACTTCCTTGATCGTCGCCATCGCCGAGGTGGTGTCCTCGCGGGCCTCGCGTGAGGTCTCGCGGACGCGCGTGTAGTCCTGCGCGAGCTGGGTGGCGACGGTGCGGATCTGATCGAGCTCCGCCTTGACGGCCGACGCCTGGGTACTCGACTGCTTCATCTCGGCGACGGTGTTCTTCAGCTCGGTCCGCAGCGTCTCGAGCGCCGCGCGCTCCTTCTTCAGCGTGTCGATGCTCGCCTGCGTCTGCAGCGCCTGCGACGAGAGCTGCTGGAGCGCTTCGCGGTGCTTGCGCAGCTCACCGTCGGGCCCGAGGGCGCGCTCGGTGGTCTGCTCGGCCTGCTGGGCCGAGTCGCGCAGCGTCTGAATCCGCTTGTCCAGCTCGGTGAGCTCCTGCGCGTGTGTGTCGATGACGGTGAGCCGCCGCGTGAGGACGTCAATCGTGTCGGAGGTGGCCGCCGCCTTCTGGGTGACCTGGTCGAGTGTCTTCTGGATCGGGGCGAGCTTGGCGCTGCGCGTGGCGAGGGCCGTCAGCATCGCGCCGATGGCGCCGCGCTCCTCGCGCGCGTTCGCGATGAGGGCCTCGAGCTCGTCGACCTGCTTCTGCGCGGTCTTCCCCTTGGTGCCAGCCATGTTCTTGAAGGCGTCCAACATGATCAATCTCCAATAGGTCCGAGGTTCATTCCCTCAGTCCGAGGTCCCGGGTCCGAGGTCCATTGCCCCGGCCGACGTCCGTCGTGCGGCGTCTCTCCGTTGTTCCTATCGGTCGCAGATGTCCGGATCAGAAGATCCCTGCCCGATGTTGCACAGAACTGCCAAGGCTACAGGGCAGGAGCCGCGCAGATTCTGCCATAGGTCGGGCTGAATCGGGCTGAAAATCTGGGGTTTTGAGCGAGCTGGCCACGTTCCCGGATTTTGCACGCGTCAGCACGTGCTCGCGCTCTTGAGGACCGCCACGGTCTTTGGCGTCGAGGCCTGCCCGGTGCAGGTCGAAGTGGACGTGTCCTTCGGGCTTCCCGGCTTCACGATGGTCGGCCTGCCGGACGTGAGCGTCCGCGAGAGCCGCGACCGGGTGAAGAGCGCGATCCGCAATTCCGGGTTCGAGTTTCCGCCACACCGGATCACGGTGAACCTGTCCCCGGCCGACGTGCGCAAGGCGGGATCGGCCTTCGACCTCCCCATCGCACTCGGGATTCTCGCCGCCTCGGGCGTCCTCACGCGGCGCCAGATCGATGAGGTGGTCGTCCTGGGCGAACTCTCGCTCGATGGGGCGATCCAACCAGTGCGCGGCGTCCTGCCGATTGCGATCGCGGCCCGGCGGAGCGGCCTTGACGCGATCGTCCTGCCGGCGGCCAATGCCGGCGAGGCCACGGTGGTCGGCGGATTGCGCGTGATTCCGGCGGCAACCCTGGCCGACGCCGTTCGGGCGATTGAAGCCCCTGCGCAAGCGATTCCCGCCGGAGCGCCAGGCCAGGCGGAGAGGCCCGCCATCGGGAACACCGCGCCCGCGACCGCCGATTTCGCCGACGTCCGCGGCCAGGCACTCGCCCGCCGCGCGCTCGAAGTGGCGGCGGCCGGTGGTCACAATGTGCTGCTGGTCGGTCCGCCGGGCGCGGGCAAGACGATGATGGCCAGCCGTCTGCCGGGCATCCTGCCACCACTCACGCTGGAGGAGGCGCTCGAAGCCACCTCCGTCCATTCGGTGGCCGGCACACTCACCGCGGGAAGCGGCCTGCTCCGCGAGCGTCCCTTTCGCGCGCCTCATCACACCGTGTCGGATGCCGCCCTGGTCGGCGGCGGGTCGCTTCCCCGGCCCGGCGAGGTGAGCCTCGCCCACCACGGCGTCCTGTTTCTCGACGAGATGCCGGAGTTCGATCGGCGGGCCCTCGAGGTGCTTCGACAGCCGCTCGAAGAGGGACGCGTCACGATTTCGCGGGTCGCGCGGACGGCCGTGTTCCCGGCGCGCTTCACGCTCGTCGCGGCCATGAATCCCTGTCCCTGCGGCTACCTGGGCGATCCCACCCATCAATGCCGCTGCACACCGCGCCAGATCGCGCAATACCGCGGACGCATCTCAGGTCCCCTGCTCGATCGCCTGGATCTCATCGTGGAGGTGCCGGCGGTTCCGCCAGCCGCGCTCCTCGACGGCGGGAGCGGCGAATCGAGCGCGGCCATCCGCGCGCGCGTGCTCGCCGCGCGGGCGTGCCAGCAGGCGCGACACGAGGCCGGGGGCGCGGATCTGCCCCGACTCAATGCACACCTGCAGGGGCGCGCACTCCGCCGGTGTTGCCGTCCGGATGCCGCGGGGCGCCGCCTGCTCGAAGCCGGGGCTGCACGACTCGCGCTCAGTGCGCGCGCCTGCCATCGTGTGCTGAAAGTCGCACGCACGATTGCCGACCTGGCGGGCGCCGAGCAGATCGCCGCGGCCCATCTCGCCGAAGCCATTCAGTACCGGGAGCGGGAGTGATCCTCTCCAATCACTCTCTTGACGAATACACACATTCATGAGGTTCTTACACATCGAGGAACGACATGCGTACGAACATCGAGATCGACGACGACTTGATGGAAGCGGCGATGCGCGCCAGCGGGGTGCCGACGAAGCGGGCGGCGGTCGAGGAGGGATTGCGCTTGCTGATTCAGACGAAGGCGCAGACGATCGTCCGGAGCTTGCGCAGCCGCGTGACCTGGATCGGCGATCTCGAGTCCTCCCGTTCGTCCCGAACGACGTCCGATCGGACATGAGCTTCGGGATCGCGGTGATCGACACCACCGTCTGGATCGACTACCTCCGCGCGGTCTCCAATCCGGAAACGGACTGGCTCGACCATCAGTTCGGCGTGCGCCGCCTTGGCCTCACCGACATCTCGTTCTGTGAAGTGCTTCAGGGCGTCTCTGACGAGAAACAAGCCCGCAGCCTCGAAAAGAAGCTGCGGGCGTTCGAGATCTTCAATGCCGGCGGGCCCGAGGTGGCTCGCGACGCGGCCCGCCACGATCGGGCGCTAGGGGCGCGCGGACGGACGGTGCGCAAGACGATCGATGGCCTCATCGCCGCCTTCTGCATCCGCGAGGAGCTGGCGCTCCTCCACCGCGACCGCGATTTCGATCCGTTCGAGCAGTATCTCGGGCTCGCGGTCATTCACCCCTGAACCGCGACCCTCGTCCGGAAGATCTCCTCCAACACCGACACGTCCACCGGCTTGACGAGGTGCAGATCGAATCCGGCTTCCTGCGATCGGAGCCGATCCGCCTCCTGTCCCCAGCCAGTCACCGCCACGAGCAGAGGGCCGGGGCTGTTCCGGGACCGGATCGTCCGAGCCACTTCGTAGCCGTTCATCCGCGGCATGCCGAGGTCGAGCAGCGCGATATCCGGCTTGAAGGTGGCCACGCGATCGAGCCCCTCCCGGCCTTCATACGCCGTGACGACCTCGTGACCGAGCCTCCGCAGGATCTCGGCGAGACTCTCCGCCGCATCGCGATTGTCGTCGACGACCAACACCCGTCGCCCCTCGGGACGCGCCTCTCCGAGCGTCGCGGGATCTTCCCCGGTCCGACCGGACGCCGGCGCGGCGACGGGCAACCGGATGATGAACTCACTCCCGCGCCCGGGACCGTCGCTGTGGGCCTCGATCGTGCCGCCGTGCAACTCCACGAGCCGCCTGACCAGCGTCAGGCCGATGCCCAGCCCGCCGCGCGCGCGCTCGAGCGACGCGTCAACCTGCATGAACATCTCGAAGATCTCGGCGAGCTTCTCACGTGGGATCCCTATCCCTTGATCACGCACCCGCACCAATACGCCGTCGTCGACGAGATCGGCGGCGAGCGTAATCGTCCGTCCGGGCTCGCTGTACTTGGCCGCGTTGTTGAGGAGATTGGCAATGGCCTGCGCGAGCCGGATCGGATCGGCGTCGACGAGCACCGGCGCCGGCGGCAGTGCCACGTCGAGCGCGTGCGCCGCCTGGTCGATGATGGGCCGGCTCGTCTCGATGGCACTGTCGACGATCTTCGACAGCGGCACGCGCTCCTTCCGAAGCTCGAGCCGGTTCCGCGTGATCCGGGACAAGTCGAGCAGATCGTCAACGAGCCGCACCATCTGCGCGAGCTGGCGTTCCATGATCGTCCGCGCGTTGTCGAGGATCGACGGGTTGCCGCCGGCACGGCGCATCAACTGCAGGCAGTTGGCAACCGGGGCGAGCGGGTTGCGCAGCTCGTGGGCGAGCGTCGCCAGGAATTCGTCCTTGCGCCCATCCTGCGCCTGGAGCTGCGCGATGAGCTGCTTGCGATCCGTCACGTCGACCATCACGTTGATGCCGCCGGTGATCCGGCCGCTCGCGTCTCGCAGCGGTGTGGGATATGCCATGACGTCGACGCGCGATCCATCGGGCCGCTCGATGACGACCTCAGTCCCATGAATGGAGCGGCCTTCCAGCACGGCGGCCGCCATGGCGCAGTCGTCGTGCGCGATCGGCTGGCCGTCCGATCTCAGCAGCTTCCACGTCACACACCAGCGGTCCACGCCGACCTGCGGCGTCCGGCCGGCGATCTCGGCAGCCGCCCGGTTGAAGTGGGTGACTCGCCCCTGTGCATCGGTCGTGTACACGGCCGCCGGGAGGCTGTTGAGGATCTCGCGATAGCGGTGATCGCTCTCGCGCTGCGCCTGGTACGCGGCTGAGGCGAAGGTGGCCAGACTGGTCATCACCCGCAGATCTTCGGCATCGAAGCGACGGGTGTCGTCGTGGCTGATGATCCAGATGGTCCCGACCGCTCGGCCGCCCACGTAAAACGGCAGGAGCAGTCCTTCGTCAATCGTCGGAGTCGTGGCGGCGAGATACGGGAAGCGGCGCTCAGGGTGCCAGAACAGCAGGGGCGCCTCAGCTTCCAGCACCATCCCGCACGGGCCGAAGTCGCGCGGCGTGCCGCCGCCGAGGTGCTGCGCCCAGACGCCCGCGACTCCCGTCCATTCGAAACGCCGCCGCTCATCGTCGAGCAGGCTGAAGCCGGCGGAATGCGCGCGACACAGATCCAGCGCGCGTTCCGCGAGCCGCGCGAGAATCGTCTGAGGCGATGCGGCGAGCTCGCGCGCCATCGCGACCAGCGCGGCACTCTCGGCGGCATGATCGGCCGGACGCGATCGGCGTCCGGCCAGTTCGTCGGCCGCGATGGCAGAGATCTGATCGTCGACCGGGTTGAGCGAAACGTCCAAATGGTCCTCCCTGCCGACCCCGGTCGGCAGGGCATTGTATCGTGGTGTTTCCGGCTGAGCTTTGCAGCGGGCTCCACAGCTCAGCCGTTCTCCGTCACTGTGCCCGTTCGGGGCTCTCCACCGATTTCTGCGGATAGCTCGACCACTGGGCCGCGCCGTTCGGCGCATGACGCGCCACCTCATCGTGCCGCTGCCGGCTCAACTTCCGATCAAGCTCCTGCACCTGGTTCTCGGTGCGCGTCGTCCCGCTGATCTCCTGATCGACCAGCCCGCTCGTCTCGACGACGTGGTCTCGCGGGCTCTCCACGTACTGCCACTCCTCACCTTCCGGCCACGGTCCCTGGCCGCGGTTCCACTGCCCGCGCACCGTCGCCGTATCCGACATGTTGAAGTAGAGATGCGTGTAGCGCGGGTCCCCCTGCAGGACGCCCGGCGGGAAGTTCGGCTCGATGCTCTCGAGCGCCGCCTGGAACATCTGCATGTGCGCGATCTCGCGGGTCATCAGGAAGCGCAGCGAGTCGTGCACGTAGGGATCTTCGGTGAACTGCAGCAGGTACTCGTACACGATCTTCGCGCGCGACTCGGCGCCGATGTCCGAGCGGAGATCGACCGTGAGGTCACCGTTGGCGTTGACACAACTGCCGGACCACGGCGTCCCCTGGCAATTGGTGAGCGCCGGGCCGCCGCCGCTCAGCACCAGGAACTGCGGGCTGATCATCGCGTCGTTGATGGCTTCGTCGCGCGCCGTGGGCGATCGCAGCAGCTTCGAGAGGTCGCTGCGCTCGGCGGCGTTCTTCAGCTCGCCGTTGATGCCGTCGAGCAGCATCGTGATCGTGGCGCCCACGATTTCGAGGTGGCTGAATTCTTCAGTCGCAATATCCATCAGCAGGTCGTATTTGTCCGGGTACGAGCGGCGGATACCGAAGGCCTGCACGAAATACTGCATGGCGGCTTTCAGCTCGCCATTTCCGCCGCCGAACTGCTCGAGCAGAAGGCCCGCGAATCGCGGATCCGGTCCGGAGACACGGGCGTTGTACTGCAACTCTTTCACGTGATGAAACATGGGCTCCGCTCCTTGCTCTTCTTCACGGGTGCCTGGAAGCGAAGCCACGGTGCAACCCACGTACCCGCGCCGTGAACCTGTTGGTCGGCCAGCGCGGGCACCACATCGATCGCCGCGTCGACAACAGCCGAGACCGGCGTCAACGCTTCCGCCGCCGCGCGGAGGCTCGCGGTTTTCGCGGACGCGCCGCCGGCGCCTCCACGATCTGAATGGTCCAGAAGTCGTCCGACAGATTGGGCTCCATCAAGTACTCGTAGGGAATCGTGAAATAGCCGTGCATGCCCCAGCCGCTGCCCCACGAGTTCCGCGCGATGAACTGCCGGTGCGCATCGTCGTATCCGACGGCCACGACGGCATGGCCCCCGACGGCGGGCTCGCCGGGCTGCGGCATCGACGCGTGGCCGGAATGCGCCACGGCGGCGCTTTCGAAGCCGGCGTACACGGTGAAGCCGAACACGAACGCAAAGCCCGCGGCGAGGCAGCCCTTGAATTGATTGAGGATGCGGCTGACGCGGTGATAGGCGAGGACCTGGTGCCGCGCGGCGTCCTGGAACGCGACCGCCGGCGGGCGGTCGGCGAACCGCTCGATGTCGTACGGCCAGTCGGTTTCCGGCGGCGCGCCGAGTTTCGACACGACCTTCATGCCGTCGCGCAGCTGCGCCCCGCTATCGGAGTCGATGCTGTGCTCGATGACACGCTCGGTGTAATAGATGAAGAGACGTGAGGGGGTGAACGGCGCCAGCGCCTGCTTCATCTGCTCGAACTCGAACGCGCCGCCGATCGCATTCGCCGTGCAGCTGCCCAACTGTCCCTGGTCGTACACCGGCGGACACTTCGGTCGCAGGTCGACCATCGTCGGCAGCGCGGTCAGCACGGATGGCGGCGCAGCATAGAGCAGGTCTCGCTGATCAGGCAGATCTGGAATCCAGCCGTAACTTCTCAGGCTCATGTCGGGGCTCCTCAGCCTCGATTGTGCGCGCGCGCGGCGGCCGGTGTTTCTCGAAGACGCGCCATGGCAGTGGATTTCGTGCAGGAGTAAATGAAAGGCGCGGCGGCGTCTTAGAATGGATGAGGAGCTCCACTATCGATACGCCCTTGAATCAATCGCCTCTCGACATATTTCCGTCCCATCCCGCAACCACCACGGCCGTCTCGCATGACGCCTGGGATCGCCTGCTCACGGCGGTGATCCTGTTCGGGTTCGTGCTGGCCGCGTACTTCGCATGGCACCAACCGGATGTCGATCCGATCGCCGACTCGCTCGCCGGGCATGCGTGGGCCGCGTTCATCATCCGGCCGGGCATCCTGTGGGCCACGATGGGAACGGTGCTCCTGGCGTTCCGGACAATCTTCTGGATGCGGTACGAACCGTTCGCGGCGGCCACGCCGGCCGACGCGCCGCGGCTCACCGTGATCATCCCCGCCTACAACGAAGGGCCGATGGTCCGGCAGTCGATCGAATCGGTGACACGCGCCGAGTACCCGCGCGACCGGCTCGAAATCCTCGTCGTCGACGATGGGAGCACGGATGACACGTGGGAGCACATCCAGCAGGCGGCGCAGGCGTGCCCGGATCTCGTGACGGCCATCCGCTTTGCCTCCAATCGAGGCAAGCGCGAAGCGCTGGCGGAAGGGTTCATGCGGGCGCGCGGTGAGATCCTCGTGACGATCGATTCAGACAGCGTCATCGAGCCCGGCGCGCTGCTCGCGGCCGCCGGCCCGTTTCGCGATCCGGCGGTGGGCGCGGTGGCCGGCAAGGTGGCCGTGTACAACCGCCATGCCGGGCTCATCCCGCGGATGCTGCACGTTCGCTACATTCTCTCGTTCGATTTGCTGCGCGCCGTCGAATCCTCGTACGGAACCGTGTACTGCTGCCCCGGCGCGCTGACGGCGTATCGCGCGAGCGTCGTGCGGCGAGTGCTGCCTGAATGGTCGACGCAGTGCTTTCTCGGCGCCCCGTGCACCTACGGCGAGGACCGCGCGCTCACCAACTCCATCCTGGGTGCCGGGTTCAATTCCGTCTACCAGCGATCCGCCGTGGTGCACACGCTGGCGCCCGAGTCGTACCGCAAGCTCTGCAAGATGTTCCTGCGCTGGGATCGGAGCTACATCCGCGAAGAGATCCGCTTTCAGGCGATCGTCTGGAAGCGCCCGCTCGTGCCGCGCTGCATCGCGCTCTGCGAGCGCTTCATCACGAACATGCGGTACCCGGTGAACTATGCCGTGCTCCTCCTGCTGGTGTATCTGTTCATCGGCCAGCCGCTCATCTGGCTGCGGCTGCTCGCCGTCATGGGCGTCATGGCGTGCTTCAACACGCTCTATTTCCTGCGCAGCGAGCGCTCACTCGATTTCGTGTACGGCGTCGTCTACGCGTACTTCTCGTTCTTCACCTTGTTCTGGATCTTTCCCTACGCGCTGCTGACGGTCCGGTCGCGGTCGTGGCTCACGCGGTGAGTGGCCGGAGGGAGCATCGCCGCGCCTCCTCGAATGCGGATCTCTTCATTCCGCTCGGAGCGCGATCTGCGGGTCCACGCGCGTGGCACGGCGTGCCGGCACGTACGAGGCGAGGAGCGCGACAGCTTCGAGCAGCACCGCCGCACCAGCGAAGGTCCGCGGATCGAGTGGCGTGAGGTCATACAACATCGCCGCCAGGTAATGTGTCAGGGCGGCGGCACCCACCAGCCCAATCGCAAGACCCAGCGCCGTGACCATGAGGCTCTGGCGCAGAACGAGACCGAGCACGTTGCCCGTTTGGGCGCCGAGCGCCCGGCGAATGCCGATCTCCTTCGTTCGCGCCTCGACCGCGTACGCCAGCACGCCGTAGATGCCGATGGCCGCGAGGAGCAGCGCGACGCCCGCAAAGATCCCAAGCCAGATGGCGTAGAGCCGCGGGCGGGCGAGCGAGTTGGAGATGAGCGCGTCCATACTGGCGACGTTGATGATGGAGGCCTGCGGATCGAGCGAGCGAACCGCGTCGCGGAGGCTGGCCATCAGCCCGACCGGGTCGTCGGCTGTTCGTGCCAGGAAATACGGCCCCACCGGAAACGGTGGAAATCCGAACGCACCAATCCAGCGAGCATCGACGAAGACGTCCGGTTGCGGCGTTCGGTCGAGCGCAAACTCGTGCACGTCCTGCGCCACTCCCACGATGGTCCAGGGCGTGGCGATGTGGCCGATGTAGACCAGGTGGCCAACCGGATTCTCATGGGGAAATCACGCCGTGCGAGCGCCTGGTTGATGATGAGCACCCGCGGATGACCCGGGCCATCGTTGTCGTCCAGGGCCCGGCCCGCCATCATCCGCATCCCGAGCGCCGCGAAATAGCCGGCGCTCACCGGACGGATATCCGCTCCCTGATCTGCCGGGATGGGCCCTGTCTCGGCCGGCGACGCGGGCGCGGAGCCGACCCGATTGGTGTCGTGCAGGCTCGCCATCGGGAGCGTCCGGACAAATGCCGCGGCACGCACACCCGGAATCGTCCGAAGCTTCCCTGTCAGACCCTCGGCAAACCGCTGGAGGCGCTGATCGGAGAATCCGGCCAGCGCCACCTGGAACGTCAGCACGTGCTCGGGGTTGTAGCCGGGGTCGACGTCCGCCAGCTTCGCAAAGCTGGCCATCAACAGTCCGCCGGCGACGAGCAGCCTCATCGCAAGGGCTGTTTCAACCACGACGAGCACACCGCGGGCACGCAGCCATCGTAGCGCGCTGATTCCTGACCTGCCCGATCCGCGCCCCGTTCGGAGTGAAGTCAGCTGTCCGGGCGCCGACGATCGCACGGCGGCCGCCAGCCCGAAGATGATTCCGGTGGCCAGCGCGAGCGCAGTGGTGAACGCAAGCGCGGCGCCGTCAATCGCGATCTCGTTCAGCCTCGGAAACGGCAGGTACTCGACGAGGTCGATCCGCGTCAGGGTCGTCGCGAGATCCCGCAGGAGCGCGACTCCTCCGAACGCCACGCCCACGCCCAGGAGGCCGCCAAGACCCGCCAGCAGCATACTCTCCGTCAGCAGGTGGCGGATGACGCGTCCCCGCCCGGCGCCCAACGCGACCCGGACCGCGATCTCGTGCTGCCGAGCCATGGTTCGTGCCAGCAGCAGATTGGCGACGTTCACGCAGGCGATGAGCAGAACGAATCCAGCGGCCACTGCCAGGACGATGAGAGCCGGCATGACTGGCGCGACGAGATTACGCTGCGCGCTCAGAAGTTCGAAGCGCACTTGATGATCGTCGCCGGATGCGGGCAGATGCCGCTCGGCGCTCAAGCGGGTGCTGATTTCGGCCTGAGCCGTCGCGAGCCGAACCCCTGGTGCGAGTCGGCCCATGATGAACGACGCTTTTCCAGACAGAGGCGTCCAGAGCTGGCTCGGCGTATCGGGCTCGGGAAAGCGGAAGCCTGGCGACATGACACCGATGACGGTGTAGCTCTCCGGCGCGTTCGATCGGCCGAGCAGCGCCTGCAACCCAATCGACTTCCCAAGAACGTGTGGATCGCTGTCGAACTGCCTCTGCCAGAGACGATAGCTGATCAACACCACGCGGTCCCGACCGGCGGCGATGTCGTCTGCGGTGAACAATCGGCCCAGGACGGGGTGCGCGCCGATCAGACCAAAGAGCGCGGGCGTTGCAGCCGCCCCTTCGACCTGCACGGCGCCTTTGGGGCCCACCATCGTCAGGAACCGGCCGCCGTACGTCGCGGCAGCCGAAAGGGTTCGCGTGTGGCGCGCCAGCGCGTCGAAATCGGCAAGAGTGAAATACGCACGGACAGCAGGCATGTTGTTGCGTGTTTCGCTCGCCGGCACGTGCTCGACGAGCCGAACGAGCCGATCGGCATCGGGATACGGCAGCGGCTTGAGGAGAACGCCGTTGATGACGCTGAATATCGCGGCGTTCGCGCCGATGCCGACGGCAAGTGTCAGCACCACGACGATAGTGAAGCCTGGCGTCCGCGCAAGGCTTCGGCAGGCGTGACGGACGTCTTGACGGAGCTGTTCGAGCCAGATGACCGACCGCGCGTCGCGGTGCGCTTCCTTCGCCTGCTCCACGCCGCCGAAGGCGCGGCGCGCGGCGAGACGCGCGTCCTGGGGTGACAGGCCGCGGCGGCGATAGTCCTCTTCAATGAGCGCGAGGTGCGAGGCCACCTCGCGCGCGAGATCGCGCTCGGCATGAGACGCGCGCAGCAACGCGCGCACGCCGGAGAACAGCCGTCGCCAGTTCGGCATGATGAGCCTCGGGGCCGGCACGAAGGCCGGCCCCTACACGAAGGGGGAACCGTCCCGCTCACCGGCCGTACGCGCGGGCCGTCGTGCCCGCGCCGGAGCGTCCGTTCCCGTAGGCGCCGGCCTTCGTACCCGCGCCGGAGCGTCCGTTCCCGTAGGCGCCGGCCTTCGTGCCCGCGCCGAGACGGACCGTTCTATTCCGATCGCAGCGCCGTCTGCGGATCGACCCGCGCGGCGCGGCGCGCCGGGACATAGCTCGCGACCGCCGCAATCGCCAACAGCACGGCGACGGCGGCGGCAAACGTCGGCACATCCAGCGGACGGACGCCAAAGAGCAGCGATCGGATCAGCGGCGCGAGCAGCGCGGCTCCGATCACGCCGACGCCGATGCCCATGGCGGCCAGGCGGATCCCTCCACTGAGCACCATCCGCGCGACGGCACCCGCGTCGGCGCCGAGGGCCATGCGAATGCCGATCTCCTGTGTGCGTTGCGCGACGGAATAGGCGATCACGCCGTAGACGCCGATGGCCGCGAGCAGCAGCGCGACGATCGAGAACACCCCCATGAGCAGCATGTTAAAGCGATTGGGTGCGGCGGAGCTCGCCACCACCTCGCTGAGCGGCCGGAGATCGGTCAGCGCGAGCTGCGGATCGATCTGCTGGACGCCGGCGCGCAATCCCGTCGCCAGCGCACTCGTGTTTCCACGGCCGCGCACGGCGATGAACATCGCTCGGAGCGCCGCGGGAATGTACACCGCTTGATATTCCGGGGACATCGTCGCCGCCAGTTGATCGGCCGGCACGAACACCTGCGGCGCCGCCGGAGCGTCCAGCGCGTCCTGCTTCAGGTCGTTCACCTCCCCGACGACGGTCATCCAGGGAAGGGGCGAGTCGCGCGGTCCCCACTTCACGCGCTTGCCGATCGGGCTCTCGCCCGGCCAGAACTGGTGCGCCACACCCTGCGTCACGATCGCCACCGGCGCGCTCCCCTCTCCATCCTGCGGCGTGAAGTACCGCCCGCGCACGAGCATGGCGCCGATCGCCTGCAGATACTCACCGCTCACCGTCGTCATTCCGACGATGCTCAGCTTCGCCATGGGCGGCGGGGTGTAGTCGTCCGCGGTGAAGTCGCGCTCGGTGCGCCGGCCGCTGAGCGGAAGCGCGGAGCCGACGCCGACGAACTCCGTGTGCGACAGCGCGTGCAGCCGGTCGTGCAGGCGGCGGTAGAACGTCCGTTCGCGCACCGCGTCCGGATAGGCCTCCTCCGGCAGGCGCACCGAGGCCGCCACGGCACCCTCCGGCTCGAACCCGGGCGAGGTCTCGAGCAGGTCGTTGAAACTGCGGGTAAGGAGACCGGCGCCTACCAGCAGCACCAGCGAGAGTCCGACCTCGGCGACGACGAGCAGCGAGCGCAGGCGGCGATGCGGAACGCTACCCGCCGAAGCGCCGCGATCCTTGATCGCTTCCACGCGGAGCCGACTGGTTGCGGCCCAGCCCGGCGCAGTGCCAACGGCCACGGCCGTGACTACCGCGAGGCCGGCGACAAAGACCAGCACCGCCCAATCAAACCGTGCCCGCCCCAGCAGCGCGAAGCGCGCCGGCATCAGCGCCGAGACCGCGCCGATGCTCCACCAGGCCAGCAGGCCGCCGGCGACGGCGGAGACCACCGCGAGCAGCAGGCTTTCAAAGAGCAGTTGCCGCACCAGGCGGCCGCGCCCGGCGCCGAGCGCGACACGCACGGCAAAGTCCCGCTCGCGCGTCGCCCCTCGCGCCAGCAGCAGGTTCGTCACGTTGACGCAGGCAATGAGCAGCAGGCAGCCGACCGCCCCAAGCAGCAAGAGCACCAGTGGGCGCACGGGCCCGGACACCTGCTCTGCGAGCGGCTGCACGAGCGCGCTGAAGGTGATGTGGCCGGCCGCGCGCGGCGGCAGCAGGTCGCTCACGATGTGGCGGGCAATGGCGTTCACGTCCGCGCTCGCCTGCGCGACCGTCACGTCGGGCTTCATCCGCGCGACGCCGTTGTAATCCCAGTTGTCGAGTCGAGCCTGGCGCTCGGTCGCCGTGAACGACATCGGAACCCAGATGTCCGAATGCTGTGCGTCGCTCGGGCCGGGCAGCGGATATTCGAAGCCGCGCGGCATGATCCCGATCACGGTGTACGGCACGCGATCCAGATCGATGGTGCGACCGAGTGCGCTCGGGTCTGCGCCGAACCAGCGCTGCCAGAGGCCGTTGCTGATGACGCACACCCGTGCCCCGGTCTGATCCTCGTGTGCCGTGAACACCCGCCCCCGAGCCGGGCGCACCTGCAGGACCTCGAACATGTTGGCGGTGAAACGGGCGGCCTGCACGTGTTCGGATTCGTGACCGCCGGAGAGCTCGAAGGCGCGCGCCGTCCAGCCGCCGAGCGCCGCGAACGCGCGCGCCTGCTGCTCGTAGTCGATCAGGTCCGGGGCGGTGAGGCGAATGGGCTGGTTGCTCACGAGCGGCACCACCTCGTTCACTGAGACGAGCCGATCCCCGTGTGGAAACGGCAGCGGGTTCAGGAGCGAGGCGTCCGCGAAACTGAAGATGATGGTCGACGCACCGATGCCGAGCGCGAGCGTGAGCACGGCGACTATCGTGAAGCCAGGGGTGCGACGCAGGCTCCTCAGCGCGTAGCGCAGGTCGCGCCTGATTTCATCGAGCCACATGAGGGATCGCTCCTCTCGCTGGCGCTCCTTGGCCTGCTCCACACCGCCGAAGGCACGCTTCGCCGCGAACCGCGCCTCTTCGCCGGACAAGCCGCGACGCCGGTACTCCTCCTCGAGCAATCCGACGTGTGCGTCGATTTCACGCGCAAGGTCGCGCTCGGCGCGGGCGGGCCAGAACCAGTTGGCGAGTTTTGCGAACCAGCGGCGCATCGTCAGCATTGATTCACTTGCGGTGGGGCCCGACCCCCACCGCCTGTCCTCGCGCGCAACGCGCGCTCGGATGCTCGCGTCGTGGCGGCTCAATTGGGAACGTCTGTCAGCAGCTTGTCCACCAGCCCCGCGAGGCGACGCCACTTCTCGGTCTCTTTTTCGAGCGCCCGCTCGCCGGCGCGCGTGATCCCGTAGTACTTCGCCTCGCGGTTGTGCTCCGTCTTCTGCCAGGCGCCCTTGATCCAGCCCTTCTGCTCGAGGCGCACGAGCGCCGGGTACAAGGTGCCCTGATTGAGCGTGAGCGGATGCTCCGTCACCTGCTCGAGGCGCGTGGCCAGCCCGTAGGCATGCTGCGGCCCCATGGTGGCGAGCGCGCGCAGGAGGATCAGGTCCAGCGTCCCCTGGAGGATCTCGACGCGAGGTTTCTTTTCACTAGACATTCAAGTGCAACACCGGGCGCCAGTGTCGCACCGCCTCCACTGGGCTGTCAAGTGCACAAGCGGGGCGGCCGGACCGATACGTCCAGGGAGGCACACGAGCGGTCACTCTTCGCTCGTTCTTCGCTCCGGGAGGTTTTGTCGATTGGGATCACCCCGGCCGTATGCTACAGTCGGGTTTCTGATGCGAGGCAGGAAGTACACCGTCCTCATCGCCGACCGCCAGACGGGCGTCGTCCGACGCCTCACGGTCAACCTGCGCGCGGTGCTCTGGGGCACGGCCGGCGTGCTGGCGCTGCCGATCCTGATCGGCCTCGGCGCCAAGTGGAGCGCCACCTCTGAAATCGCCCGGCTCCAGGCGACCACTTCCCTCCTCGAGCTCGAGAACACCAGCGACCGCTCGGCGACCGGCGCGCTCACCAACCAGATCGCCTCGCTCCAGGCCGTGATGCACGACCTCGGCGTCCGCTCGCAGCTCGACCCCGGCCTCGCCAAGGCCATGAAGAACCTGCCGGCGGTCGTGAGGTCCCGAGCCGTCGGTGGAGGCCTGCCGTTCGCAACGGCCGGATCGCTCGTCAGCGGCAACCCGCGCTCGCCCGACGACACCTTCGGGGTCATCCGCGATCTCCTGGAAGGGCTGTCGAGCCGACTTCGCAACGTGCAACAGAACGTCGAACAGCGCGAGGCCCTCGCCGCCTCAACGCCGTCCATCTGGCCGACGCGCGGCTGGTTGACCGCCCGTTTCGGTGAGCGGGCCGATCCCTTCGACGGCGGGTCGGAATTTCACGAGGGGATCGACATCTCGGCGAACAAGGGGACGCCCGTTTTCGCCACCGCCGACGGCGTGGTCGAATCGGCCGCTTACAACACCGGCGGCTACGGGAATCTCATCGTCCTCCGCCATGGCTTTGGCCTCGAAACGCGGTATGGACACCTCAGCCGCTTTGCCGTCAAGGCCGGCGATCGCGTCGAGCGCGGGCAGGTGATCGGGTATGTCGGTGAGACAGGGCGCGCCACCGGCTATCATCTTCATTATGAGATTCTCGCCAACGGTGAACTGCTGAATCCCCTGCACCTGCTGACACAGACCCCGCCCAGGCCGTAACGGCGTCGTCCGAAGTCCGGAGTTCAACGTCCGAGGTCCGACGTTCGAGGTCCACTCCCCTCGTCCGACGTCCACCGTTCAGTGCGCGACGGGCGCGCCGTTTCTTGACGCGTTCCGGTAAGCTTCGTAAAATCAAGAGATTCACCCGGGCAAGACGGTCTCTCCCTTCCATGCCGACGACCATAGCCGATACTCTCATCGCCAAAATCGCCGGTACGCCGAGCGAACGCCAGGTCAAGAAGCTTCGGCCGTACATCGCCGAGATCGGTGCGTTCGAGGCGTCGCTTCAGGGCCTCACGGACGACCAGCTCCGCGACAAGACCGTCGAGTTCCGCCGGCGACTCGGCGAAGGCCAGACCATCGACGACCTGCTGCCCGAGGCGTTCGCCGTCGTCCGCGAAGCCGGGCGCCGCGTGCTCAACATGCGGCACTTCGACGTACAGCTCATCGGCGGCATCGTCCTGCACGGCGGCAAGATTGCCGAGATGAAGACCGGCGAGGGCAAGACGCTCGTCGCCACCCTGCCGGTCTATCTCAACGCGCTCGATGGAAAGGGTGTTCACGTCGTCACCGTGAACGACTACCTGGCCCGGCGCGACTCGGAGTGGATGGGCCGCATCTATCGCGCGCTCGGGATGACGGTCGGCGTCATCCAGCACGAAATGGACGATGCGGCGCGGCAGGTGGCGTATCGGTGTGACATCACCTACGGCACCAACAACGAGTTCGGCTTCGACTACCTGCGCGACAACATGAAGTTCGACCT
>JANWLS010000007.1 GCA_025450765.1 Vicinamibacterales bacterium | reverse complement strand
TCTTCTTCTCCGTCCTCGCGGTCGCGGCCCTCGCCGCGATCCTCGTCTTCGCGCCGCGCGTACACGCGCAGGCGCCGCTCCGCCTCCAGCCGGGCGACACCGTCCTGCGCGGCGGCTGGACCATCGACGTCGAGCGCGGCACGGCTGTACGGAACAGCGGGCTGGTCGTGCGAGACGGCGTCATCATGGCGATCGGCGCGGACCCCGCTGGTGTGGACCTTTCGCCGGTCCACGTGATCAATCTTGGCGACGACGAGTACGTGCTCCCGGGCATCTTCGATCTGCACGCGCACTACACCGTCGATCTCTTCGGGCAGGGGCGGATAGACGAGGCGACCGTCAATCCCGTCCTCTTTCTCGCCAACGGCGTCACCTCGACCTTCCCAGCCGGCGAAATCGATCCGAGCGTGATGATCGCGGCGCGCGAGCGGATCGACCGCGGCGACCAGGTCGGCCCGCGCATCTACGACTCGGGCCCGTACTTCGGCACGGCCCGTCCCGGCTGGAACGATCAGGTGGAAACGCCCGCGCGGGTCCGCGAGGAGGTCGATTACTGGGCGGCGCATGGCGTGCGCAGCTTCAAGGCGAAGGGGATTCATCCCGAGCCGTTGCACGCCCTGATAGACGAGGCGCACAAGTTCGGGCTCACCGTGACCGGCCACCTCGACTCCGGGTTCCGCAACTCGGTGAACCCGCGCGATGCCATCCTGATGGGCATCGACCGCATCGAGCACTTCATCGGCGGCGAGGCCTTCCCGCCGGATCGCTCCGCCTACGCCTCGCTCGAGTACCTGGATGCGTCGCGCCCGGACGTCGCGGCGGAGATCCGGCTGTTCCTGCGCCAGCACGTCTTCTTCGATCCGACGCTCACGGCCTACGGCTACTTCGGCAAGAAGGATCCCGAGGTCTACACGTATTGGATCAACGAGATGCAGTTTCTGACGCCCTACGCGCACCAGGTGGTCGAGAGCCAGCTGCCTCGGACGGTGAACGAGCAGTTCGAGCGCATCTACTACGTGAAGCGGAAGGTGCTGAAGGCGTTCTACGACGCGGGCGGGCGCGACTGGCTCACGCTCGGCACCGATCATCCGAGCTGGGGCGAGTATTTCTCGGGCTTCGGCTCGCACCGCGAGCTGCACGCCTTCGTCCTGTCGGGGATTCCGGCCGCCGACGCGCTCCGCTTCGCGACCATCAACGGCGCGCGCGCGCTCAACGTGTCGACGAAGCTCGGCAGCCTCGACGTCGGCAAGTACGCCGATCTCTTCGTCGTGCGCGGCAACCCGCTCGAAGACATCACGAACACGCACCGCGTGCAGCTCGTGATGAAGTCCGGACACCTCTACGACCCGGCGAAGCTCCTCGCCTCCGTCGTCGGCAAGCTCGGACCCACCGGTCCGCAGGACGCGAACCACTGGAAGGGGAATCTGAACATCAAAGCGCCGACGGCGGGAGGCTCTTAACCCACTTTCCGATCCGCCCCAAGCCTTCCTTGATCTTCTCCAGATCGTGCACGAGCGGGCCGTAGGAGATCCGCACGCCGTTCCTGAGCGTCTCGCCGAAGCCGCGGCCGGGGACGACGAGGACGCCGGTGGCGGGGAGGGCACGGCGGACGAACTCGTCGCCGTCCATGCCGACGTTCGCGACGGTGTAGAGGGCGCCGCCGGGCACGAGCCGCGGCCAGCCCACCTCGGCGTCGATCGCCGCCATCGTCGCGTCGGCCGCGCGCGTGTAGAGCACGTTCGTCTCGTCGATGTAGCGGCGCAGGCTGCCGTCGGCGATCGCCCCCTGAAGGTAGCGCGCCATCGCCATCTGCTCGAGTGTGTCGGCGCAGAGCAGGCTGCACTGCTGCACGCGCTCCAACCCCTCGATGATCGTCTGGTTCGCTTCAATCCATCCGAGCCGGCGGCCGAGCCCGCGCGCCCATTTCGAATTGGAATGGATGCCGATCAGGTTCGGATAGTCCTCGGGCGACCACGCGTAGTAGGCGGGCGGCGTTGAGAAGTACTGACATTTGTACGCGTAGTCGATCGCCAGCCAGGAGCCGGTGCGCTGCGCCCAGGCCATCATGGCCTGGGCGAGCGCCTGCGGCACGATCTGGCTCGTGGGGTTATCGGGCGCGCAGAAGAGGACCAGCCGCGGCTCGTGCTCGGCGCAGAGCGCGTGGAAGCCGTCGATCACGCGCTGCGGATCGGTGGCCGGCAGGTACGACCACGTCGCCGGATCGAGCACGGGCAGGCGGACGATACGCGCGCCCTGCACCGCGAACGTGATCTGGCCGGCGTAATTCGCGTAGGTCGGATCGAGCAGGAGGACCGTATCGCCGGGATCGAGCACGGTGCGAAAGAGGTCGTGCGTGAGCTGCGTGCTGCCGGCCCCGATCGCGATGTGCTGGGCATCGAGGCGCGTGACGCCGAACAGGTGCCGCTCGAAGGCGGCGATCTGGTGCCGGCACTCGAGGTCGCCGAGCGTGGCCGTGTAGGCGCCGCTCGCGTGAAACAACTCTTCGTCGGCGGCGATGGCCAGATACTGCTGGCGGAACGCCTCCGGTGCCGCATGATTCACCCAGCCGCCCCCGAACGAAATCACCTCGTCCGGGTTGAGGCCCATCGCGACGATGTGCTGACGCTCGGCCATCTTCATGATCTGCCGGATGGGCGAGGGCTGGTCGATCTGTTCCTGAACCAGGCGGGAAAGTGCGAAGTCTGTGGTCCGCATAGCCCTTCTAATTAACCACGAAGACACGAAGACACGAAAATCGGCGGAGGATTGTCACGGCGCCTGCGGCCATGCCGAGCCGAGGACGAGCGAATCCGACGCGAGGCATCATCGAAGCCACCGCGCGGGGGTGGGGCCCGCGCGCATTGAAAAATGCTGATACGTCATTATCCCGTATGTCCGAACCCGCCATCGCCGCGTCGCGTCGGCGGAAGCGTCGCCGCCGGCGCCCACGCGACACGTGGGACGGGGACGAGCAACATCTGGGCAACCCGCGCACCGCGCGTCACGAGGAACGGCTCGGCGCCGTGGTTGATGAGAATCACCTTCACCTCGCCGCGGTAGTCGGCATCGATGGTGCCCGGCGTGTTGAGCACGGTGACCCCGTGGCGCGCCGCCAGTCCCGAGCGCGGACGGACCTGCGCTTCAAACCCCTCCGGCACCGCCAGGGCGAAGCCGCACGGCACCACGAGGACGCGCCCGGGCGCGATCGCCACCGGCTCGGCCACCGCCGCGTGCAGATCCATCGCCGCCGCCTGCTCCGTGCCATACACCGGCAGTGGGAGATCTTCGTTACCAGGCAGTTGCTGGATGGGGACCGACAGCGGGGCACTCATCTAATCCGTCTCCCTCACGTCCAGATCCGCCGTCCTCAGAAACTTCGGCGGCTGGCGGTGCTTCGTGCCCTGCTCGTAGGCGTAGGCGAGCTTGAGCAGCACCGGCTCGCTCCAGGCGCGGCCGAAGAACGACAGCCCGACGGGAAGCCCCCACGCGAAGCCTGCGGGCACCGTGATGTGCGGATAGCCGGCCACGGCGGGGAAGGTCGTGCAGCCGCCGGTGCCGTAGTCGCCGTCCACGAGATCGACGAGCCAGGCGGGCCCGCCCGTCGGCGCGACCAGCGCATCCAGCCTGTAATTGTCCATCACCGCGTCGATCCCCTGCGCGCGGGTGAGCTGGTGATTGCGCGCGAGCGCCTTCACGTAGGCCGGATCGGTGAGCGGCCCGCGCGCGGCCGACTGGATGAAGATCTCCTGCCCGAAGTACGGCATCTCCTCTTTCTTGTGTGCCTCGTTGAAGGCGATGAGATCCTCGAGCGTCCGCGGGTGGGTGCCGGCGCCAAGCCAGGTGAGATACGCCTGCATGTCCGACTTGAACTCGGTCTGCAGCACCGTGTTCTCGCCGTCGCCGAGATCGTCGAGTGTCGGGATGTCGGCCGGATCGATGATGACCGCGCCGAGCCGCTCGAGATCGGCGATCGCGGCGTCTGCGAGGCGATCGGTGATCGGGCTGTAGCCGAAGAGGCCCTTGCGCGGAATCCCGATCCGCGCCCCCTTCAAGCCGTTCGGATCCAGGAAGGGCGTGTAGTCGCGATGGCTCTTCCCCGCGCTGTCCTTTGTATACGCGTCATCGGGATCGACGCCGGTGAGGGCGCCGAGCACGAGCGCGGCGTCGCGCACGGTGCGCGTCATCGGACCCGCCGTGTCCTGGCTGTGCGAAATCGGGATCACGCCCGCGCGGCTCACGAGCCCCACCGTCGGCTTGATGCCGACGAGCCCGTTGTTGTTCGACGGCGAGGTGATCGAGCCGTCGGTCTCGGTCCCGATGGCGCCGGCGCAGAAGTTCGCTGCGGTGGCCGCGCCCGATCCCGAGCTCGACCCCGACGGGCTCCGGTCGAGCGCATACGGGTTGCGGCACTGGCCGCCGCGCCCGGTCCAGCCGCTCGAGGAGTGCGTCGAGCGGAAGTTGGCCCATTCACTCAGGTTCGTCTTGCCGAGCAGCACGGCGCCGGCCGCGCGCAGCCGCGCCGCCACGAACGAGTCCTTCGGCGGCTTCACGCCCAGCAGTGCCAGCGACCCCGCCGTCGTCTGCATCCGGTCGGCCGTGGCGACGTTGTCCTTGAGCAGGATAGGGATCCCGTGCAGCGGGCTGCGCGGACCCTTGCTCTTGCGTTCGGCGTCGAGCGCGTCGGCGATCGCAAGTGCCTCAGGGTTGATCTCGAGCACGCTGCGGAGCGGAAGCGTCCCCGACGTGTCCATCGCGTTGATGCGGGCGGTGTATTTCTCGACGAGCGATCGGGCGGTCTCCTGCCCGGACTGCATCCGGTGCTGGAGGTCGTCGATGGTGACTTCGTCGAGATCGAAGGAGGCGTCCGACCCCGGCGTCGCGGCTCCGCGCTGTTCCGGCATCTCGCGATCGCCGTGCGGTGCGGCCCCGGCGCGAGCAGGCCGTACGATCAGCGCCGCGCTGCCGGCCGCGCCGGCCCGGAGAAAGCCCCGCCGATCGATGCCGCCCCGCGTCTCCTCGTCTTGCATCGCGATCCTCCTGATTGGAGACGTTGTATCACGAACGCCCGAGATCGCGCGCGAGCACGGGATTCGGTTTTTCGGTTTCGCCGCGCGCGAACACCGACGAATTGGATCCGGGGCGACCGCAAAAATCCCTTGCGGAGCGAGCCTGTTTGAGCGAAAGTAGCGTGCCACAATGTGTCGGCAGTATCGGCCATCGTTGGTGTTTGATCCACGTTCCCTGGTCTTCAACGTATTCACGCGTCGACGTCGGCCCGAGTCGCGTTCGTCCCGGAGGTGATCTCGGCGTATCCATATCGGCAGGGGAACCGGGCTCATAACGATTGGTTGTCGAGGAGGGGAGAGGCATGCACGCGTTGTTTTCAGGTAGACGAATGACGGGGTGGGGCGCCGCGATCGTCGCAGCCGTGTGGCTGCTGGCGGCGGCTCCGGCCAGCGCGCAGCTGGCGGGCTCCGGCGTCCTCACCGGCACGGTGAAGGACGCGCAGGGCGCGGTACTTCCGGGCGTCACGGTGACGGCGACCTCGCCGGCACTCATCGGTTCGCAGGTGTCGGTCTCGGAGTCGAACGGCACGTACCGGATTCCGGCGCTGCCGGCCGGCACGTACTCGCTCAAGTTCGAGCTGGCCGGATTCAAGACGATGACCCGCACTGCCATCGTCCTGACGGCGAACCAGACACTCACGGTCGATCTCGCGCTGCCACTCGCGAGCGTTCAGGAGAACGTCACCGTTTCGGCGGCGGCGCCGGTCGTGGACGTGCAGTCGACCACGGTCGGCGATGTGTTGAACACGGCGAAGCTCGTGGGCGTGCCGACATCGACCGACCTGTGGGGCTCGCTCGCGCAGGTCCCGGGTGTCCGCATGACCGGCTTCGACGTCGGCGGCAGCCACAAGATGCAGCAGACCGGCTACGACAGCTTCGGCGTTCGTGGCCAGAACCGCATCATCCTGAACGGCATCGACACGACCGAGGGCAATGGCGGCGCGGGCAACTACGTCGACTACTACATGTACAGCGAAGTCTCCGTGTCAGCGGCCGGCGGCGACGTCTCGATGAACACGCCTGGTGCGATGGTTACGCAGACCATCAAGAGCGGCGGCAACATCTTCTCCGGCATCGAGAACATCACCTACGAAGGGCGCGGTTTCGTCGGCGACAACAAGGACGCGGCCACCGAGGCCCGCGGCTTCACGGGTCAGCCGAACCTGCTCTACTGGGAAGGGCACGCAGACCTGGGCGGACCGATCGTCAAGGACAAGCTCTGGTTCTACGCGGCCTACAACCATTTCAAGATCAACAAGCTGCAGTCGGGGATCCCGGAGAGCCTGGCCACGAACCTGGCGATCTTCAACGACTTCACGACGAAAGAAACCTACAAGGTCTCGCAGAAGGACACGCTCGTCGGCTTCTACAACTGGAACAAGAAGGACGAGCCGCTGCGCGGCTTGTCGGCGACGGTCGGTCCCGAGACGGCCATCGGCGAGTTCAGCCCGAGCTGGAACTACAACGGCCAGTACCAGCGCCTGTGGAGCAATCGCCTCTTCACCGAATTCAGCGTGGGCCTCTACGGCTACGACTTCCCGTCGGTGCCGAACGTCGATTACAAGACGCACCCGCCGGTGCAGGACTCCGGCACGGGCATCTACAGCGGCGCGGGCTGGAACGCCTCCGACTCGAAGCCCAACAAGCCGCAGGTGTTCGCCAACGGCACGTACTTCCTGCCGACCTCGCACGGCAGCCACGATCTGAAGGTCGGCTTCGAGTGGCTGAACGACCAGTACCAGTACGCGCTGACGGGGCTCTCGGGCCCGGTGCTGTACCTGCCGCGCAATGGCGTGGCCGATGAGATCACGCTCTCGGCGGTGGGGAGTCCGTCCACCCTCGGTCAGACCTGGACGGGGTCGAACGATTACGACCGGCGCAACGCGCTGTATTTCCAGGATCGCTGGACTGGCGGCCCGATCACGATCACGGCCGGCGTCCGCTACGATCGGCAGCGGCTGTTCTACGACGCCGGCAAGACCGATCCGGTCCTGTCGGACATCTTCTCGCCGACGAACACGCCGGGGAAGACGCTCTTCACCCGGAACACCGTCGTCCCGCGTCTGGGCGTGAGCTGGGATCCGAGTGGCAAGGGGCAGTCGGTCGTGAAGGCGTTCTACGGCCGCTACTACTTCAACTTCGCCGACGCGTTCACCGGAGTCGATCCGGTCACGATCGCGACCAAGACCTACCAGTTCCTCGATCCGAACGGCAATGGCATTTACGACGGACCGCAGGAGCTCGGGAATCTGGTCTCATCGACCGGTGGAGTGGATACCACCTACGATCCGAACATCAAGGTCCCGTACACGGACGAATTCGACCTCTCCTACAGTCGTCAGTTCTGGGGCGAGTCGTCGGCCCGTGTCGCCTACGTGCGGAAGATGACGCGCAACAACTTCGCGACGATCAATGTCGACCGCGAAGGGCAGTTCACGGTGCCGGTGGCCATTCCGGTGAAGATCCAGAACTACGGGGTCAGTGGCGCGACCACGTCTGGCACCCAGACGTTCAACGTGTTCGACATCCCGAACTCGGTGGTCGGCCAGGTGAGCAACGTCATCGAGACGATGCCGAGCAGCGTGGACAACGGTTCGGCCAATTACGACACGCTCGACTTCTCGTTCAACAAGCGGTTCTCGCGGGGGCTCTTCGTCGACAGCTCCTTCGACTACTCGTGGCGGAACGAGCTGCGAACGACGGCCAGAGTCAGTAACAACCCGCAGACCTCCGATCCCATCCCGGTGGATTACTTCCAGAACCCGTACCCGACGGCGGGCAACCGCCAGAAGACGACCTACTGGGACGCCCACGTCTCCGGCCGCTATGTCTTCCCGTACGACATCGGTCTCGGCGTGAACTTCCAGGTGCAGAGCGGCTGGCCGTACGCCCGGCTGATTTCGGTGCGGCTGCCGAATGCCGGAACCCAGAAGGTGTTCATGACCGACATCAACCAGAATCGGTCGGATACGACCCCGCTGCTCGGGCTCCGGCTCGACAAGGGGGTCACCTTCGCGGGTGGACGCAAGATCACGTTCATGGCGGACCTGTTCAACGTGCTGAACTCGAACGCGGTCGTGAACTTCAACCTGACGAACGGCTCGAATTTCAACCAGATCAACGGCACGCTCGACCCGCGCACGGCTGAAGTCAGCCTGCGGTTCGAGTTCTAATCGGGGCCCCGCCCCGAAGCGCGGCTCGAAGACAGCGGCTCTCCGGCCCGTCAGCCGGGGAGCCGTTTTTTTTTGACCCGGACAGCCTCGGGCGGTGGTGAGGTAGGCTAGAGACCCTCATGCATCTCAGTCCGCGTGAGCAGGAAAAGCTGCTGATCTTCGTCGCCGCGGATGTGGCCCGCCGCCGCCGCGCGCGCGGGCTGCGTCTCAACTATCCGGAAGCCGTCGCCCTTATCACGGCGGAACTGCTCGAGCAGATTCGCGACGGACGAACGGTCGCGGAGGTCATGCGCTTCGGCCGGCAGATCCTCTCGACCGACGCCGTCATGGAAGGCGTCGCCGAGATGATCACCGAGATCCAGGTCGAGGGCACCTTCCCCGACGGCACCAAGCTCGTCACCATTCACCATCCAATCTCATGAGCCTGAAGCCCGGCGAGTATCTGCTGGAGGAGGCGCCGGTCGAGGCGAATGCCGGCCGGCCCACCGCCACGCTGCGCGTCGCCAACCTCGGCGATCGGCCGATCCAGGTGGGATCGCACTGTCATTTCTTCGAGGTGAATCGCTGGCTGTCCTTCGATCGTGAGCAGGCCTACGGCATGCGCCTGAACATTCCGGCGGGCACCGCGGTCCGCTTCGAACCGGGCGATACGAAGGAAGTGCACCTGGTGGCGTTCGGCGGCGCTCGCCGCGTGCATGGCCTCAATGGCCTCGTCGACGGACCGCTCGACGATCCCGACACCCGCCGTCGCGCGCTCGAGCGCGTGCGCAGCTTCTCGAGGTCGCTCCGTGAAGATCGATAGACGCACCTACGCCGATCACTACGGTCCGACGACCGGCGACCGCGTGCGGCTCGCCGATACGAACCTGCTCATCGAGATCGAGCGCGACCTCACCGTGCCCGGCGAAGAAGCGCGGTTCGGCGGCGGCAAGGTCGTGCGCGACGGGATGGGGCAGATGCCGGGCGCGAGCCGTGCCAGCGGGTCGCCCGATCTCGTCATCACCAACGTCATCGTCCTCGACTACACGGGGATCTACAAAGCCGACGTGGCGATCCGCGATGGCCTCATTGCGGCGATTGGCAAAGCGGGCAATCCCTGGATCATGGACGGCGTGACGCCGGGCATGGAGATCAGCGCGTCGACGGAGATCCTGGCCGGCGAAGGGCACGTGCTGACGGCTGGCGCGATCGACGCCCACGTGCACTTCATCTCACCCAACCAGATTCCGGAGGCGTTCTACGCCGGCGTGACGACGCTCATCGGCGGCGGGACTGGACCGGCGACCGGCACGAAGGCGACCACCTGCACGCCGGGGCCCTGGCACATCCGGCGGATGCTGGAGGCGGTCGAGAGCTTCCCGCTGAACTTCGGCTTTCTCGGCAAGGGGAACTCGTCGATGCCAGCCGCACTCGTCGAGCAGATCGACGCCGGCGCGCTCGGCCTCAAACTGCACGAAGACTGGGGGACGACCCCCGCGGCGATCGACCAGTGCCTGCGTGTGGCGGACGACTACGACGTCCAGGTGGCGATCCATACTGACACGCTCAACGAGACCGGCTTCGTCGAGGACACGATCGCCGCGATCGCCGGCCGGACGATCCACACGTATCACACGGAAGGGGCCGGCGGGGGCCACGCGCCCGACATCATCCGGCTGTGCGGCGAGCCGAACGTCCTCCCCTCGTCGACCAATCCGACGATGCCGTTCACGCGAAACACGATGGACGAGCACCTCGACATGCTCATGGTGTGCCACCACCTGTCGCCATCGATTCCCGAGGATGTCGCCTTCGCCGACTCGCGCATCCGCGCCGAGACGATCGCCGCCGAGGACATCCTGCACGACCTCGGCGCCATCAGCATCATGTCGTCCGACTCGCAGGCGATGGGCCGCATCGGCGAGATGATCACGCGGACCTGGCAGACGGCCGACAAGATGAAACAGCAGCGGGGGCCGTTGCCCGGCGACTCCCCGCGCGCCGACAACCGCCGCGTGCGGCGCTACGTCGCCAAGTACACCATCAACCCGGCGATCGCACACGGCGTGGCTGGTCACGTCGGATCGATCGAAGTCGGCAAGATGGCCGACCTGGTACTCTGGAAGCCGGCGTTCTTCGGCGTCAAGCCGGAGGTCATCATCAAGGGCGGTCTCATCGCCGGCGCCATGATGGGCGACGGCAACGCTTCGATCCCGACGCCGCAGCCCGTCTTCGGCCGCCGGATGTTCGGCGCCTTCGGCCGCGCCGTCAACGAAGGCGCGGTGCACTTCGTGTCGAGGGCCGGACTGGACGGCGGAGCGGTGGCCGGGCTCGGCCGGCGGTGCGTGGCGGTCGGGAACTGCCGGCGCATCGGGAAGAAGGACCTGAAGCTGAACGACGCGCTGCCGAAGATCGAGGTCAACCCGGAGACGTACGAGGTGCGGGCGAACGGCGAGCGGCTCGTGTGCGATCCGGTGGACGTGCTGCCGTTGGCACAGCGGTATTTTCTGTTCTGACGCGGGAAACTCTTCAATTCCCACTTCTTCAATTCACTCATGATCATCATCGATCGCGTGTGGCGCGAGGACGAGCCAGGACCGGCCGCGGCGGGCTTTGTTGAGGACACGATCACGCTCGACTGGGAGGCGCGGCAGAAGGGACATGCCCGACGCCGGACCGACCAGGGCATTGAATTCGCCACCTCGCTGCCGCAGGGGACGATGCTTCGCGAAGGCGACCGGCTGCGCCTCGATCCGCTGCGGCGGATCGTGACCGTGCGCGAGGCGCAGGACGAGGTGTACGTGATCCGGCCGCGTACGGCGCGCGAGTGGGCCTGGCTGGCCTACCAGATCGGCAATCGCCACCAGCCGTTGATGATCGCCGAGGAGGAGTTGATCTGTCCGAGGACGCCGGACGTCGAGCAGTTGCTGCAGCAACTGGGCGTTGCCCTGACGGCGGCGCAACGGCCGTTCACGCCGGCGATCGCCCGCGTGGGCCATCATCATGAATGAGTCGGCCTTCCTGCGCGCGCTGCACCTCAACGACGGCCTGCTGCCGACCGGCGGCTTCGCGCATTCCGATGGGCTCGAATCCGCCGTGAGCCACGGCGGCATGCGGGATGCCGGCGACCTCGGCGGCTGGATGCGACACTACGTGGACGCGATCCTCCCGGCGTGCGACGGGCCGGCGCTGCTCGGCGCGGCCTCGGCGTGTGCGAACGAAGATTGGACGCGGCTCGCAGCTCTCGACCAAGAGCTCACGGCGATCAAGCCTGCCGCGGCCGTGCGGGCCGGCAGCCGCGTCATCGGCCGGCGCCTGCTCGCCACCTGGAGCGGAGCGTACCCATCATCATCGCTGGCGGCCTTCGCCGAGCAGGTCGAGCGCGGCGGGCTCGCGGGCAACCTGCAAGTCGTGTACGGCGCCGTCTGTGCGTCCGCCGGCATCGGCGAGCGTGAGATGGTGCTCGGGTTCGGCTACGGACGCCTCGCCGGCACGGCCTCTGCGGCGCTGCGCGTGATGCCGATCGGGCAGCAGGCGGTACAGCGGCTCCTGTCCGATTGTCTGGCGGACCTGCCTGCGCAAGCCGCTGGTGTGGTGGCGCGGGGCGCGTGCCCGCTGCGGTCGTTTTCGCCGCGGCTCGACATCGAGCAGATGACGCACGGCTACGTGTACAGCAAGATGTTCAGGTCGTAATCAGGCAACGGGCCACAGGCCACAGCCATGAAGCAGCCAGTGATCATCGGGATTGGTGGGCCGGTCGGGTCCGGCAAGACGGCGCTCGTCGATGGCCTGTGCAAGGCGATGCGCGACGCCTACCGCCTGGGCGTCGTGACGAACGATATCTTCACGAAGGAGGACATGGAGTTCCTCGTGCGGAGCCAGGCGCTGCCGTCCGAACGGATCATCGGCGTCCAGACCGGCGGCTGTCCGCACACGGCGATCCGCGAGGATGCCTCGCTCAATTTCGAGGCGATCGATCGGATGAAGGCGGCGTTTCCGGAGACGCAGCTGATCCTGCTCGAGAGCGGCGGCGACAACCTCGCGGCGAGCTTCAGTCCCGAGCTCGTGGACGCCTCCATCTATGTCATCGACGTCGCCGGCGGCGACAAGGTGCCCCGCAAGGGCGGGCCGGGCGTCACCCGATCAGACCTGCTCGTCATCAACAAGATCGACCTGGCGCCGCACGTTGGCGCCGATCTCGGCGTGATGGCGCGCGATGCGACGAAGATGCGAGGCGAGCGGCCTTTCGTTTTCACCAACCTGAAGACCGGCGAGGGATTGTCGCAGATCATCACCTGGATCCGCGCCGACGTGCTCTTCGATGCCTCAGTGGCCTGAGTCGCCTGAGTCGCTGCCCGCTGGCCATCCGGTCGCGACCGTTCCGACCGCCAGGCCCGGGCGCACAGGCCGCCTCAGGCTGCTCTTCACGGTCAAGGATGGGCGGACGGTGCTGACCGACGGCTACGCCGAACCGCCCTTTGCCATCGGCCGCGTGTTCTATCCAGCGGGCCCCGCGCTGGCGCACCTGATCCTCGTGCAGACGACGGCGGGCCTGTTCGGAGGAGACGTGCTCAGCGCCACCATCGACGTCGAGCCCGGCGCGCGCGTCGTCCTCACCTCCCAGGCGGCGCAGAAGGTGCATCCGTCGGCCGAGGGGGAGTGGGCGCGGCAGCAGTGGCACGCGCGCGTGGCCGCCGGCGGCGAACTGCATGGTTACCTGGAGCCGATCATTCCATTCGCCGGTGCGCGGCTCGATCAGCGGACGCGGTTCGAGGTGGCGCGCGGCGCGCACCTGTTCTGGGCCGACGGGCTGATGGCCGGTCGCGTGCGTCGTGAGGAGCGGTGGCAGTTTGTGGCACTCCGGACGGAAACCGCGCTCGTCCGAGACGAGCAGCTCGCGTTCCTGGATCGTGCGTCGATCGGTGAAGATCATGCTGCCGCGGACAAGCCGTGGGCCATGGACTCGTACGTCTACCTGGGCACGCAGATCGCCTGCGGCGTGCCCGGCGCTCGCGACAAGGGCGAGGCCCTGCAGGCGAGCCTGTTCGACGGCGAGCGCGCTGATGACGTACGTGGTGCGGTGGACGCCGTCGAAGACGATGTCCTGGTCGGGCGGGCGCTGATGTCCGACGGCGTCTCGTTCGGCCGGCTGCAGCGCGCGTGGCGTCGCGCCGTGTTCGAGGATCTGCTCGGCGAGCCTGAGCCGCCCTTGCGACCGTAGGCAGCGACCATGATTGACCTCGCGGCGATCGTGCTCTCCGCTCTCGCCTGGTTTTTCTCGACCGGCGCTCACGACCTCTGGCTGCTGGCCTGGGTCGCCCCGGCGCCCGTGCTCGCCCTCGCCTACCGAACCGCCGCCCCCTTCGGGCCGGCGCAGGGCGCCCGGAGCGGAGTCGAGGCGCGCCGCGCCGCCATCGCCGCATTTTCGGCGGCCGGTCTCGGCAGTCTCACCTGGGTTCAGCTGTACGCCGGCCTGCTCCCGGCGCTCGTGCTCGCCCGGATCGTCCTCAGCGTCGCGCTCGTCTTCACCCTCGTCGTGATGGGGGCGCGCTGGATCGCCGGGCGTCAGCCAGCGCACGTCGCGCTGTTCGCCTTCCCGCTGCTGGCGGCCGGCGCGGACTATCTCCTCGCGCTCGTGTCGCCCGACGGGAGTGCCGGCAGCCTGGCGTACACACAGGTTGACGTGCGCCCGGTGCTGCAGGTCGTGTCAGTCACCGGGCTCTGGGGCATCACGTTTCTGTTGGCACTCGTCGCCTCCGGGCTGGCGCTTGCGTGGAGGTATCGGGCGCGGCGTCGCGAGCTCGCTCTCACCCTCGCGCGTCCTCTCGTCATTGTCGCCATCTGCGTGAGCCTGGGCTGGATGCGCGCCTCACACGCGCCGCTCACGCCGACCGTGCGGATTGGGCTGGCCGCGATCAGTCAGCATGATTCAACCGGCGCTGACGCCGTCACCGTCGCGCGTGAGTACGCGCAGCAGGTGGACGCGCTCGCGGCGGCTGGCGCGCACCTCGTGTTGCTGCCGGAGAAGGCAGTCCGTGTGACGGCGGCTGCACGCGCCGCTGTGCGGCAGGTCTTCGCCGACGCCGCGAAGCGGAACCATATCGCGCTCATTGCGGGCGTCGACGAGACCGGCGCGGCACCACGCCGCAACGTCGCGCTGGTGTTCGATCGGGCGGGCGGACTCGCCATCGCCACCCTGAAGCAACATCTGCCGGAAGGCGGTGAACGCGGCTACGTGCCTGGCCGGACGATCGCCGTCTGGACGGACAGCGCGTGGATGTACGGCGTGGCGATCGGCACGGACTCGAGTTCCCCTCGTTGGGGCGCGCGTACGGGCGCAAGGACGTCGGGGTGTTGTTCGTCCCGGCCTCGGATTCCGTGCGCGATGCGCGTCTGTCCGTACGGATGGCCATCGCTCGCGCCGTCGAAAACGGGTACAGCCTCGTGCGGAGCGCGCACCAGGGGTTGCTGATCGCGGCCGACCCGTACGGGCGCGTGATCGCCGAGCGCCGAGGTGGCG
>JANWLS010000006.1 GCA_025450765.1 Vicinamibacterales bacterium | reverse complement strand
GTCGCCGCGCTATTCCTGGTCAACGTGACCTCGAGCGGCCCGAGCTCCTCCAGGTCGTCGCCCCAGTCGTCGATGAGCGTACCGGGCGGGTCGCTCTTGCGCACCGTCGAACTGAAGAAGCGGAACTCGGCCGGCTCACCGACCGCCAGCCCGAGCTCGCGTCCCGCGATCGCGGCGCTCGTCCCCTCTTCCATGCCGAACGGGACCACGCAGAGCGCTTTCACGGGCGCTGGAATCCCCGGCACGGCCGGCAGCGCGCTCTCGATGCCGACGTAGTAGCTCCGCGGCGCGCCGCTCCTGATGCGCACGCCGTGACCGCTCGCGCGGACGCGTCCGTAATAGGCGGCACCGCGCGCGACGGCGTGATCGAGGTCCGGCGCGTCCAGGACGTGCCCCGCTTCGAGCGGCGGAAACCCTTCCTGCTGCACCCAACGGTTCAGCACGTCGACCAGCCGCGCACGCAGTGCCGCGGCCTTCATCACGCCGCCGTTGAACAGCACGTGTGTGGGACAGGCGAGCCCGCTCGGGCCGCGCCGGATCACGGAAGCGGACAGCCCGCCCGCGGCCTGCCGCGCCAGGAACCGCGCCAGGTGACGCGTGACCGCGGCGTCGGCCGCGTAGGGCAAGCCGAGCTCCTGAAGGCCGATCTGCCGGCGGCGCGCGGGCATGTCGGATGAGGTCACGAGCGGGAAGAATCCATCGAGCAGCACCCGGTCGACATCCGCGCGGCGGAGGGTCGTGCGGAGCGTGCCGCCGATCAAGCGCGTGCCTTTCCCGAGCAGCGTGACCGGATGCTCGTCGCGATCAGGTGCGTTGAACAGCGCCTCCTTCGCGACGCGGCACTGATGCCAGAGGGCCTGAAGCTGCCAGGTGTCGATCCGATGGCCGTCCTGCTCGAGGCGCTGCTGCACCAGGCGTGCGAGCGCGAGGTCCATGTTGTCGCCGCCGAGCAGGATGTGATCGCCGATCGCCACGCGCTCGAGCGAGAGATCGCCGTCGTGCTCACCGACGAGAATCAGGCTGAAGTCCGTCGTCCCGCCACCGATGTCGCACACGAGCACCAGGTCGCCCACGCGGAGATGCTGGCGCCAGTGCTCGCCCGCCGTGTCGATCCACGCGTAGCAGGCCGCTTGCGGCTCTTCGAGGAGCACGACTCCAGGCAATCCGGCGTCCTGGGCCGCGCGCAGCGTGAGCTCGCGTGCTTCCTCGTCGAACGACGCAGGCACCGTCAGGAAGATGTGCTGGCGTTCGAGCGCCTGTAACGGATCGGCAGACGCAAACCGGGCGTCCCAGGCATGACGCAGGTGCCGCAGATACTCGGCCGACACCGAGACCGGCGACCGCTTCGGGACCTCGTCGGGCGCCCCCCACGGCAGGATCGATCCCGTACGATTCGCGCCGGCGTGCGACAGCCACGACTTCGCGGACGAGACCAGGCGTGCGGGGCTCTCGGCGCCGCGCTTCCGCGCGAGCGTCCCGACGATGTGGGACGGCGGTTCGCCGCCGGCCCAGGGCAAGCGCAGGCTGCCGGCCGGAAAATCCAGTTCACCAACGAGGTAGAGA
The DNA here is from genome assembly GCA_025450765.1 of Vicinamibacterales bacterium. Taxonomy (GTDB): domain Bacteria; phylum Acidobacteriota; class Vicinamibacteria; order Vicinamibacterales; family CAVVIG01; genus JAGWRA01. The sequence goes on along the minus strand of JANWLS010000006.1, from coordinate 4,420 downwards.
AAGGAGGGGAGCAGCGTGCGCGGCGCGACCTCGCCCGGCTCGACGAGTTGCGGAATGGGGACGACCTCCACGGGCGCCGCGTCGCCATCGGCGGCGACCGCGGCGTACGCCATCGCGCTGTTCGTCGTGCCGAGATCGATGCCGACGCTGAATCGCGGACCGTCCGTGGACATCGGCATCGCGTTACGCCACCTCAATCTCGGCCTGCGCGACGACGCGGCGGGCGCCCGTGCCGGCGAGGTCCGGGAGATCGACGCGCGAGGCGCGCCAGCCGCGATGCAGCACCGTCCCGCGGAAGGGTGGCTGGCCCGTCACGTTGCCGACGAGTCGAATCGCCGCCGGGTCGATCCGATCGGCGACCGTAGCCGGCTCGCCTTCGCGGCCGTCGAGGATCGGCTCGAGCGTGACGTAGCGATCGAGCGCGCGGCGGCAGGCATCGTGGACATCGCGCACGGCGGCGCCGATCTGCGCGTCGTTGTACGAGGCGAGGTCTTCCATCAGGAAGTCGATGAGCCGGCCATCACGCTGGAGCAGCGCGATCATTTGAACAGCCCGGTCGGCATCGTCCAGGATCGCGCTGGGCGGCGTGAGATCGGGTGTCGGGATCGGCGGCGCCACCGGGGCGGCGGCCTGCTGCAGCGCCGCGGGCAGCCGGCTCCTGAAGAGGATCAGGAAGAACGAGGCAAACGCGAGCTTCAATCGAGTCCACACGCCACCCATCGCACGCTCCACGATCGATTCTCACACGAAGATCGCACGCGCGAAGCTGAGCGGCTGGCGCTGGCTCGTCGGTTGGCGGACGTCGCGGTGTAGGCTTGAATCAATGACCGGCTTCACAAGACCGCTGACCGTCTTTTACATCGTCGTATTGATCGCCACCGTGGTCGGCGTCGATGTCCTGTTCTTCAGGGATCGATTCTGGGCACGCCTGGATGGTGAACATCGGGATCGTGCTGGTGTTCGTGGCGTTCTATCTGCGATTCGGGAAGCTGCGGTAACGCGCGCGAGCCAGGGTGCGAGCGGCGCTTCACGTACGGCCGGGGTTTCCGACCGTACGTGAAGGTGTGCCGGCTGTGACCGGCGCGACGTGGACCGAATGTCGAAGTGCGTGAGATCGCGCGCTACGGGATCGGATTCGAGCGCCCGCGGACCAGGTAGACCACGAACAACACCATCGCGATCACGAACAAGACCCAGGCAATCTGCGACGCGATGGATGCCACACCGTACAACCCGAGGGCACCCGCGAGGATCGCGACGATCAAAAAGACGAGCGCGTAATACAGCATAGCTGCCTCCGCCGAGGTCAATCCACAACTCATGCCGTCGCACCGCTCAGCTGCGCTGTTTCCCGTCCGTCATACCCCGTCGCACGCGCGCAGCTGAGCCGCGGGCGCGACTCACGACCTCACCCGTGTAGATGTTGCCCTGGCTGTCGACGCCGACCTGATGGAGCGCTGCATGTAAAACGATTCGCCCTGCCGCCGCGGACAGAACGGCGTATAGTGGATCAAGCACACCGCACTGAGCCAGCCAGCGTTCGAGCAGTGCCCCTCGCAGGGTACGCGCCGACAGGCCCTCTTCGGCCGATCGGAGCGCACAATGCACGCGTCGTTTCTCGACCTGATCCATCTTTTCAGCCAGGAACGCGAGCTGGAGTGGCCTGCCGCGATCCTTCAACGCCGCCGTCGAGCGGTTTCGCCGTCGGGGGCTCGGTCGGGCGCTGTTCCGCGTACCGGCCTGATCATCGTTGCTTCGGACCGATCCGAAGGAGGATCGAGTCTATGTTGACAGCCATTTCTCGTACGCGTCTCGCGGCCTTGTGTTTTGCGGTTCCGGCGATCCTGGTTGCGCTGGTGATCGGCGCCGGCGTCCACATCGCCTTCGGTGTGGGCGCGCTGCTGGTAGCGCTTTGCCTGGTGCCGGCCGCCGTCGTGCTGCTCGTCTGGCGCGGTGCGCCGCCGTTGACGGTGGGCGAGCTGCTATACGCCGTCGAGGAGCAGAAAGACGGTCGCGGGTAACGGCTCCGCTCGGGAGGGCCCGCAGACTGGAGCCGAGACGCCGGCGGCCGGTTACTCGGATGCCTGGACGCTGGCCGGGCGGACGGCGATGCCGAACCTGTCGGCGCAGACCGTCGCCTTCGAGCGCGTGTCGCAGCCGTCCGCGTCAGGCAGGCGATGGGGTGTGATCGCGAATGCTGCCCCCAGAGTTGGCCGCACATTCATCGGATGACCTTGGACGACAGCGCCCTCTGCAGATTGAACGGTCCACTCAGCGGCAGCAGTCTTGTCCGGTCCACGCCTCGCGCGCCTCGCGCCACAGAAATGGCACGATGACCAGCGCGCTCACGCCCCCGATCCACCAGGCGCCGACGGCGAGCTGCGCCAGCAGCGACACGCAGACGATCACCGACAGATAGCCGCACGTCAGCGATTCGACGGCGTCGGCGCGCAGTGCGTGACTCTGAAGGCGGTCGGCGAGCCGTCGCTTCCCGCGCGCGAGCAGCGCCATCACAGGAATGGCGGCCGCGGTGACGGCGAGCCCAACCCCTGAAAACTGCTGGCCAGCGTGAGCCGCCAGGCTTCGGACACCGCCGACGAGGATGTACGCGGAGAGCAGGATCAACAGGGCGCCGCCGATCCGGCCGGCACGCCGCTCGGCCGCTTCAGCCGAGATGCTGCTGTGCCGTAGTTCCGCCCAGAGCCGCCAGAGCAACACGCCGGCCGAGATCAGTTCGATGACGCTGTCGACGCTGAAAGCTATCAGCACGAGACTCCCTGCGGCCAGGCCGGTCACCAGAGCGCCGCTTCCTTCGACCGCCATCCACGCCATGCTCAGCCATTCAAGTTGCAGGGCGCGCCTGAGGTCGCGCGCGCGTGCCACGACGATATCGGCGGGGGTCGAGGTCGCTCGCATCTGGATTTCCTCGCTGGTTACTCACGCCGGGAATCAGCGGATTTTAGCGGATGATCTTGGAAGGCGGGATGGCGGAGAGAGTGGGATTCGAACCCACGGTAGAGTTTCCCCTACACACGCTTTCCAAGCGTGCTCCTTCAACCACTCGGACATCTCTCCGTGTCTTTCGAATCAATAACTTGCAGACGTCAATTCGGGTCGGAAACCCGAATTGTGTAGCGAATTGTGTAAGACCTCCTAATGTGCCGCGATCACTTACGGGCGCGTTCGCCGCCGCGAACGTGGGCTCCAGAGCCTCCACATCGGACGCAGGGCCGACGACCAGTATAGCTGCAGCGTGAAGGGAGGCGCCCAGCCTTGCAGCGCAACCCAGAAGGCGCGGGAGATCAGCGGCGCGTGGGCCACCGCCGGCGCCGGGTAGTGAAGTCAGACGGATTCAGCTCCTCGAGCAGTTCCTCCTCGGCAATCGTCCCTCCGGCGGCCTCTTTGGCCCAGAGCAACGTGAGAACAGCACCGTAGCCCGGCAACAGACGGGACTCCTCCAGCAGCGTGGCTTCGGCATCGGCACGCTCCAGCCACGCATCCGCCGGCACAGGGTGGGCTCCAGCCGGAACGTCGGTGCCCCCAAACAGGTCGGCGGCGAAGGTCCTGGAGTCGAGCTTCTCTCGCAAACGGAGCCAACCGCCAAATTCATCGGACTGCTTGGCCCAGCGAATCCGTCCGGCCTCGCTCCACACAAGAGCCACAGCGTAGGACGTGAGGCTGGCAAACCGGTAGCCGCTGGCCGTGAGCGATGTTCCGAACGTCGCAGCGATGCCGTCTAGCAATCGCAGGCTGGGCGCGTCGCGTCCGAGTTGTCGTTGCATGAGGGCCGCCGGCATCAGCAGTTCGGCAGCGAAGACGTTGGCCTCTCGTTCGCGGTCGCGCACATCGCCGGCCCAGGTTTCGATCATTCCAGAAGCGCAGACGCCGCACTGATCGTGTCCAGGCAACAGCAAGTGTCCCAGTTCGTGTGCGACGGTGAACCGTTTTCGGCTGTCTTCGCGAATCGAGTTCTTGACGGCGATCGCGGCTTTCGCCGTTCCCTTGATACGGACAAGCATGCCTTCGCATCGTTCCAGCGGCCGCTCGTGCACGGGCACTCTCAGCGTGATCGCGATCTGGCGCACGTCTGGGACACCGGCGATTGATAGCCGGTCAAGTAGCGCTCGAGCATAGAACTCTGGAACCATTTGGCTTCAGTCAGAGTCGTCTGACAGGCGCCGCACCTCATCCTCAAGTTCACGGAGGATCTCTTGATCCACATCTGCCAGCGCACCATCGAGATTCCGAGCAGCCGCCGCGAACTCCACTGGCCCGGACGCCGATCGCGGCCGTTCGAGCAAGTCTCGCACCCAAGTGGCCGCCGCGCGCTGGGCGACCTTGGGGTCAGATGTCGGCAGATGAGGCGGCCGGAGTTGGGAAAGAAGACTGGTGATGTCCGTCGTCACGTTTGCGTTCTTTT
>JANWLS010000005.1 GCA_025450765.1 Vicinamibacterales bacterium | reverse complement strand
CCGCGCTCGGCCGCTTCAGGTTGCCGGACGACCTCGACGGCCGCCTGGCGCGCAAGGGCCGGGCTGACGTGACGGCCGCCGCCCGCGACGCTCCGCACGGCCTCGAGCAGATCGTCGGCCGGATCGCTGCGCAGCACGTACCCGCCCAGGCCGATCTGCAGCAGCTCGTTGGCCCAGAGGTTCGACTCGCGCTCGCGCGTGTCGCTGGTCTCGATGACCGCCACGATGCGCGTGCGCGGCGAGCCGGCCGTCGCCCGCTGCAGCAGGCGCAGCCCTTCGATATCGTCGAGCGCCGGGCCGAGCAGCAGCACGTCCGGGTGCATCCGATCGAGCATCTCGGCGGCGGCCGCGATCCCGCCGGCTTCACCAATGACCGCCACGCCGGATTCCTGCTCGAGAAGCGCGCGGAACGCCCGGCGGGCGAGCTCGTGCCGTTCAGCGACCACGATTGAGATCATCAGACCTCCTTCGGGAATCGGCAGCCGAACCGGAAGAGGCTGTGCACTGTCAGACATGCTGCCGTTGAGTGGAGCAAGATGAAGGCCACGGCGCGCGGGCGATCGCGTCCGTGTTCTCAAGGAGTTACGCGCATGAGATTCGGCTGCGGATGAGGAAAAAAAGTGATGGTATAGTGGAGCGCGTGCCCCGGCGCAATCGGACCGCGGCCGCCGTCAGCAGCCTCTTCATTCCAGGATCGGGACAGATTTATCTGGGCCAGGTGCTGCTTGGATGCACGTGGCTCGCGGCCACCGTCGCCCTGTACACGGCCGCCTTCCTGCTCTTCCGGATCTCAGCCCCGATGGGGCTGGTGACGCTGCTTCTGCCGTTCGGCTGCCACATCATCTGCTTCATCGACGCGCTCGATCCGCAGACGCTCGGACCGTCCCGGGACGAGGCGCCCGTACGCACGGTTCCGCGCGGGAAACCCGCCTCAGCGTGGGCGGTGCGCCTGCTGGCGATCGGGCTCGGCGGCGTGCTGGTGCTCGCGCTGGTCGCCGCGGTGCGCGGCCCCCTCATCGGCCGGCCCGGGTACGATCGCCCCCTCTCGATCCCGATCTACCGCGTCGCGGCGCACGAAGGCGATCGGTATCTCGTGATCCTCCAGGACAACCCTGGCTTCGGGGATGCCCTCTGGCAGATTGCCGCGCGGCTGAGAGGCTCACGGCCCGCCGTGGACGTCCATTTCTGGATCCGCGACTACGCGCACCTCGTCCCCACGGCGCTGCCGGTGCCGCGCGAGGCCACCTGCGTGGAGCTCGGAGAAATCGTGCTCAATCCGTCGGCGGGCGTCCGCCGCTTCCTGGTCCCCTCGCGCGACGGCTGCCACTGACCCGCCGATGCTCGATCCGACCTGGCTGTTTCTCTCGCTGGTGCTCGGGGCGATCGGCGGCGGCCTGCTGCTCTACGGCCGCAAGCAGGGACGCCTGCCGCACATGGCCGCCGGCGTGATCCTCATCGTCTATCCCTACTTCGTCGCTACCACCCTGGCGCTCGTGCTGATCGGCGCGGCGATTGTCGCGGGCCTGTGGGTGGCGGTGAGATCGGGATACTGAACGCCCGAGGTCCGGGTGTTATACTGAATAGCTCGGATGGTGGGCGTAGTTCAGTGGCAGAACGCCTGACTGTGGCTCAGGAGGTCGCGGGTTCGATACCCGTCGCCCACCCCATTCCCGCCTAGCCGGTTGACCGTTCATGTGGATTGTTCGCGTTGCCCTCAACCGGCCGTACACGTTCGTCGTGTTGGCCATTCTCCTGCTGCTGATTGGCCCGCTGGTCATCGTCCGGACGCCGATCGACATCTTCCCCAACATCGACATCCCCGTCGTCGCGTCGATCTGGAAGTACAACGGGATGTCCGCCCAGGAGCTCTCGGATCGCATTACCTCGAATTATGAGCGGACGCTGACGACCGCCGTCAACGATATCGAGCACATCGAGTCGCAGACGCTCGACGGCGTCTCGATCGTCAAGGTCTTCTTCCATCCGGGCGCCCCCATCGACCTCGCCGTCTCGCAGGTCGGCGCCGTCTCGCAGACGGTGCTGCGCACGGCGCCGCCGGGCACGACGGCCCCGTTCATCGAGGTGTACAGCGCGTCGAGCGTGCCGGTGCTGCAGCTCGGGCTCTCGGGCGAAGGCCTCTCGGAGCAGCAGCTGAACGACCTCGCCACCAACGTACTCCGCAACGACCTGGCCACGGTGCAGGGCGCCTCCATTCCGTATCCGTACGGCGGCAAGCAGCGGCAGGTGCAGGTGGACCTCGACTTCAATGCGCTCCAGGCCAAGGGGCTCTCGCCGCTCGACGTCCAGAACGCCATCGCGCAGCAGAACCTGATTCTGCCCGCCGGCACCACGAAGATCGGCCCGTTCGACTACGAGGTCGACATCAACGGCAGCCCGAAGACGGTCGAGGAGCTGAACAACCTCCCGATCAAGGTCGTCGGCCAGACGCCCATCCTCGTGCGCGACGTCGCGCACGTGCGGGATGGCTTCTCACCCCAGACGAACATCGTCCATGTCGACGGCCGCCGGGCGACGCTGCTCACGATCATGAAGAGCGGCAATGCCTCGACGCTGGACATCATCCAGCACGTCAAGGACGCGCTGCCGCGCATCGCGGCCACGCTGCCACCGACGCTGAAGATCACGCCGCTGCTCGACCAGTCACTCTTCGTGCGCGCCTCGATCCAGGGGGTGCTGCGGGAAGCGATCATCGCCGCCGCGCTGACGGCGCTGATGATCCTGATCTTCCTCGGCAGCTGGCGGAGCACGCTCATCATCGCGGTCTCGATCCCGCTCTCCGTCCTGACGTCGGTCATCCTGCTGAGCGCGCTCGGCGAGACCATCAACATCATGACGCTCGGCGGTCTGGCGCTGGCCGTCGGCATCCTCGTCGACGATGCGACGGTCGTGATCGAGAACATCAACTGGAACCTCGAACAGGGCAAGGCGCTCGAACCGGCCATCCTCGACGGCGCCGAGCAGATCGCGATCCCGGCGTTCGTCTCGACGCTCTCGATCTGCATCGTCTTCGTCCCGATGTTCTTCCTGAGCGGCGTCGCGCACTACCTGTTCGTCCCGATGGCCGAAGCCGTTGTCTTCGCGATGCTCGCCTCGTACTTCTTCTCGCGCACGCTCGTGCCGACGATGGCGAAGTATCTGCTGACGGCGCACGCGCCTCACGAGCAGGCGCGCGTGTCGGGCAATTCGTTCGTCCGGATGCAGCAGGCGCTCGACCGCGGCTTTCTTGGCGTCCGCGCCTGGTATCGCGGCACGCTCGAACGCTGCCTCGCGCACCGCGCTGTCTTTGCCGGGGTCTTCCTGCTCGTCTGCGTCGCCTCGTTCGCGCTGGTGCCGTTCGTCGGCGAGGACTTCTTCCCCACCGTCGACAGCGGCCAGTTCAAGATGCACCTGCGCGCGCCCACCGGCACGCGCATCGAGGAGACGGCGGCGCTCAGCGGCCGCGTCGAACAGGCGATCCGCAGCGTCATCCCGGCCGGACAGATCAGCAGCATCATCGACAACGTGGGCCTGCCGTACAGCGGGATCAACCTCTCGTACAGCAACTCGGCGCCGGTCGGCGGCGAAGACGCCGACGTCATGGTGGCGCTCTCGGCCGATCATCGGCCGACGGCCGATTTCATCCGCACGCTCAGGACGCGGCTGCCGCGGGAGTTTCCCGGGGTGCAGTTCAGCTTCATCCCGGCCGACATCGTCAGCCAGATCCTGAATTTCGGGTTGCCGGCGCCGATCGACATCCAGGTGGTCGGCAAGAACCTCGACGCCAATCGATGGGTCGCCGCCGGCCTCGCCCGCCAGATCGCGCACGTACCGGGCGTCGTGGAGGCGCGCGTGCAGCAGCCGTTCAATGAGCCGGTGCTGCACCTGCACGTCGATCGCACCAGGGCGGCGGAAGCGGGATTCACGGCGCGCGACGTCGCCAGCAACCTGCTGATTTCATTGAGCGGCAGCGGACAAACCGCGCCCACCTTCTGGCTGGATCCCTCGAACGGCGTGAGCTACACGATCGCCACGCAGGCGCCCGAGTACCGGCTCACCTCGCTCCAGGCGCTGGGGAACATTCCCGTCACGGCCGACGGCGATCATGCGCCCCAGGTGCTGCAGGGCCTGACGACGGTTTCGCGCGGGACGATGATCGGCGCCGTGTCGCACTACAACGCGCAGCCGGTGGTCGATGTGTTCGGCGCCGTGCAGGATCGCGACCTGGGCAGCGTGACGCGGGCGATTCAACCGATCGTGCAGGCGGCCGAACACCACCTGCCGCGCGGCTCGCAGATCATCGTGCGCGGCCAGTCGGAGACGATGCAGCAGTCGTTCGCCGGGCTGCTCGAAGGGCTCGCGTTCGCGATCGTGCTCGTGTACCTCCTCATCGTGGTGAACTTCCAGTCGTGGCTCGATCCGTTCATCATCATTTCCGCATTGCCCGCCGCGCTGGCCGGCATCGTCTGGCTGCTCTTTCTGTCGCAGACGACGTTCAGCGTGCCGGCCCTGACGGGCGCGATCATGTGCATGGGCGTGGCGACGGCGAACAGCATCCTGGTGGTGAGCTTCGCGAAAGACGAGCTGCGCAAGGGACGATCGGCGGTCGCGTCGGCGCTCGACGCCGGATTCTCGCGCTTCCGGCCGGTGTTGATGACGGCCCTCGCCATGATCATCGGCATGGTGCCAATGGCGCTCGGCCTTGGCGAGGGCGGTGAACAGAACGCGCCGCTCGGCCGGGCCGTGATCGGCGGGCTCGCGCTGGCGACGCTCGCGACGTTGTTCTTCGTTCCGGCGGTGTTCGCGCTGCTCCACGGCGGGCGCACGGAGACGACCGCGCAGGAGAGTACGCTGGCACCCGCCGAGTGAGGCGGCGGCAGGAGTAGGGCGGAGATGGAGAAGCGCACCGGAACCCTGATAGCTCTGGCACTCGTGCTCGTCGCGGCGGCCGCGGCGGCGTACTGGGGTATCGCCTCGCGAGCGCACGCGATGGATCGCCTCGCGCGCGACACCGAGGCCATGGCGATCACGACCGTGGCCGTCGAGCACCCGATCCGCGGGTCGCTGCAGCAGGAACTGGTGCTGCCCGGCACGATGCAGGCGTTCACCGACGCGCCGGTCTACGCCCGGACGAACGGCTACCTGAAGGCCCGGTACGTCGACATCGGCAGCCGGGTCCGCGCCGGCCAGGTGCTCGCGGAGATCGACACGCCCGAAATCGACCAGCAGCTGCAGCAGGCGCGCGCCGACCTCGAGACCGCCAAGGCGAACGAACACCTGGCGGAGATCACTGCGCAGCGGTACCAGAACCTCATCAAGAGCGAGTCGGTGTCGCAGCAGGATCTCGACGATGCGAACGGGAACCTGGCGTCGAAGCAGGCGACCGTCGACTCGGCGCTCTACAACGTGAAGCGGCTCGAGCAGCTCTACGCCTTCAAGCGGATCATCGCGCCGTTTGCCGGCGTGATCACCGCGCGCAACGTCGACGTCGGCGCGCTGATCGATTCGGGCAACAGCGCCCGCGAGCTCTTCCACATCGCCGACACGAGCAAGCTGCGCGTCTTCGTGAGTGTTCCGGAAGCCTATTCGCGCGAGGCCGCGCACGGCGTCCCGGCGACGCTCACGCTGGACGAATTTCCGGGCCGGTCGTTCGCCGGCGTGATTACGCGCACGGCCGACGCGATCGATGTCAGCTCGCGCACGATGCGGACCGAGATCGACGTGGACAACGCACGCCGCGAGCTGCTGCCGGGCGCGTACGCGCAGGTGCATCTGCAGCTGCCGACGCCGACCTCGACGTTCCGTCTTCCCGTGAACGCGCTGATCTTCCGCGGCCAGGGGCTGCAGGTGGCGACGGTCGACGCCCACAGCCGCATCGTGCTCGAGACCGTGACGCCTGGACGCGACCTCGGCACGGCGATCGAGATCGTTTCAGGGCTCACCGGCGACGAATCGGTGGTCGTCAACCCGCCGGATTCCATCACCACCGGCGAGCAGGTGCGCGTGGCAGCCCCGGCGGAGGGCCGATCGTGAGGAGCCGTTCGGACGGCCTGCGACGCGCCGCCGTCGCGGCGTTCGTCGCCGGCCTGTGCGCGGCGGGCTGCGCGGTCGGGCCCAAGTACGTCAAGCCGGCGGAGCCGACCTCGCCCGCGTACAAGGAGACGCCGCCGGGCGAAGCCGGGAAGGATTGGACGCAGGCGGCGCCGGCCGATGCGGTGCAGCGCGGCGAATGGTGGCGCATCTTCGGCGACGCCACGCTCGACCACCTCGAGACCAGCCTCACCGCCGCCAACCAGAACCTGAAAATCGCGGACGCCCAGTATCGCCAGGCGCGGGCCGCCGTTCGATCGGCGCGCGCGGCGTACGTCCCGCAGATCGGCGTGGCCGGCAGCATCACGCCGGGTACGCAGTCCGCCAACCGCCCGCTGCGCAACCCGCAGGCGGCGCGCAGCTCGACCGACTTCCTCGCCCTCGGCGATGTCTCCTACGAGCCGGATTTCTGGGGCCGGATCGGCCGCACCGTCGAGGCGAGCCGGGCCGAGGCGCAGGCGACCGCCGCCGACCTCGAGCTCGCGCGCCTGTCGCTGCACGCCGAGTGTGCGATCGACTACTTCGCGCTCCGCGGGCTCGACGCCCAGAAGGCGCTGCTCGATTCAACGGTGGCCGCGTATCAGCGAGCGCTCGAGCTCGCGCAGAATCGATATGCGGGCGGGCTCGCCTCGGGCGCCGATGTCGCGCAGGCCCAGACGCAGCTCGAGTCGACGCGCGCCCAGGCGATCGACCTCGACGCCGCCCGCGCCCAACTGCAGCACGCGATTGCGGTCCTGATCGGACAGCCGCCCGCGACCTTCTCGCTGGCTGCGCAGCCGCTCACCACGCCGCCGCCGGCGATTCCGCCCGGTGTGCCGTCGCAATTGCTCGAGCGCCGGCCCGACATCGCCGCGGCTGAGCGGCAGATCGCCGCCGCGAACGCGAACCTGGGCCTCGCGAGCACGGCGTTCTACCCGCTCCTCACGTTGACGGCGAGCGGCGGGTTCGAGAGCGGATCGATCGGCGACTGGTTCAAGGGGCTGAGCGCCTTCTGGATGGCGGGACCAGCCGCGGCGCTCACCGTCTTCGATGGGGGACGCCGCCGCGCACGCGTCGAGCAGGCCCGCGCCGCGTACGATCAGACCGTCGCCGGCTATCGCGAAACGGTGCTCCAGGCCTTCCAGGAAGTCGAGGACAACCTGGCGACGCTCCGCGTGCTGCAGCAGGAAGCCCAGACCCAGGCGGCGGCGGTCAACGCCGCCCAGCGGTCGCTGACCCTGGCGACCAACCGGTATCGCGGCGGCGTGACCAGCTATCTCGAAGTGACCGTCGCGCAGACCGTGGCCCTCACCAACGAGCGAACGGCGGTCGGCATCCTCACCCGCCAGATGACGGCGAGCGTGCTGCTCGTCAAGGCGCTCGGCGGCGGGTGGAACACCGCGCAGCTTCCAGCCGGGCACAACTGAGTTGCAGATGGTTCCTCCATCTCCGGTTCCTTCACCGACGGCCCAGGGCGCACGGACACCGCCGCGGACCAGCCGCTCGGCCATGCTCGTCGCGGCCGGCATCCTCTGCAGCAAGCTGGCCGGTCTCGTCCGCCTCCGCGTCTTCGCGTATTTTTTCGGCCTGCGCTCAGATGCCGCCGACGCCTTCATGGCGGCCTTCCGCATCCCGAACGTGCTCCAGAACCTGTTCGGCGAAGGAGCGCTCTCGGCCTCGGTCATCCCGGTGTACGCGTCGCTGCTCGCGAAGGGCGACGAAGAAGAAGCCACACGCGTCGCCGGCGCCGTCGCCGCCCTGCTCGCCCTCATCAGCGGCATCCTCGTGCTGATCGGGATTGCGGCCACGCCGTGGCTCGTGATGATCATCGCGCCGGGGTTCGCCGGCGCCAAGCGCGAGCTCACGATCACCGTCGTCCGGATTCTCTTCCCCGGCGCGGGCCTGCTCGTCATGAGCGCGTGGTGCCTCGGGATCCTGAACAGCCATCACAAGTTCCTGCTCTCGTACACGGCGCCGGTGCTCTGGAACGCGGCGATGATTGCGACGCTGATCATCTTCGGGCCCCATCGCGCCCTCCCGCACCTCGCGGTCATCCTCGCGTGGGCCTCCGTCGCCGGAAGTGCGCTGCAGTTCGGCGTGCAGGTTCCGTTCGTGCTGAAGATCGTGCCGCACCTGCGCGTGATGTTCGACACGACGAACGAAGACGTGCGCACCGTGATCCGCAACTTCGTCCCGGCGTTCGTCAGCCGCGGCGTCGTGCAGGTGAGCTCGTATGTCGACGCGTTGCTGGCCAGCCTCCTGCCCACCGGCGTCGTGACCGGGCTCGTCAACGCGCAAATCCTCTACACGCTGCCGGTCAGCCTCTTCGGCATGTCGGTGTCCGCCGCCGAACTGCCGGCGATGTCGGGCGCGGCAGGCCTCTCCGAGACCGGCGTCATCCGGCGCCGGCTCGATGCCGGCCTCCGCCAGATCGCCTTCTTCGTCGTCCCGTCGACGATGGCGTTCCTGGCGCTGGGCGATATCGTCGCGGCCGCGATCCTGCAGACGGGCCGGTTCACGCACCAGGACGCGGTGTACGTGTGGGCGATTCTCGCGGGTGCTTCCGTGGGCTTGCTCGCGTCGACGCTCGGCCGCCTCTACTCGTCGACGTATTACGCGATCCAGGACACGCGGACACCGCTGAACTACGCGGTGATCCGGATCGCGTTAACCACAGGCCTCGGTTACGTGGCCGCGATTGTGCTGCCGCCGATGATCGGGATTCCGGCGCGCTGGGGAGTGGTGGGCCTGACGGCCACGGCGGGCCTGTCGGCCTGGGTGGAGTTCACGCTGCTGCGCCGCACGCTGAACGCGCGGATCGGGCGGACGGGCGTGCCGGTGGGTTATGCTGCGCGCCTGTGGGCGGCGGCGGCGGCTGGTGCGGCGGTGGCGTGGGCGATCAAACTGTCGATTCCCTTCTCCCAGCCGATCCTCGTCGCCATCGTCACGCTCCTGCCGTACGGCTTCGTCTTCCTCGGCTGCACCATTCTCTTCCGCATCCCCGAAGCGCACGGCGCGGTCGGGCAGATCCGCCGCCGACTCGGTTTCTGACGGCGGCGGCTCCTGGCCACAGACTCAGGCTGCGGGCTTCAGGCCTGTAGCCCGAAGCCCGCAGCCCTTGCTCCCTGGTTAAAACTCGAACCGCACGCCCAGCTGCAGCGTGCGCGGATCGAGCAGTCCGCCGACCTGATTGTAGAGCGACCCGTTCAGGATGTTGAGGTTCGTGACCGGGTTCGAGTTCAGCAGGTTGAAGATGTCCAGCATTCCGGTCAGCTTGTGGCTGCCGAAGCTGAACCCCTTGTCGAGCCGCAGATTCAGCAACGTGACCGTATCGGACCGGTTCTGGCTGAGATCCGTGTACCAGAACTGCTGCGTCCCCGCGTTCGGCAGATCGACGCTGATGATCCGCGCGTAGGGGAAGCCGCTCTGCACCTGGAAGTTCGCGCCGATGCCGATCTGATATTTCAGCTCGTAGCGGCTCGAGAGGTGGAACTCCCAGTTCGACGTCTTCTGGAGGTTCGAGACGGTCGGATAGGGATTCTCGAAGTAGTCGGGCGGCGTGATCTCGTCCGACTGCTGCAGCGGGTCACCGGTATCGGCCTGGTACGGGCTCTCGAGGTCGCTGAGCTTCGTGTAGTCGTAGCTCATGTCGAGGAAGAGCCCGGCCTGGAACCGCTTGTTGAAGGCGAGCTCGATCGTGTTGTAGGTGAAGGCCGGGTTCCCGGGGACGTTCGCGATGATGTTGTTCACCAGGCCGGCGACGCTGGCCGGCACGTCGTACACCGTGAGCGTATCGGTGCCCGTGACGCCGCCGTCGATCGACTGCAGCACGATCGGCTGGGACGTCGGCACGGTGAACTGTCCGATCCAGGACTGGTTCAGCGACTGGTTGTTGTTGCCGGTGTAGTTGTCCTTGCTGGACTTCCGCACGTAGGCGACGCGCGCCGACGACTCACCCCAGAACTGCCGCTGCAGCGAGAGGTCGAACTCGTCGGTGTACGGCGTCTTGATGTTCGGGTCGTAGGTCGTGCTGGTGCCGCCGGTGGCCGACACGAGCTGGCCGAGATCCTGCGGTCCGTGATACAGCCCGTCGCCTGCCGTGTTGAGGAACTTGAACGTCTTCGAGCTGGCACCCGTCGGATTCACGCCCGAGAAGGTGTCGGCGAAGTTGAAGTAGTAGCGGCCCCAGAACGCCTTGATCGCGGTCTTGCCATCGCCCTTCGGATCGATGGACAGCCCGAGCCGCGGCGCGACGTTGTTGCGGACCAAGAGCGTCTTCCCGGGCACCGTGTTCGCGGTGAACACTTCGGTGAGCAGGGGATCGGTCTTGCCCGTGATGTAGTACGGCGCCTGCCGGTCTTCACGGACGCCGAGCGTCGCCGTGATCTTGCTGTTGACGGTCCAGCGATCCTGCGCGTAGAACGCCTGGCGCTTGTTGTCGTTGGCCGGCTCGGTCCAGGTGCTCCCCAGCTTGGACGGATCGCCCAGGTTCGTCAGGCGAATCTCGTCGGGCAGGCCGTTCCGATCGAGATAGAGGATCGGACCCGACGTGCCGATGCTCCCGAAGTTCGACATGTCGTTGATCCACTCGAAGCCGACCTTCAGGTCGTGGCTGCCCGACTTCTTCGTCGGCAGATAGTAGGTGGCGTTGCCGTAGATCTGCGGCTTGGCGCGCTCGAGGTCGAAGGGGCCGTTGGTGCCCCCGACCGCGAAGCCGGCACCCGTGTTCACGCCGGTTCCCAGATCATGGCGCGGCGGATTCGTCTTGTAGTCGACCGACGGGACCTCCGGGAAGTCGTACCCGAAGTTGCCGGCATTGAACTCGCTGAAGAAGCGGTTCGACCAGACGCGCTCCCACTTGCCGTTGAACATCCAGCTGTTGCTGTCCTGCGCCAGCGTGGAGGCCGGGCCCGTGTTGACCGACAGGCTGCGCAGCGGCTTCTGCTTGCGGCCCCACTGGTAGTAACCGATCAAAGTGTCCTTCGACGACAGCTTGTACGTCTCCTTCGTCGTCGCGTTGTCGAAGATCCCCAGGTCGGTCGCAAGCGTCGGGTTGACGCCGGAGATCTGCTTGTTGATCTTGAAATGGTTGTAGGCGCCGAAGAACCAGAGTTTGTCCTTGATCGCCGGCCCGCCGATGTCGTCGTGGTTCTCCCAGAACAGGAGGTTCGGCTGCGCGGTGCCGCCGCGGGCCTCGATGGCCGAATCGGTATTGGAACCGACGAAGCTCTTGCCCTCGTAGGTCTGGTTGATCAGCGACTTGAACGTGTTGCCGCCGCTCTTGATCGTGGAGATGACCGCCGCGCCCGGCGTGTTCATCGACACGTCCTGGCCGGCGCCGCTCACCGCGATCTCGTTCTGCGAGAAGTAGTCCTGGTAGAACCCGGCGCCGCCGTTCCCTTCGGTCGTATCCACGCCCTCGGTGACGATGCGGCTCTGGTTCGTGATGCCGAACGCCGTGTAGCCGGACTGCTGGCTCTTGTGGCTGCCGCCCACGTCGAACCCTTCCATCCGGACGCCAGGCGCCTGAGCGAGCGCGCCCCAGAGGTCTGTTGATGTCGGCACGCCAATCAGCTTCGCCGTGTCCATCGTCGCGCCCACCGCGGTCGACTGCGTGTCGACGACGGGCGCTTCGGCGGTGACGGTGACGTTCTCCTTGAGCGACGCGACCTGCAGCTGCGCATCGACGGTGAGCGTCTGGGCGAGCGCGAGGACGATGTTCTGCCGCGTGAAGGACTGGAACCCCTGGAGGTCGAACTTCAGGGTGTAGGTGCCGGGAGGCAGCGACGGAAACAAGTACGACCCGTTCGCTTCCGACACGGCTGTCTGGGATCCGATGAGGGCCGGCGAGGTCGCCGTCACCGTGACACCCGGCAGCACCGCGCCTTGCGCATCCTTCACTGTGCCCGTGAGGTGACTCGTCACGTTCTGGGCTGCGACCGGGGTGGCGACGAGCAAGGCCATCATGGCCAGCGCCAACCCGAGATATCGACAACGCTGCATACTGTCCTCCTGCGCGAATCGTCCGACCCGCGCGTCTCCGCTCCGTCACACGGCCTGACAGCGCGGGAAAAACCGCGCGCTGCCCAGGGTGCGCCGTACGGCTCGCTCAGCCCACCCGTCCAGACCGTGTCCGAGCCGGAGAGTAAGCACAGCACGCGGTATGCCAGAACGGCTGAGTCGATTTGTTGGGAATCTTTGGGATCCGAGGCGGGAAGGCCGTTGAGGTTCAACCGGCCGGATTCGTCCCGTTGAATCGGGGCCACTCAGACGGCAACGACCGGATCGGCGCGCGCGGAAAGGCGCGAAATATTTCCCGTTCCGCACGCGTTCTTGCGCCGACGGCGGGGCTCGGGCCCCGGGCTGGTCGCCCGACGCCCCGAGCCCGTCTGACCATCCCTAGAATTCGAACCGGACGCCGAGCTGCAGCGTGCGCGGGTCGAGGATGCCGCCGATCTGGTTGTACAACGACCCGTTCAGGATGTTCAGGTTCGTCACCGGATTGGCGTTGAGCAGGTTGAAGAGATCGATCATCCCGGTCAGCTTGTGGCCGCCAAAGCTGAACGCCTTGTCGAGCCGGAGGTTGAGGAGCGTCACCGTATCCGAACGGTTCTGGCTCAAATCGGTGAACCAGAACTGCTGCGTCCCGGCATTCGGCAGATCCGCGGTGATGATCCGCGCGTAGGGGAAGCCGCTCTGCACCTGGAAGTTCGCGCCGATGCCGATCTGGAGCGGCAGCTCGTACCGGCTCGAGAGGTGGAACTCCCAGTTCGTCGTTCTCTGCAGGTTCGACACCGCCGGATACGGGTTCTCGAAGTAGTCGGGCGGCGTGATCTCGTCCGACTGCTGCAGCGGATCGCCGATGTCCGCCTGGTACGGGCTCTCGAGGTCGTGTACCCACGTGTAGTCGAAGCTGGTGTCGAGGAAGAGCCCCTTCGAGAAGCGCTTGTTGAACGCGACTTCGGCGGTGTCGTACGTGAACGTCGGGTTGCCGGGCACGTTGGCGATGATGTTGTTCACCACGCCCGCCAGGCCCGGCGGCACGTCGAACACCGTCAGGTCCTGTGTGCCCTGCGGACCGCTGCCGTCGATCGAGGACAGCGTGACCGGCACGGTGACCGGCACCGTGAACTGGCCGATCCACGCCTGATTCAGCGATTGATTGTTGTTGCCCGTGTAGTTGTCCTTGCTCATCTTCCGGACATACGCGAGGCGGATCGACGACTCGCCCCAGAACTGCTGCTGGATGGAGGCATCGATTTCGTCGGTGTACGGCGTCTTGATGTTGGGGTCGAAGGTCGTGCTGGTCCCGCCCGTCGCGGAGATGAGCTGACCGAGATCCTGCGGGCCATGATAGAGGCCGTCGCCCTCGGTGTTGAGGAATTTGTAGGTCTTCGAGCTCGCCCCAGTCGGGTTGACCCCTGAGAAGGTGTCGGCGAAGTTGAAGTAGTAGCGTCCCCAGAACGCCTTGATGGCCGTCCGTCCGTCACCCTTCGGATCGATCGAGACACCGACGCGCGGCGCGACGTTATTGCGCGTGAACAGCGTCTGGCCGGGCACGGTCGTCGCGGCAAAGACCTCGGTGAGGAGCGGGGCCGTCTTGCCCGTGATGTAGTACGGCGCCTGGCGATCGTACCGGAGGCCGGCCGTCACGGTCACCCGGCTGTTCATCGTCCAGCGATCCTGGCCGTAGAACGCCTCGCGCTTGTTGCTGTTCTGCGGGATCGTCCACGTGCTCCCCAGCTGGCTGGGGTCCCCGAGATTGGTCAGCCGGATTTCGTCCGGGGCGCCGTTGGAATCCAGGTACAGGATCGGGCCCGACGTCCCGATGCTGCCGAAGTTCGACATGTCGTTGATCCACTCGAAGCCGACCTTCAGGTCGTGGCTGCCGGCGCGCTTGGTCGGCAAATAGTAGGTCGCGTTGCCGTAGACCTGCGGCTTGGCGCGTTCGAGCTCGAAGGGTCCGTAAGTGCCGCCGACCGCGAAGCCGGCACCGCTGTTGACGCCGGTGGCCAGATCGTGGCGCGGCGGGTTCGTCGTGTAGTCCACCGAGGGCCGCTCCGGGAAGTCGTAGCCGAAGTTGCCGATGTTCAGCTCGGTGAACAGCCGGTTCGTCCAGACGCGCTCCCACTTCCCGTTGAACATCCAGCTCGGGCTCACCTGCGCCAGCGTCGACGCCCGTGGCGTGTTCACGGACAGACTGCGCAGCGGCTTCTGCTTCTTGCCCCACTGGTAGTAGCCGATGAGGGTGTCCTTCGACGTCGGCTTCCAGGTTTCCTTCGTCGTGAAGTTGTCGAAGATGCCGAGGTCGGTCGCCACATTCGGATCGACGCCCGAAATCTGCTTGTTGATGTGGAAGTGGTTGTAGGCGGCGAAGAACCACAGCTGGTCCTTCTTGATGGGCCCGCCGAGGTCGTCGTGATTCTCCCAGAAGAGGAGGTTCGGCTGCGCCGTCCCGCCGCGCGCCTCGATGTTCGCGTCGGTGTTGCTCCCGACGAAGCTCTGCCCCTCGTAGGTCTGGTTGATGAGGGACTTGAACTGGTTGCCGCCGCTCTTGATCGTCGAGATGACGGCCGCCCCGGGCGTGTTCATCGAGACGTCCTGGCCGGCGCCGCTCACCGAGATCTCGTTCTGGGAGAAGTAGTCCTGGTAGAAGCCGGCGCCCCCGGTGCCTTCCGTCGTGTCGACACCTTCCGTGATCACACGGCTCTGGTTCGTGATCCCGAAGGCCGTGTAGCCGGACTGCTGGCTCTTGTGACTGCCGCCCACGTCGAAGCCTTCCATGCGGACGCCGGGCGACTGCGCGAGCGCGCCCCAGAGGTCCGTCGACGTCGGCACGCCAATCAGCTTGGCGGTGTCCATCGTGTTGCCGACCGCGGTCGATTGCGTGTCGACGACCGGCGATTCGGCGGTCACCGTCACGTTCTCCTTGAGCGAGGCGAGCTGCATCTGCGCGTCGACGGTGAGCGTCTGCCCGAGGGCGAGCACGATGTTCTGGCGAGTAAAGGTCTGAAAGCCCTGAAGGCCGAACGTCAGGGTGTAGCTGCCCGGGGGCAGCGACGGAAACTGATAGCTGCCGTTGGCTTCGGTCACCGCCGTCTGCGTGCCGATGAGCGCGGGCGAGGCGGCGGTCACCGTGACGCCGGGAAGCACGGCTCCCTGCGAGTCCTTGACCGTGCCGGTGAGATGACTGGTTACGTTCTGTGCTCCGGCCGCCCCCGCCATCAGCAGCGTGATGGCCAGGGCCCAGCCGGTGTGCCGGAAGGCTTGCATTGTTGACTCCTCTTGCCACAACAGGGACACGCGAAACGGCCGCGCATCCGGAATCGACCGTGAGGAGTTGAGCAGGACATGTGCCACGGCGGCGCTGGCCATCCCATCAGGAATGCGCGCGCCATTCATCGGACCGAGTCGCACACGTCATCGGTATGTGCGGGGTCGGCAGCATACGAGGCCTTGAATTGGGGTTCAACCCATTGAATACGACAAATTTGTTTTAAGGAAATACATATCAAACTTTTTTGTTCTGTCACGAGACGATATCCCTGAAACGACCCGGCGGAGAGCCGCGGAGTGGACCAACACAAATGTACAAATATGTTTACTTAAAAGAACTAATAGACGTTTATGTCGGACACAAGTCATGGCGCCAGTAACCAATAAGCCTCATTTCAGCAGCTACTTACAGTCATCACTGCATCCGACCAACAGAGGCACGCCACTTGCTTTGCATCGGGACAGCCGCAATCGCGCGGCTGCCCGTTTCGGAGGATGCCCGTGACCCGCTCCGCCGCCGTGCCGCTCGCCCTGCTCCTGCTCATCGCCGTCCTCGCCCTCGTACCGGCGCCGCCAGTCCCCGCCGGCGGGACGCTGAACGTCGGCGACGTCGCCTGGATGCTGAGCGCCACCGGCCTGGTGCTGCTCATGACACCCGGGCTGTCGTTCTTCTACGGCGGCATGGTGAGCGCCAGGAACGTCGTCTCGACGATGCTCCAGAGCTTCATCGCGATGGGCGTGGTGAGCGTGTTGTGGGTGGTCGTCGGCTTCAGCCTCGCCTTCGGCGACAGCCTGCACGGCCTGATCGGCAATCCGCTGACCTTCTTCATGTTCCACCACGTCGGCGCCGCGCCGGACCCGCGCTTCGCGGCCACCATTCCCCTGTTGCTGTTCGCGCTGTTCCAGCTGAAGTTCGCGATCATCACCCCGGCGCTGATCACCGGGGCGTTCGCGGAGCGGATCCGGTTTTCGAGCTATCTGCTCTTCATCTGCCTCTTCTCGCTGTTCATCTACGCGCCGCTCGCGCACTGGACCTGGCATCCCGACGGCTTCCTGCACCGTATGGGCGTCCTCGACTTCGCCGGCGGCACCGTCGTCCACATGTCGGCCGGGTGTGCCGCGTTCGTGGGCGCGCTGATGCTCGGGCGGCGGCGGAGCCATGAGCGAAGCGAGTCGCACGAGCCGGCCAACGTGCCGTTCGTGATCCTGGGCACCGGCCTGCTCTGGTTCGGCTGGTTCGGCTTCAACGCGGGATCGGCCTTCGCCGCCTCGGCCACCGCCGTGCTCGCCTTCGCGACGACGAACACCGCCGCCGCCTCGGCGATGCTCACGTGGCTGGCCCTCGACGTGGCGCGCGGCCGCAAACCATCGGCGATCGCCGCCTGCGTCGGCGCGGTCGTCGGCCTCGTCGCCATTACGCCGGCGGCCGGCTACGTGACCATTCAATCCAGTCTCGTGATTGGCCTGCTCGCCAGCGCCGCGAGCTACGCGGCGGTTCACTGGAAGACGCGGTCAGTGCTCGACGATACGCTCGACGTCTTTCCGTGTCACGGCGTCGGCGGCATGGTGGGAATGGTCGCGACCGGCATCTTCGCGACGCAGGGCGGACTGATCACGGGCCAGTGGGCGCTGTTCCTCCACCATCTCCTGGCACTCGTCATCGTCGTCGCCTTCACGATGGGCGGCTCGTACATCCTCTACAGGGTCACGGATGCGATTCTGCCGCTGCGGGTCGACGAGGAAGCGGAAGACGTGGGCCTGGATCTCGCGCAACACGGCGAAGCCGCCATGCCCTCGCTACTGCCCGCCGATGCGTAGCACGCGCGCCTCGGCGTAGTCGCCGCCGGCCTGGAGCCGCTGGAGATCCGTGCGGGCCGCGGTCTCGTCGGCATAACGGCCAAGCAGCACGGCCTGCCAGACACCGCGATCGCCGAGCGACACCGGCACACGGTAAGCACGGAAGTGGCCTTGCCGGAGCGCGGCGATCAGGCGGTCGGCCCGATCCGCATCGCGGAACGTGCCGACCTGGATCGCGAAATCGCCGGTCTCCGAAGCCGCCGACGACACCGGCGTGGATTCAGCCGGCGGCGGAATCGGCCGCAGCGGCTCGCCGATGGGCAGCGGCGGTGCCGTCGGGCCCGGCGGCACGCCCGCATCGAACGGCGCATTGCCGCGCGTGATGAGCGGCTGCCAGGTGAACCAGGCCACCACCGCCGCGGCCACGACCAGCACGACGACCGCCGCCACGAGCACGCGCCGGCGGCTCCAGGCACGGCGCCGCTCCGGCATCATCTCCACCGGAAATCCGACCGCGTCGCCGGCACGCACCACCGTGTCGGCGTCAATCTCCTTCGTGTTCGCCTCGGCCGCCAACGTGAGCGTGCGATCGCACACAAGGTTCACGACGCGCGGCACACCGTGCGAGGCGCTCGCCACCGCCTCGATCGCCTCGGGGGAAAACGCCACCGACCCGCCAGCCACGGATAGCCGGTGCTCGATGTACGGGCCCACTTCATCCGGGTCGAGCCGCCCGAGCGCGGCGCGCGCCGCGATCCGCTGATTGAGCGCCTGCAACGCCACCGCGCCGAGCCGGTCGAGGAGGTCGGGCTGTCCCACGAGCACGACCTGGAGCAGCCGTCCCGACCCACCGAGATCCGCCAGGATCCGCAGGTGCTCCAGCAGTTCGGCCGATACGTTCTGCGCTTCGTCGACGATCACGACCGCGAAGGCGTGCAGCACCGCGAGCGATCGGAGGAATTCCTGCAGCGCCAGCGTGAGCTCGTGTCGCCCACGCTTGGCGAGCCGGCCCGAGGTCACCTCCTCCGCCGAGACCACGCCGAACTCGATGAGCACGTGTCGAAGCAGCTCGTCGAAGGAGAGATACGGATCGTCCACGCGTGCCGTGAACGTCTGGCGATCGAGCTGGCCGACGATCATCCGGCACAAGGTCGTCTTGCCGGTGCCGATGTCGCCCGTGAGGACCGCGATCCCTTCGCGCCGGCGGATCGCCGCCTGGAGCGCACCAGCGGCTTCGCGATGCGCCGCGCTGCGGAAAAGGAAGCGAGGGTCGGACGCGAGGCTGAAGGGCTTCTCGTGGAGGCCGAAGAACGGCTCGTAGGTCAGCGAGCCCGGCACCGGCGCGGCCGGCGGCCGTGCGGCAGGCGCCTTCGTGCCGGAGGTCGGGCCGGAAACCGGAGCGGCGGGCTCAGGCTCGACCTGCCCGCCATCCGACCGGGCGCGCAGTTCGCGATCGAGCGCGTCAAGGCGGGAGAGGAACGGCTGATCGTTGAGCAGCGGGCGCTTCGGCTCAGGTTTCCCCACGGGTAGAATAGTAATGGATGGAGGATGGGTTTGGATCCCGACGACACGGGTGAACCAGTTGACGTGAAGGTGGTCGACCGCCGCTGGTCGGCGCGTGGTGCCGAAGGCGGCGCCGACGCGCCGGCGGAGCCGGCCCGGCCCAAGTACGTCCAGGAGCTGGAGGCGCGGCTCGCCGAAAAGACCGAGCAGCTGCAGGCGATCGCGGCCCAGCACCGCCGCACCCTGGAGGAGTTCGACGATGTGCGGGCGCGGATGCGGCGCGACGTGGCGCGCGACATCGCCGTTGGACGCCGCCAGATTCTCGTGGAATTCCTGGACGTGCTCGACAACCTGAACCGCGCGCTCGCCGCGGCGCGCGAAGGAGCCGGCGCGGGCGCGCTCCTCCAGGGCGTCCTGATGGTCCGCGACCAGTTCCTGGCCAAGCTCGAAGGCTTCGGCGTGAAGCCGATTGCCGCGCTCGGCCAGCGGTTCGATCCGGCTCATCACGAAGCGGTCTCCACCGTGCCGACCGACGCCCCGGACGAAGACGGCCGCGTCGCCGGCGTGATCGCCGAAGGATATTCAATCGGGGACGACCTGCTTCGGCCGGCGCTCGTCGTCGTGGCCAAACTGAGGGAGCGACATGCCAGTACCGCGATCCGGTGACGAGGCGAGCCTCGTCGAGCGGCGCCAGCGCTACATCGAGCGCCAGATCGCGCTCGACAAGGGCGTCAACGTCGAATTCCGCGGCGCACGCCCGCAGGGAAGCGGGCCGGTGAACCGCCACGGCATGCCGCAGCTGCCGGTGGGCCAGCGCGAAGTCCGCAACTGGCCCATCCTCGATCTGGGCGAACAGCCAGAGGTCTCGACCGCCGAGTGGCATCTCGAGGTGGCCGGCCTCGTCGAAAATCCGTTCACCCTCGACTGGTCGCAATTCATGGCGCTGCCGCAGGTCGAGGCGACGACCGACTTCCACTGCGTGACGACCTGGAGCCGTTTCGACAATCACTGGAAGGGCGTTCGCTTCAAGACCGTCGCCGAGCTGGCCGTGCCGAAGCCGGAGGCACAATTCGTGCTGTGCACCGGGTACGATTTCATGCCCGGCTCCTTCATTCCCTACACGACGAACCTGCCGCTGGCGCGCGCCGTCGACGAGGACGTGCTGCTCGTGCATACGTGGGAGGGCGAGCCGCTGCCGCGCGAGCACGGCGGGCCGTGCCGGATGATCACGCCCAAGCTGTACGCCTGGAAGGGTGCGAAGTGGATCCGGCGAATCGAGTTTCTCGCCGTCGACCAGAAAGGATTCTGGGAGCTGCGCGGCTACTCCAACTCGGCCGAGCCCTGGTTCAACGATCGCTACAGCAGGTGACTTACGATCCCCGAAGAGCTCAGCCGGCGCGTCCGGATCGATCGCATCGAGCCCTCGATTGATGGCGGCCGTTTCCCGATCAAGCGCACGCCTGGAGAACCCGTGCGTGTCGCGGTCGACCTCGTCGCCGACGGCCACGACATCGTCACGGGGATTCTAGAGGTCCGTGGGGCCCCCGGCGAATTGAGCCATGCCATTCCCCTCACCCCGCTTGGCAACGATCAGTGGGCCGCGGTGTTCATCCCTGAGCACGTCGGCTGGTGCGAGTACACCGTCGTCGCCTGGATCGATCAGTTCGAGAGCTGGCACCACGACCTGGTCGCGAAAGCGGACGCCGGGCAGGAGGTCACGAGCGAGCTCGCCGAAGGCGCCCTGATCGTCCGGCAGGAAACCGCCGCGGCACTGAAAGATCGTCGTGTCACGTCGGCGCAGGCCGCGTGGCTGAACGAGCAGGCGGACGTGCTGGAGGGCGGAGCCGACCCGCGCGAGCGCGTGCAGGCAGCCGGCTCGGCGGAGCTGCACACGATGATGGCCGCGATTGCGGATCGGGGCCGCGCGAGCCGATCGGCACCGCTCCGTGTGTGGGTGGATCGGGAGCGGGCGCGCGTCGGCGCGTGGTACGAGATGTTTCCGCGCTCGGTCGGCTCAACCCCAGGCCGCGGCGGCACCCTCCGCCAGGCCGAGCAGCGGATCGAGGCGGTCGCCGCGATGGGGTTCGACGTCCTCTATCTGCCCCCGATTCATCCGATCGGCCAGAGTTTCCGCAAAGGGCCCAACAACGCGCTGCACGCCGGCTCGGGCGACCCGGGCAGCCCGTGGGCGATCGGCTCTGAAGCGGGCGGCCACATGGCCGTCGACCCCGGGCTGGGGACCATCGACGACTTCGATCATTTCCGCCGCACGGCCGAAGACGCCGGACTGGAAGTCGCGCTCGACCTCGCGTTCCAGTGTTCACCCGATCATCCCTGGGTGCGCGAACATCCCGAGTGGTTCCGGCACCGGCCCGACGGCACGATCAAGTACGCCGAAAACCCGCCGAAGAAGTACCAGGATATCTATCCGCTCGATTTCGAGTGCGCGGAATGGCAGGCGCTCTGGCAGGAGCTGACGCGGGTCGTCCTGTTCTGGATTGATCACGGCGTGAAGATCTTCCGCGTCGACAATCCGCACACGAAGACCTTCGGATTCTGGGAATGGCTGATCGCGGAGGTCCAGGCGATCCACCCGGACATCGTGTTCCTGGCCGAAGCCTTCACGCGGCCGCTGCTGATGCGGCATCTCGCCAAGGCGGGCTTCACGCAGTCCTACACGTACTTCACCTGGCGCAACACGCGCGATGAGCTGACGGAATACTTGACCGAGCTCACGCAAACGGCGATGCGGGAGTACTTCCGGCCGAACCTGTTCGCGAACACGCCCGACATCCTGCATGCGTACCTGCAGACGGGCGGGCGCCCGGCGTTCCAGATCCGGTTGATTCTCGCCGCGACGCTCGGCGCGAGCTACGGCATCTACAGCGGCTTCGAACTGTGCGAGAACCGGTCGATGCACGGCACCGAGGAGTACCTCGATTCCGAGAAGTATCAGTACCGACAGTGGGACTGGGATCGGCCCGGCCACATCATTCCGCTCGTGACCCGCGTGAACGCGATCCGCCGCGAGCAGCCGGCGCTCGGCTGGCAGCACACGTTGCAGTTCCACGCGACCGACAACCCGCAGCTGCTGGCCTACTCGAAGACCACGCCCGATGGCCGCGGCCGCGTGCTCACGATCGTGAACCTCGATCCGTTCAACGTGCAGCAGGGGTGGGTGCAGGTACCGATCGGCGCGATGGCGATCCCCGCCACACGGCCCTATCTCGCGCACGACCTGCTGGCCGACGCGCGCTTTCAGTGGATGGGCGAGTGGAACTACGTGCGGCTCGATCCGCAGGGATTCCCGGCGCACATCCTCCGGCTGGAGCTCTGAGTGCCGGCGGTCGACCCGCATCGCGCTGAACTGCCCGTCGTGCCGCTCCGCGGATCGCTCGACGATCTCATCGCCGGCGCCGTCGCGGGCGATCTCGAACGCGACGCGTTGCCGCCCTTCCTGCGGCGCCAGCGATGGTTCGGCGCGAAAGCGCGCCCCATGCAAGCCGTAAGCTTCATCGAGCGCCTGCGGCTGCCCATCGAGGTCCGTCCCACCTTCCTCTGCATCGTCCGGGTGCAGTACGAGAGCGGCGAGCCGGATGAATACCTGCTCCCGCTCGCCGTCGCGGCCGGCGCCGACGCGGCCCGGCTGCTCGAGTTCAGTCCGGGAGATGTCCTCGCACGCGTCGCCAACGAGGACGCGCTCATCTACGAAACCGGCGGCGACGTCGACACGGCATCGGCGCTGCTCGCCGTGATTCAGCAGCGCGCCACGATCGAGGGCGCCGGCGGGTCGATCGCCGGCGTGGTCGTGGACCCAGGGCTGCTCGTCGAACTGGATCCGACCCTCACCATCCAGCGTGGACGCGCCGACCAGAGCAACACCGCGTTCTTCTATGGAGACCGGCTGCTCCTGAAGTTGTTCCGGCGGCTCGAGCCGGGACCGAACCCGGAGTTCGAGATCGGCAGCCGGCTCACGCGGCAGGGATTTCGGGCGATTCCACGCGTCGCCGGCGGGCTTGCCTTCGATCGCCCTGAACACGGCCGCACCGCGATCGGCGTCCTGCAGCAACTGGTCGCCAATCGCGGCAGCGCCTGGGACTTTTACCTGCAGGAGCTCGGTGCGATCGTCGCAGCGCCGGATGACCTGCGCCGCCAGGAGGCGTCGCTCGATGCGGCCCGCCAACTCGGCGTGCGGACCGGCGAGATGCACGTGGCCCTGGCCGGCATCGCCGAGGAGGCGTTCACGCCGGAGCCGCTGGACGCAGCGCGCCTCGCCAGCCTGCTCGATGGCATGGCCGGGCGCGCGTCCGCGGTGCTCGCGCTGCTCCGCGAGCGCGTCGACACGCTTCCCCCGCAGAGCGCCCGGCAGGCCGATCTCGTGCTCACCGGAGGCGAGGCGCTCGTCCGGCGCTTCTCGGCGCGGCCGCACGAAGAGTCGTTCGGCGAGCTCATCCGCGTCCACGGCGACTATCATCTGGGACAGGTGCTGCGCCGCCGCGACGAGGACGACTTCGTGATTCTCGATTTCGAAGGCGAGCCCGCGCGTCCGCTCGCCGAACGCCGCGCGCGGCAATCACCGCTGAAGGATCTCGCCGGCATGCTGCGCTCCTTCGCGTACGCGGGCCAGATGGTGCTCGTGCCGACCGGTGAAGCCGACGCCGATCGCGTCAGCCGGCTCGAGCAGGTGATCGCGGACTGGACCAGGCAGGCGTCCGATCGGCTCCTGGAAGGCTATCGGGAGGCGACCACCGGCGCCGCGTTTCTACCGGGCAGTCCAGACACGTTCCGCTGGCTGCTGGATCGCTCGATGCTCGACAAGGCATTCTACGAGCTCGCCTACGAGTTGAACAGCCGCCCCGATTGGACGCGCATTCCGCTCTCGTATCTGGCCGGAGAGGCCCGGTGATCTGGCAGCCGTCGCTCGGCGCGTGGGTGGCCGAGGATGGCGTGCACGTCCGCGTGTGGGCGCCCGACGTCGATCGGGTCGAGCTCGTGCTGGAGAGCGGCGCGCGCGCCGGAACGCACGGGCTGGAACGCGCGGCGGATGGCTACCACGCGGCGACGGTGGCCGGTGCCGCCGCCGGCGACCGCTATCGCTACCGGCTCGATGGCCGCGACCCGCTTCCGGATCCAGCCTCCCGCTTCCAGCCCGAGGGCGTGCATGGCGCCTCGCAAATCGTCGACGCCCGCGTATTTCAGTGGACCGATGCCGCCTGGCGGCCACCGGCGCTCGCCGAGCTCATTCTTTACGAGCTGCACGTCGGCACCTTCAGCGCATCCGGCCGGTTCGACGGGGTCATCGCGCATCTGGCGGCGCTGAAGGATCTCGGCGTGACAGCGATCGAGCTGATGCCGGTCGCTGATTTCGCGGGCGAGCGCGGCTGGGGGTACGACGGTGTGGACCTCTTTGCGCCCTCACGCGCGTACGGCGCCCCGGACGATCTGCGGCGGCTGGTCGACGAGGCGCATCGGATGGGCCTCGCGGTGCTGCTCGACGTCGTGTACAACCACCTCGGTCCGGATGGCGCCTACCTCGGCGCGTTCAGTCCGCACTACTTCACGACGCGTCACCAGAGCCCGTGGGGCGCGGGCGTCAACCTCGATGGCCCGCACAGCCGGCCCGTGCGCGAGTTCTTCATTGAGAACGCCCAGCACTGGCTGCACGAGTACCACATCGACGGCCTCCGCCTCGATGCCACGCACGCGATCGCGGACGACAGCCCGACGCCCTTTCTCGCGGAGCTGACCGATCGCGTGCACGCCGAGCGTCCCTCCGCGCTGCTGATCGCGGAAGACTCGCGGAACCTCCGCACGATGCTCGAACCCACGCGCGAGGGCGGCTGGGGCCTCGACGGCGTCTGGGCCGACGATTTTCATCATCAGATGCGCCGCCACCTGGCTGGCGACCAGGACGGCTACTATCGCGACTACACCGGCACGACCGAGGACATCGCCCGCACCATCGACGAGGGCTGGTTCTATCGCGGGCAGCACTCGGCGTTCGCCGGCGCGCCGCGCGGGACGGATCCGCGTGGGCTCGCACGCCGCCGCTTCATCGTCTGCCTGCAGAATCACGACCAGACCGGCAATCGGGCCTTCGGCGATCGGCTGAACATCGACATCGATCCGGCCGCGTTCCGGGCCGCGAGCGCGCTCCTCCTCTGCCTGCCGGAGACGCCGCTGCTCTTCATGGGGCAGGAATGGGGCGCGAGCACACCGTTCCTGTATTTCACCGACCACAACGAGGAGCTTGGCCGGCTGGTGACAGAGGGCCGGCGGAACGAGTTCCGGCACTTCGCGCGCTTCGCGGATGCCGAGGCCTCGGCTCGCATTCCCGATCCGCAGGCGCGGCAGACGTTCCTCGAGAGCCGCCTCCGGTGGGACGAACGAGATCGTGATCCGCACGCGGGCACGCTGCGCCTGTATCGCGCGCTCATCGCGTGCCGCCGCCGCGAGCGGGCACTTCGCGGCGATGGCGATGGCTGCCAGACGCTGGCACTCGATGAGGAGACACTCCTGGTGAAGCGATCGGCCGCGCCGGCCCCGACGATGGGCCTGCTCGTGCGCCTGGGCGAGGCCGGACCGGTGACGCTCGCCGGTGAAGCGCTCGCGTCATCCGGAAATCGACCGTGGACACCGGTGTTGACGACGGAAGATCCGGAGTTCGCGCAGGATCCGCAGCCGCCGCGGATCGAACGCGCCCCGGGATCGTTACGTATTGATTTTCGCCGCGCATCGGCGATCCTCTTCTCCATCCAATGACGCTCACGCCCAACTGGCGGGAGTCGGCCCGCGACGTCCAGCCGATGCTCGCCACGCTCGCCGACGGTCCGCTCACCGACGAGCAGTTCGTCTACGAGCCGAAGTACGACGGGATCCGCGCGCTCGTGGAGATCGAGGGGACGAGCGTGAGGTTCTGGTCCCGGCTGGGCAACGACAAGACCGGCCAGTTCCCCGAGCTCGTCAAGGCGCTCTCGGCGTGGGCCGCGGCGGAGCGCCCCGGTGCGCTGCTTCTCGATGGCGAGATCGTCGCGGTCGACGCGCACGGCGAGCCAATCGGGTTTCATGCGCTGCAGAGCCGCATTCACCTGCGCGGCACACCGCGGAACGCGGCGGAACGGCAGGCCGTCGCCATCATGTTCTTCGACATCCTCCGCGACGGCGTCCGCGATGTGCGCGGGCTTCCGTTGACGGCGCGACGCGCGCGCCTCGAGCGGCTGCTGGTCGATCCCGGCTCCGATCTGATCCGCCTGAGCGACCAGGTGGCGGGCAACGGCGCGGCGCTCTTCCGCACGGCCAGGGCGCGGGGCTGGGAAGGGATCGTCGCCAAGCGCGCCTCGTCTCTTTACCGATCCGGCACGCGCGGGCCGGACTGGCTCAAGATCAAGATCACGCATCAGCAGGAGTTCGTCGTTGGCGGCTGGACGGAGCCGACGGGCACGCGATCGCATTTCGGGGCGCTGTTGCTCGGCGTCTACGAGGGCCCTTCGACTCCGCTCAGGACAAGTCCTTCGGCTGCGCTCAGGGCGGGCACGCTCGTGTACGTCGGGCATGTGGGGAGCGGATTCAATGAGCGCGAGCTCGACTGGATGGCCAGGCGCCTCAAGACGCTCGCGAGCACGACCTCCCCATTCGCGGAGCGTCCGCCGTCGAACCAGCGCCCGCACTGGATCCGGCCCGATCTCGTCGTCGAAGTCCGCTTCAATGAATGGACGCCCGACGGCCGGCTTCGCGCGCCGGTGTATCTGGGGGTGAGGGAGGACAAGAAGGCGGAGGATGTGAGGAGAGAAGACGTCGGCATTTCTCAAGGCCGGCGGGGCCCCACCCCCGCCGGCTCGCGCTCGGCGGCTCGACGACTCGCGCCTCGCGCGGGCCGCAGGCGCTCGTCCGGCGACCCTGCCGAGAGCCCGCAGCCCGCAGCCCGAAGCCTGAAGTCGGATCCCTCGATCGACGCGATCATCGATCAGCTCAAGACCCTCGAATCCGCTCGTCGCAGCGGCCCCATCGAGTTGCCGGGCGGCGAGACGCTGCAGGTGACCAACCTGCACAAGGTCTTCTGGCCGACGCTGCGCAAGACGAAGGGTGATCTGCTGCGCTACTACGCGCGTGTCGCGCACCTCATCCTGCCGGTGGTCGCCGACCGCGCGCTCGTGATGCGGCGCTTTCCGAATGGCGTGAACGGCAAGGCGTTCTATCAGCAGCGCGCGCCTTCCCCCATCCCGCCAGGCATCCGCGTCGAGACGCTGCCGAACGACGATGTGCCCTCGCGGCTGGTGGGCGGATCGCTGGCGACGCTGCTGTACATGGCGCAGATCGCCGCCATTTCGCAGGATCCGTGGCTGTCTCGGATCGACGCGCCGGACACGCCCGATCACGTGGTCCTCGACCTCGATCCGATGCCGGGCGTGCCATTCGCGCGCGTGCTCGACGTGGCCCGCTGGATACACGACGAGCTCGAGATGCTCGGCGCGACCGGGATGCCGAAGACGTCCGGCGCCGACGGCCTGCACATCTATCTGCCACTGCCGCCCGATGTGCCCTACGAGGCCGGCATGCTGTTCTGCCGGATCGTCGCGACGGTCGTGGCGCGCAAGCACCCGCGGTGGGCGACGGTTGAACGGAAGGTGCAGGTGCGCGGCGCCAAGGTGTACGTGGATTACCTGCAGAACATCCGCGGCAAGACGCTGGCGACCGCCTACAGCGCACGCGCGAGCGCCTATGCCGGTGTCTCGATGCCGGTCACCTGGAAGGAGATCGATGACGGCCTCGATCCGCACGAGTTCACGATCGATACCGCACCCGCGCGGCTGGCGACGATCGGCGACTTGTGGAAGAAGCTGCGCACCGCCAAGCCGATCGATCTCCGCCGCGTCTCGCGCTATACCGATGAACGCTAGGGAGTGGGCGGCGGCACGATCGACACCGTCGTCTGCCCGCCGGGATTGACCACGACATCCTGTTCGCTGACGTAGTTCATCTGCTGATTCTCGAACCGCAGGTGGTGCGTCCCCGCCGGCAGCTTCACCGTGTTGTCATAGAGCCAGAGCGGCTGTCCGTTCTCCGAAACGGTTACCTCGAAGGGACAAAGGATCTGCACCCAGCCTTCGGTGATCGCTTCGCTGAGCTCGGTCGTCTTGTCGTCGTCGATGCGGACCGTGCGGCGGACGATGCCCTGCCGGCTGCTGATGACGACGGTGTGCGCGCCGGCGGCGAGCGGGTCGATCAGGAGGGGCGTGGTGCCGTAGGCGTGGCCATCCACGCTCACCTTCGCGCCCGTCGGCGTCGTCGTCACGGACAATCGTCCGACGGGTGTTGCCGGCGTGCGAGGGGCCTCCACGGACACTTGCGGTTTCGGCGGCTGGACACTGGCCGCGGCTGCGTCCGCTCTCGCAGGCACTTCTGTCTGCGCGCGCGCCACACGGTGGGTCCAGGCATTGAGGCCGCTCCGAACCCCGATCACGAGCACGACGATCAGCGCGGCGGTGCCGGCCAGGGCGGCTGCGGGCACCAACAACCGGCGAAGCCGCGGCCACAGAGGAGCCGAGGGCTCCGGGACCGGATCGAGGGTGTCGCTCTCCTCCGCCACCGGTTCTGGATGCTGAACTGGCTCCATCGCGGCGACGGGCGGCACCACCTGAGCGAGCGTTGTCGCCGCGGGCGTCGGCGTCGGCGGCTCGACGCGGTCGGCCGGCGGCCCGTCACCGGTCCAACCGGCCTGGTGCACGCGTCCCCAGGCGGCCGCCGCCTTCGCCGCGGCCAGCAATTGCTCGCGATATGCCGGATCGACTGGGGTGCGATCGGTCTCGCTCATCACAAAATTGAACCGGTGGTTACAAATTTGGCCATCCAGGGTGCCCGCAGGCCCGCGCGTTCCCAAGGGTGCGGCGAAGACGGCGGTTCTGGAGCATATTTCGGGCCTGTTCGTGGCGTCCGGATTGCAGCGGGGTTCGAGCCGATATTTCACGTCCCCGAATCGCCAATGACGCGACCTGCCACGCTTGCGACGAAACCGGCCGCCGACGAAGACGCGACGTCACGTCTCGCCGAGGGCGCGCGCCAGGAGGTGGACGGACTTCGCGAGGCATTCGCCAGGCGTCTCAGCGCGCTCGAAGCGGCGCTCGCCAACCCGCAGGCCGGAGCCTCCATCGAACGCCTCCTTCTCGATCTGGGTCGCGCGGCCAGCGAGGAGGCGGCGGCGACGACGGAACGAGCGGTGCTCCATGTGCAGGTGGAGCTGCAGGGGCAGCTCACCGATGCGCGGGCGACGGTCGCGCGCGAGCAGGAGACCGTTGCCGCGCTGCGCGCCGACCTGACGCGCACGCGGACGGAGCTCGATAGCGAGCGGATGAGGGTTGCGTCGCTCACCCGTTCGCAGGCCGACGGGGAGGCGCAACGGCGAGAGCTCGAGCAGCGCCTCAGCACGCAGCAGGCCCAGGCTGCCGCGGCATCCGGGGATCTCGAGCAGCATCGGCAGCAGATCGCGCAGGCGGAAGCGAACGCGGCGACCGAGCGCGACCAACTGCTGCAGCGGCATGCGGCGGAGCTGAAGGCGCGCGAGGACGCCGCCGAAGCCGCGCAGGCGGAGCTGACCCGGACGCTCGCGGAGGTGCGTGCGAAGGCTGCGCGCGATCAGAGTGAAGCACGCGCGAACGCCGAGCGAGAGGTGAAGGAAGCGCGGGCGGCAGCCGAGCGGGAGTTGAACGAGGCACGTGCGGCGGCCGGGCGGGAATTGAACGCAGCGCGCGCGACAGCCGAGCGGGAGGTGAAGGAGGTACGAACGGCCGCCGAACGCGAATTGAAGGACACGCGGGCCGCCGCCGAACGGCAGCTCCATGAACAGCGCGCCGCCGCCGCTCGGGAGGTGAGCGAGACGCACGAGGCGCTCGAGCGGACGCTGAAGCAGACGCACGACCAGACGACCGGCCAGCGCGAAGCACACGCCCGGCTGGAGCGCGCGATCAGCGACGCCCGCGCGGAGATCGCGCGCGAGCAGGAGGCGCGCGCCGGCGTCGAGCGCGCGCTGGATGAGGCGAAGAGCGAAGCGGTGCGCGAGCGCGACGCGCGCCTGGCGTTGGAGCGCGAGCGCCACGAGCGTGCCGCGCAGGAAGGGGACGTCGCCGAAACGCACGCCGCGCTCGAACGGGAGCGGGCCCGCGCCAATTCGCTGGAATGCGAACGCGTGGCGCTCGTCGCCGAAATCGACAGCCTTCGTGAGGAGTTGCGAGTCGCGGAGGCCTCTCTGGCGGTGCGCCCACCAGAGCCTCAACCGATGGCGCCTCAGACTCCAGCGCCCGCCCCAGCCCCGGTCCCAGCGCCCGCCGCGACGCTGCCGCTCGCGGCTCCGGTGGCCATCGAGGCGACGCCGGCGGCCGCGGTCGTGACACTGCAGATCGACGGGCACGACGCCGCGCTCGTCGAGTTGTCCGCCGAGGGAGCGCAGGTCATCGCCCCCCGGATGCTCAAGCCCAATCAGACCGTCCGCCTGCGCCTGGCTCGCGGCCACCAGAACGCCGCGTGCAAGGGGAAAGTCGTCTGGGCGCAGCTCGAGCCCCCCTCGCGGAACCAGTCCGTCCAATATCGAGCCGGCCTGCAGTTCATGGGCGCCGACGGAGCCACGCTCGCACCCTTCCTGCGTTGATCCGCCGCTCGCGCTGAGCCATCATGCACGGATGACCTCACCGCAACACGCCGCCCCGCCGGTGCGCTGGTGGGCGCGCGGGCTCATTTTCGAAAACTGCGCCTGTACGCTCGTGTGTCCGGGCCACATGCATTTCAGCCAGCTCTGCACGCACGAACGGTGCAAGGGCTATTGGGCGCTGCGCTTCGACGAGGGCGCCTTCGGCGACGTGCCGCTCGCGGGCACCCGCGCCGTCATCGTCTTCGACACGCCGCAGCGGATGATCGACGGCGGATGGGTGCAGGCCCTCATCATCGACCGCGCCGCCACACCCGCGCAGCGCGAGGCGCTCGACACGCTGTTGACCGGGCGCGCCGGCGGCCCCTGGGAGAAGCTCGCCAGCTTCGTCGGCCGCCAGCAGCCGCCGGAATTCCGCGACATCGAAATAGCCGATGAAGGAGCGACGAAGCGGCTCTCCATCGCCGGCCGCCTCAAGGCCGCGGTGTCGCAGATCCGCGGCCGCGACAAATCCAGGCCGGTCCTCTTCGAGAACATCTTCAATCAGATCCACGCCCCAACGCAGGTAATCGCGCTCGGCGACACGGAGTACGAAGACGAGGCGATCGTGATCCACAACAGCGGCTCGCACGGGCTCTTCTCACACTTCGACTGGGCCGTCGGTCAGTGATGCCTCACCACGCGGCGCTCCTGAGCTGGACGGGTGCGCTGTGGCTCGCCGCCATGTGGATCGCCATGATGGGCGCGATGATGGCGCCGACCGCCTGGCCCTGGGTTGCGACCTTTGGCCGCCTCGTGAGCCCCGTGCCGGGAGCGGCGCGCCTCCGCGCCGTCGGCGTGTTCACCGCCGGGTATCTGGCCGCCTGGTCGATCTATTCGGTGACGCTTGCCGCCGCGCAGATCGGGCTTGCACGCGCCGGCCAATGGCACGACGCCGTCGGCGTCTCCCCGCTGGTCGCCGCGGCGATCCTGGCCAGCGCGGGCGCGTACCAACTGGCGCCCGTGAAGGCCGCGTGCCTGCGGCACTGCCGCAATCCCCTCACCTACTTCCTTGCGCGCTGGCACGACGGCCCGTCCGGATTCCGCCTGGGATTCGCGCACGGCATGTTCTGCGTCGGCTGCTGCTGGGCGCTGATGGCGACGGCGCTCGCGGTCGGCGTGATGAGCCTCGTCTGGATGGCGGCGCTGACCCTCGTGGTGTTCATCGAACAGGTCGTGCCCGGCGGCGATCGACTTCGCTGTGTGCTTGGGCTGGCCCTGCTGGCGGGAGCCGCGGCCGAGGCGCTCGCGGTCGTCGCGCCGCTGGTGGGCTGGTAATCCGTGATCCTCCATTCGAGTCTGCCGCTCGTCCTGGCGATTCTG
>JANWLS010000004.1 GCA_025450765.1 Vicinamibacterales bacterium | reverse complement strand
GCCGGTGTCGCGATCGGCGCACCTCCCACAACCGCCGCGTCCGAGACCGGGAGTGTCTGGCAGCAATCGACGTTGACGGCCATCTCCGGACCGCTCGCGAACACAAAGCTGACGCTGTATCCGTTCCTGCTGACCAGTTGGCACGAGTGGCACCGGCTGCAGCCCGACACCCTCGTGCTGAAGCCGCTGCCCGGGTCCGCCGAGCGGATCCCCTCGAGAAACCAGCAGATCCGGGAAGGCGATGCCGCTGACGCGCCGGTGCCCGCCGGCGTCGTCCACAAGGACGATCGGCTGAAGCCGCACGTGAAGGTGCTCGGCCTCGACGTGAACGGCGCCAGCCAGGCGATCCCGCTCGACGCGCCGCACAAGTAGCCGGGCGGCTATTCGCCGGCCGGCCGCGTGAGCGGTGCGCCCTTGGGCGCGAAGATCATCGCGAGCAGCCTCGCCGGATCCGTTGCACTCGCATTCTTCGACACCTGGTGCGTCGCGCCGATCGGCTCGTAGAACATGTCGCCGACGTGGTAGGTCTGCACCTCGTTCGAGACGCCTTCGCCGATCACCTGCTCGACCACGGTTCCTTCGAGCACATAGGCGAGGACGAACCCGGGATGATGGTGCGGCTTGCCGACCTGCCCCGGCGCATAGTCGACGTAGCTCACCGTCACTTCCCAGTTGTCCATCTTCACGTCCGGAAGCGCGTGCTTGAGAACCGGCGGGCGGCGCGCCGGCCTGGCGCCCGGCACCGGTGCTTGCGCTCGCGCGCTGGAGGCGGCGAGCTCGAGGAAGAGCGCGAGAGATCCGATCGCATCGCGACGTGTGATCATGGTCGCACAGTATAGGCCCTGCGCCGTTTCCATGCCGGATTGTTGAGATTCGCCGCCGCGGCGGCTCGCCGAATCGTCGAATGGCCGGTCATCCACGGCAGACATCTTTTTACCCCCCGAATTTCAACAGGATGCGTATGATTAGGCAGCCTGTTTCGGGCTGTCCCGGCACCAGAGATCCGTATGACCAGACTTCGAGGAACCCTGTTCGGCACGGTGGCCCTGGGCGTCGCCCTCGGCCTTGGCTTCAGCGCGCAGACGCAGGCGACCGCGCAGGCTCAGCCGGCGGCGCCGAGCGAGGCGAAGGTCACGCTCACCGACGCGCAGCAGACGGCGCTGGTGAAGCAGTACTGCGTCACCTGCCACACCGAGGCGGAGAAGCCGGGTGGCCTGTCGTTCGAGAGCTTCGCCGGCGCGAGCAAGACGTCGGCGAACATCGCGGCGATGATGGTCCGCAAGCTCAAGGCGGGACAGATGCCGCCGCCCGGCATGCCGCGCCCCGACAAGGACACGCTCACCGCGTTCGTGTCCGCGCTCGAAGGCGCCGCCATCCCCGGCATGGCCGCCGCCAACGAGGCGGCACCCGCACCAGCCGCCGGCCCGCAGGTGATTGCGTTCGCGCACACGGGCGACACGATGACGGTCGCCGAACAGAACAAGATGGTCCACACCATCTGTATCCAGTGCCACACGGACACGCGCAAGCCTGGCGGCCTCTCGTTCGAGCACTTCGACATGACAAAGGCGCCCGAAGAGGCGCCGACGGCTGAACGGATGCTGGCGAAGCTGCGCGCCGGGATGATGCCGCCGGCCAACGCGCCGAAGCGGCCGGACAACGCCTCGATTCACGCCTTCGTGACCTCCCTCGAGCAGCGGATCGACCGCGAGGCGGCGCTCCATCCGAACCCGGGCTCGCGGTTGTCGCAGCGCTTGAATCGCGTGGAGTATGCGGGCGCGGTCAAGTCGATGCTGGGCATCGACGTCGATGTCAGCCAGTGGCTGCCGCCCGACACGATGAGCCACAACTTCGACAACATGGCGGCTGTGCAGGACCTGTCGCCGACGCTGCTTCAGAGCTATCTGGATGCAGCGGACGAAATCAGCCGCCTCGCCGTGGGCGATGCGGAGGCGTCCGCCACGTCGGTGTCGTACAGCGTCGGCACCTACACGGACCAGATGGAGCACGTCACCGGCACGCCGATCGGCACACGCGGCGGGCTCTCGGTGCTCCACGTCTTCCCGGCCGACGGCGCCTATCGCTTCCGCCTGATTTTCTACGGCACCGGCGACGGCGGCGTGGGCCAGATCTTCGGCGTGACCGCCGGCGACGAGCAGATTGAGATTGCGGTGAACGGCGAGCGGGTCGCGCTGCTCAAAGTGGACGCGCGGCTCACGGAAGGGAGCCCGCAGGGGCTGTCCATCGAGACCCCGCCGCTCTACATCCAGGCCGGGCAGCAGCGCGTGTCGGCCGCCTTCATCGGGCGCGGCGACGGGCCGATCGACGACCTCATCACGCCGCAGGCCTTCCTGCTCGCCGACCTCGACATCGGCAACGGCCAGGGCGTCTACACCGAGCCGCACCTGCGGACGATGGCGATCACGGGGCCGTTCCATGTGACGGGCGTCTCGCAAACCGCGAGCCGGCAGAAGATCTTCATCTGCCGTCCGCTCTCGGCCGCCGGGGAATCGCCGTGCGCGCGGAAGATCATCACGAATCTCGCCAACCAGGCGTATCGCCAGCCCGCCACCGCGGCGGAGATCGATGCGCTCATGAAGTTCTATCAGCGCAAGCGGGCGACCGGCGATTTCGAGGACGGCATCCGGATGGCGCTGCAGGCCATCCTGTCGAGCACGCACTTCCTCTTCCGCGTGGAGCCGCGTCCGGCCGACGTGCGCGCCGGCGCCGACTATCGCATCAACGATATCGCGCTCGCCTCGCGCCTCTCCTACTTCCTCTGGTCCGCGCCGCCGGACGCCACGCTCGTGAAGCTGGCGATGACGAGTCGGCTGCATCTCCAGCCGGTGCTCGACGCGCAGGTCCGCCGGATGCTGAAGGACCCGCGGTCGTTCTCGCTCTCGACGCGCTTCGCGTCGGAGTGGCTGCGGCTGCAGGACGTGGACAAGATGCATCCCGATGCGCTGCTCTATCCGAACTACACGACCGGCATCGCCAACGCGATGAAGCGCGAGACCCAGGACTTCTTCAACGCCAT
Organism: Vicinamibacterales bacterium; assembly: GCA_025450765.1. Lineage (GTDB taxonomy): Bacteria > Acidobacteriota > Vicinamibacteria > Vicinamibacterales > CAVVIG01 > JAGWRA01. Next base: position 3,102 of record JANWLS010000004.1, on the reverse strand, counting down.
CGTCACCAAGGACGCGAGTGTCCTCGACCTGCTCACCGCCGATTACACGTATGTGAACGGGGACCTGGCCTCCTATTACGGCATCCCGGGTGTCGCCGGACCCGAGTTCAGGCGTGTGTCACTCGCCGCGACGCAGCGCCGCGGCCTCCTCGGCGAAGGCGCCATCCAGGTGGAAACCTCGGTGGCCGATCGAAGCGACCCGGTGCTGCGCGGCAAGTGGGTGCTCGAGGTGCTCCTCGGGCAGCCGCCGCCACCGCCGCCGCCCAACGTGAACACGAACCTCGACGACACGGCGGGGGCGGTCGAGAACGGCAAGCCGCTGTCCGTGCGGCAGCGGATGGAGCAGCATCGCGCGAACCCGTTCTGCGCGTCGTGCCACAGCGTGATCGATCCGATCGGTCTCTCACTGGAGAACTTCGACCCGGCCGGCCATTGGCGCATCCGCGACAACGGCGTCGGCGTGGACACCGAGACGACGCTCTATGACGGGACGCACATGAACGGACCCGAGGGGCTCGTGCAGGCGATGCTGAAGCACCAGGACACGTTCCTGCGTGTCTTCACGGAGAACCTGATGGCGTACGGGCTGGGCCGTCAGATCGAGTACTTCGACATGCCGGCGGTGCGGGCGATCATCCGCCACGCCTCGGCGAACGGCAATCATTTCTCATCCTACGTGCTCGGCATCGTCCACAGCGATGCGTTCCAGATGAGCCGCGCAGCCGGCGTCACCTCCACGGACGCCAGGAGATAGATCATGTTCCTGACCCAGAAACATCTCTCCCGCCGGACGGTGCTGAAGGGGATGGGCGTGACGCTCGCCCTGCCGCTGCTGGACGCGATGACGCCGGCGGGCCGCGCCTGGGCGGCGCCGTCGGCGGCCGCGCGGCGCGTGGGCAAGACGCGGCTGGTCGCGATGGAGATCGTGCACGGGTCGGCCGGCAGCGCGCAGGTCGGGTTGGAGAAGCACATGTGGTCGCCGGCCGCCGCGGGCCGCGCCTTCGACCTGTCGCCGACCAGCCTCGAGCCGCTCGAGCCGTTCCGCGACTACCTGACGATCATCAGCAACACGATGGACCACAGCGCCGAGGCCTGGTCGGCGCCCGAAGTCGGCGGCGATCACTTCCGCTCGAGCGCCACGTTCCTCACGCAGGCGCATCCGAAGCAGACGGAGGGCTCCGACATCGACGCCGGCACCTCGCTCGACCAGGTGTACGCGAGGCAGTACGGACAGGACACGGCGATTCCGTCAATCCAGTTGTGCATCGAGCCGGTCGACCAGGCGGGCGGCTGCGACTACGGGTATGCCTGCGTCTACACCGACACGCTGTCGTGGGCGTCGCCGACCGAGCCGCTGCCGGCCGTGCGCGACCCGCGCGCCGTGTTCAACCAATTGTTCGGCGCCGGCAGCACGCCGCAGGATCGGGCGTCGCGGCGGCAGGACAAGGCCAGCATCCTCGACTGGCTGACCACGCAGATTGCGGACATGAAGCGCAATCTCGGCGCGGACGATCGCCGGCGCTTCGACAGCTATCTCGGCGACGTGCGCGAGATCGAGCGCCGGATCCAGACCGTCGAGGCGCACAACCGGAGCGGCCAGGCACGCGAGCTCCCCGAGGCGCCGGTCGGCGTGCCGGACGCGTTCCACGATCACGTGCACCTGATGATGGACCTGATGGCGGCCGCCTTTCAGGCCGACCTCACGCGCGTGTTCTCGTTCAAGCTCGGACGCGACGCCTCGAGCCGCGTGTATCCGGGCGCGGGCGGCGAGGCGGCGACCGCGGCCTTCCACCCGACCTCGCACCACCAGGAGAAGGAAGACCGCCTGCGCGTGCTGCAGACGATCAACACGTATCACGTGAGCATGGTGCCGTACCTCCTGGCGAAGCTGAAGAGCATTCCCGATATCGACGGGACGCTGCTCGATAACAGCCTCGTCATCTACGGCTCGCCGATGGGAGATTCCAATCTCCACAATCACCGGCGCCTGCCGCTGTTCCTTGCGGGCCATGCCGGCGGTCAGCTGAAGGGCAACATGCACGTGAAAACAGCCGACGGGACGCCGATGGCGAACGCCTGGCTGTCGGTGCTGCAGAAGCTCGGCGTGCAGAAGGAAAAGTTCGGCGACAGCACCGAGGCGATGGATCTCAATCCGACGGCGGAAACGACCGCCGCCGATCGGCAGGGAGCGTAAACCGATGAAGCGCGCACTCCGGACGGCCGCGGCGATCGGGCTCGCGGCGACACTGGGGCTCACCGTATCTGCCGCTCCAAACCAGGCGCCCCTGGCCGACGCGGCGATGCAGAAGGACCAGGCCGCGGTCGAGGCCCTGCTGAAGCAAGGCGCCGATGCGAACGCGTCGCAGGGCGACGGCATGACCGCGCTCCATTGGGCGGCGATGAACGGTGACGCCGGGATGGCGCGGATGCTCCTGTATGCCGGGGCGAACCCGGAGGCCGCCACGCGCGTCGGCCTGTACACGCCGCTCGATCTTGCCGCGAAGAACGGCGAGGCCGACGTCACCGCGGCGCTGCTCGAGGGCGGCGCCAATGCGTCGCACGTGGACGCGCACGGGACGACGCCGCTGATGTTCGCGGCGGCGTCGGGGAACCCGGCCGTCGTCACGGCCCTGATCCAGGCGGGCGCCGACGTGAACGCGAAGGAGGCGTTCAGGGGCGAGACGGCCCTGATGTTCGCGGCCGCCGCGGGCAGGACGGACGCGCTCAAGGCACTGCTCGCGCACGGCGCCGACTGGAAAGCGGCGAGCACCGTGTTCGACTGGCGGAAGCTGCCCAAGGACGATCCCCGCGTCGAAGGCTTCTTCGGACCGCCGCCGGCGAAGACGGCGGGCAAGAAGGAAGGCGAGGCGGCCAAGCCCGCACCGAAGCGGGCCACCCCGCCGCAGCCGGCCGGGCCGCGGCCGCTCAGCTACACGGATCTCGTCGGCACGCAGGGCGGCCTTACGGCGCTCCTCTTCGCGGCTCGCGATGGTCACCTCGACGCCGTGCGTGCGCTCGTTGATGCGGGCGCCGATGTGAACCAGGTCGATCCCGGCGACGACACGACGCCGCTCGTCATCGCCGTCATCAATGGCCGGTTCG
>JANWLS010000003.1 GCA_025450765.1 Vicinamibacterales bacterium | reverse complement strand
GGGCGGTCAAGGACAGCGCCTACCGGGCCAAGGCCAGCGAAGTGCACCTGGTCGAAGTGGCGTTGGCCGCGGCCATCGGCGCCGGCATGCCCATCACGGAGCCCTCGGGCAACATGATCGTGGACATCGGCGGCGGGACGACCGATATCGCCGTCATCTCCCTGGCCGGCATCGTCTACAGCAAGGCGGTGCGGGTGGCCGGCAACGAGATGGACGAGTCCATCATCCAGTACATCAAGAAGACCTATAACCTGCTGATCGGCGAGCGGACGGCCGAGGCGATCAAGATGGAAATCGGGTCCGCCTACCCCCTCGAGGAGCCGATCCGGATGGAAATCAAGGGGCGGCACCTCATCGAAGGCGTCCCGAAGACGATTACTGTGTCAGACGAGGAAATCCGGGAGGCGCTCGCCGAGACGGTCAACGTCATCGTCGACGCCGTCCGCGTGGCGCTCGAGCGGACCCCGCCCCTGCTCTCGGCCGACATCGTCGATCGCGGAATCGTGCTCACGGGCGGCGGCTCGCTGCTCAAGAACCTGGACAAGCGGCTGCGGGAAGAGACGGGGCTGCCGCTGGCGATGGCCGAGGATCCGTTGTCCTCGGTCGTGCTCGGCGCCGGCAAGATGCTCTCGGATTTCAACCTGCTCCGGAAGATTTCGATCGACTGATCGACATGACCGTTCTGGATCTACGCCAGCACACCGGCTACCTGCTCGCGGCGGTGATCATCGGCCACCTGATCCTGATCTCCACCCAGGTGACCTCGCAGGCCGGCGTGCCCGTGCTGGCGGAAGTCAGTTTCGGCGTCTTCTCCGAGGTGCAGCGCGGAACGGCGGCCCTCACCGGCGGCGGCTCGTCGCTCTGGGACGACTACGTGGCGCTCTGGCACGTGCGCCGGGACAATCAGGAGCTTCGCGACGAGCTCACGAGTGCGCGCGTGGAGCTGCAGCAGCAGCGCGCGCTCGCCGACCGCAGCAGCCGCCTCGAGCAGCTGCTCGATCTCACGCAGCGCGCGACCCTGTCTCTCTCGGCGGCCGACGTGATTGCCGCCGGCGCCAGCCCCGATTTCCGCACGGTCACCATCGATACAGGACGGGAGTCCGGGCTGCACCGCGACAGGGCGGTGATCGCGCCCGCGGGCATCGTCGGACGTGTGGTGATGTCGGGGCTGCACGCCTCGGAAGTGCAGCTCCTGGTGGATCGCAACGCGGCGGTCGGTGCGCTCATCGAGCGCTCGCGCGCGCAGGGCGTGATGATGGGCACGGGCGGGCCGCTGCTGCAGATGCAGTACGTCGCCGAAACCGCCGACGTGAAACCGGGGGACGCCGTGATGACCTCCGGCATCGACGGGATTTATCCGAAAGGGTTCGTGATCGGGCAGGTCGAAACCGTGCGGCACGGCGTCGGCGGCTACAAGCTGATCGCGGTCCGTCCGGCGGTCGACCTGACGCGGCTCGAAGAGGTCCTGGTGGTGCTCACGCCGCCACCGCCGCGGAACACCGCCGCGCCTGCGGAGGCCAACAGCGGAACGGGAACGGGAACGGGAACGGGAGCGGGTCGCGAGTGAAGGCGGTTGGATTCACGGTCGCGATCGTCGCCGCGCTGGTGCTCCAGACCATGGTCGGGCGGATCGCGTTTCACGGGATGGCGGTGGTCGACCTGGTGCTCGTCGCGGTCGTCTACCTGGGGCTCTCGTCGGGACCGGTCGCCGGCCTGATGGCCGGCACGATCGGCGGGCTGCTGCAGGATGGGCTGTCGAGCGGCATCATCGGCATCGGTGGGCTCGCCGATACGATCGTCGGGTTCGTCGCGGGGCTGGTCGGGACGCAGTTCATCGTCACCCAGCCGCTCACGCGCATGGTCGTCTTCTTCGGGGCGACCATCGCGCGGGCGATCATCTTCATCGGGTTGTACGTGACGCTCGGCTTGCGACAGTTCCCGTCCCCGTACGCCGCGGTCGCGATTCAGGCGGTCGGGAACGCCGTCATCGGGATCGTCGTGTTCGAGCTCGTGGAAGTGCTGCCCGGCTACGTGGATCGGCGCCGAGCCGGCCGTACGCGGACGGGGCGCTGGGCCGGACGCTAAGGAAGCCCCATGGCCGAAGATCGCAGAAAAATCCCGCTCCGCATCTCGACACTGCGGTACGTGCTGTACGTGCTGTTCGCCGTCCTCGCCGTCGCCTTCTGGGTGCTGCAGATTGCGCAGCACGCCACCTATGAGGAGATGGCGGAGAACAACCATCAGCGGACGCTGGCCCTGCGCGCGCCTCGCGGCCTGATCTTCGACCGTGACAACCGCGTGCTCGTCGAGAACCGCAACTCCTACGACATCTCGATCGTTCGCGAGCACACGCGCAACCTCGATCGCACCATCCACCTGCTCTCGGACGTGCTCGGCTTGAACGAAGCGTCCGTTCGGGAAGTCGTCGAACGCCACCGCCGCGAGCCGACCTACGAACCGATCGTCATCGTGCAGGACGCCACGCTGGCCCAGGTGGCGGCGGTCATGGCACGGCGGCTCGACACGGAGCTCCCCGACGTCGTGGTGGAGCAGGTGCCGACCAGACGGTATCCCGCGGAGTCTCTCGCGGCGCACCTCTTCGGGTACGTCGGCGAGGTCAACTATCAGCAGGTGGCGTCCGATGGCCTCGACAGCGGCGACATCGTCGGCCAGACGGGCGTGGAGAAGATCTACAACAGCCTGTTGATGGGCGAAGACGGCGCCAAGCACGTGGTCGTCAACAGCATGGGCCGCGAGATGCGGACGCTCCAGGAGGTGGCCCCCGTCGAGGGCCGCCGCATCAAGCTCACGATTGACGAGGGCGTGCAGAAGGCCGTCGAGGAAGGCTTCCGGCAGCTCGGCTACGCCGGCGCGGCCGTCATTCTCAGGCCCGACAACGGCGAGGTGCTCGCGCTCACCAGCCTGCCCGAGTACGACCCCAACAAGTTCGCGGCCGGGATCGATCGCGCGACCTGGGCCTCACTTACGACCGATCGCGAGAAGCCGCTCGAAGATCGGGCGCTGCAGGGGCGCTACTCTCCGGGATCGACCTTCAAGATCGTCGTCGCCACGGCGGCGCTCGAGGAAGGTATCGCCACGCCGGACTTCAAGGTGCACTGTTCGGGCGGTGCAGATTTCTACGGCCACTACTTTCACTGCTGGCGTCACCAGGGCCACGGCACGATCGACATGGAGCAGGCCATCCAGCAGTCGTGCGACGTGTACTTCTACACGCTCGGCAACATGCTCGGTGTCGACAAGATCCACAAGTGGGCCAACCTGCTCGGCCTCGGCGTGAAGACCGGCATCGACCTGCCGAACGAAGTGCAGGGGCTCGTGCCGTCAACGGAGTGGAAGAAGGCGACGACCGGCGAGAAGTGGTACGCCGGGGAGACCATGTCGGTCGCGATCGGGCAGGGACAGGTTTCGGTGACGCCGATTTCGCTGGCCGTGATGATGGCGACGATCGCCAACGGCGGAACACGCGTGACGCCGCACCTCCTCAAGGCCGTGGACGATGGGAACGGCTGGAAGGCGGTGCCGGAGCCGGCGCCCAAGTCGGTCGTCCAGTTGAAGCCGGAGACGATCGAGACGCTCCACAAGGCGCTCTCCATGGTCGTCAATCAGCCGGGCGGCACGGCATACTACGACTGGCACAAGCCGGGGCCGAACACGGCGGATCTCGCCGGCTTCGAAGTGGCGGGCAAGACGGGGACGACGCAGGTGATTTCGCTGTCGGGCGCCAAGGCGGCGGCCGGCAAGACGGACGAGAACCTCAAGGACCACGGCTGGTTCGTGTTCTTCGCGCCCGCCGACAACCCGCAGATTGCCGGCGTCGTGTTCGCCGAGCATTCAGGCCACCCGGCGGCCGCCGCGATCCCGATCGCGAAGTTCGCCGTCGAGACCTATCTCGCGGAATAGGCAGGCAAGCCGCTGCCGGTCTGGCCGGCGCCGAAGCCGACGACGGCCGTCGCCGCGGCCGCGACGACCGGCACGGGCGGAGGCCAGCGGTGAGGTCAACGGCGCGCACGGCGCGCCCGCGAGCGGAGCGAGCCCGATCGCGATCGGAACGACGTGAGCCGGCGTTCGGGGCGGAGCCGCGGTAATGTTCGACCGAAACCTCTGGCATTACATCGACTGGCTGCTCGTCGGCGCCATCCTGACGCTCTGCCTGCTCGGTGTCGCGATGATCTACAGCGTGACGGGCGCCGTCCACGGCAACCCGTCGCAGCTGTACGTGAAGCAGATCTACGCGATCGTGCTCGGGATCTTCGCGCTGGTGGTCTGTCTCTCGATCGACTACCGGACGCTCGCGGACAAATCACATTTCATCTACATCGGCGCGCTCGCGCTGCTGCTCTACGTGCTGGTCTTCGGCACGCTGGCGGGCGGCTCGCGCCGCTGGATCGGCCTCCACGTTTTCAATTTCCAGCCCTCGGAGTTCACCAAGCTCGTCGTCGCCCTGGTGCTGGCGAAGTTCTTCGGCGACAACCGGCAGCAGGTGCCGACCGTCGTCGAACTCGGCGTCGCCGGCGCCCTCACACTCGTTCCACTGGCGCTGATCGCCAAGGAGCCGGACCTCGGCACGGCGGTCACCCTGATCCCCATTTACCTGGCCATCGCCTACCTGGCCGGGATGCGGATGAAGATGCTGGGCATCCTCGCGCTGGCGTTCGTGCTGCTCGCGCCGGTCGCCTGGCGGTACGGTCTCAAGGATTACCAGAAAGAGCGGATTGTCACGTTTCTCAATCCGAGCCAGGACGCGCGCGGCGCGGGCTATCAGCAGATCCAGGCGCGCATCACCGTCGGCTCGGGCGGACTGGCGGGGAAAGGCTTCGGCAAGGGGATGCAGGGACAGCTGCAATTCCTGCCGGTGGCCACCAACGATTTCATTTTCTCGGTGCTGGCCGAGGAGCAGGGGTTCATCGGCGTGCTCCTCGCGCTCGGCCTGTATCTGTTCGTGATTGTGCGTGCGCTCGAGGCGGCGCGACTGTCCAACGATCGCCTCGGTGCCTACCTGGTTCTGGGCGTTCTCGCCAGTTTCACGTTCCAGGTCATCTACAACATCACCATGTCGGCCGGGCTCGCCCCGGTCAAGGGTCTGACGCTTCCGCTGATGAGCTCTGGAGGCTCGTCGGTCATCGCGACACTCGCCGGCTTCGGGCTGGTGCTGAACGTACGGATGCGTCGCTTCACCAATTAGCGAGAAGGCCGCATGGTGGCATTTATGGGATTTCAGCGGCATGACCAAGGAGATGATCGTCTCCTCGAATGGCCACGAAACAATCGTCGCCATCCTCGAAGACGACGTGGTGGCGGAGATCTTCGTGGAGCGGGAGCGCCAGCGCGGCGTCTTCGGCAACATCTACAAGGGCCGGGTCTCGAAAGTGCTGCCCGGCATGCAGTCGGCGTTCGTTGACATCGGGCTGGAGCGGCACGGCTTCCTCTACGTCTCCGACGTCGTCAACACCATCGAGGAGTTCAAGCGCCTCGAAGCGGGCGATGACGATGAGGGAGAGGAGGACGGCAACAAGGGCCGCGGCAAGGGCCGCGACCACGCGGCGCCCGAGGCGAAGATTGAGGACCTGCTGAAGGAAGGGCAGGAGATCCTCGTGCAGGTGGCCAAGGAGCCGCTCGGCACGAAGGGGGCGCGCCTCAATTCCTACGTCACGATGCCGGGGCGCTTCCTGGTCTTCATGCCGACGGTGGATCACGTCGGCGTCTCACGGAAGATCGATTCCCGCGAAGAGCGCAGCCGGCTGCGCGGCATCGTTCGCGAGTTCCGCGACGCGCACGGCTTCACGGGCGGCGTGATCATCCGGACCGCCGCCGGCGGCCGGCCCAAGGACGACATCGTCAGCGACCTCGCCTACTTCCACCGCGTGTGGAACGAGATCCGCCACAAGGTGGAGACCTCGCGCGCGCCCGCGGTCGTGTACCGCGAGCAGAGCCTCGTGGCCAAGCTCCTGCGCGACCTGCTCACCGAAGAGTTCGCCGCCATCCGCATCGACAACGAGCAGGAATACCAGCGGGTGAAGGAGCTCATCGAGCGGATCATGCCGTCGCTTGCGCCGCGCGTGAAGCTCTATACGAAGGAGTTCCCGATCTTCGAGGAGTACGGCGTCCAGGCGGAGATCGACAAGGCCCTCCGGAGCAAGGTCTGGCTGAAGTCGGGCGGGTCCATCGTGATCAACCAGACGGAGGCGCTCGTCGCGATCGACGTGAATACCGGACGCTACGTGGGAAAGCGGACGGCCGGCCGGCTCGAAGACACCATCGTGAAGACGAACCTCGAGGCCGCCAAGGAGATCGTGCAGCAGATCCGGCTGCGCGACCTGGGCGGCATCATCGTGCTCGACTTCATCGACATGGAGGAGAAGAAGAACCGCCAGAAGGTCTTCCAGGCGCTCGAGCAGGAGCTGCGGAAGGACCGCGCCCCCTCCAAGGCGGTGCAGGTCTCCGACTTCGGCCTCATCATCGTCACGCGCAAGCGCGTCAAGCAGAGCCTCGAGCGGGTGCTCACCGAGCCGTGCCCGTACTGCTCGGGCACCGGCGTCATCAAGTCGAGCTCGACGATTTGTTACGAGATTCTGTCAGAGGTGAAGAAGGTCGGCGCCGACGTCGAGGCGCAGAACATCCTGCTGCGCGTCAACCCGGACATCGCCCGCGCCCTCAAGGAAGAGGAGAGCGCGGTGTTGCGCGATCTGAAGGACTCGCTGCACAAGGAGATCACCATCAAGCCGGACGTGCATCTGCACCACGAGCAGTTCGACCTGATGGCGATCTAGGTCAGTGCGCGATCACCAGGTGAATGAGGTAGTTCTCGCCCCCTTTGTTCACCCAGACTCGCAGGTATTCGCCCCCCTTGAGCATCTCGACCGAGGCGCGGCCGGGGGAGGGAATCCGGTCTCCATCGGCGACGGTCTTGATCTGGTCGGCGCCGATCACGCTGGCGATCTCACGGCCTTTCACCTGGCCGCGCTGCTCGAACTGCACCCAGCGCTCGTCTGACTGACCGGCCTCCGCCGTGGGTGGAGGCGCCTGCTCGCCGAGCACGAGCGTGTAGGTGCCAGCGGCGAGGGGCTGCCCGTCGGCCGTGACCTTTCGAGGAATGCGGACCGTCGCGAGGCGCTCGGAGGCGGCGCCCGCCTGCGCGGCGGTGAAGGCGGCCGCGCGACCCGTGGTCGCCGTCGCCGGCCCGGCGAAGGCGGTGCTGGCAGCCAGCGCTCCGGCAAAGACTCCCACCAGGAACACGTGTTTCATGTCGTCTCTCCCTCCGGTCATTATAGCCCGTCGATACCGCTCAGCTAGCGCCGCTTCACCGTGACGTCGCCGCTGAAGGTGCGGACGGTGAGGAGGGCGCTGGCGTCGCCGAACGTGCCGTGCACGGCATGCTGCCGCGGCCCGTGGCGATTGTCCGAGCCGGTGTCGTGGATCGTGATCGGGAAGTCCGACTGGATGTCGCCGCTGAAGCTCGTCGCATCGAACTCGAAGCCCGTCTGACCGGCGAGGCGAAGCGTGATGTCGCCCGAGTGCGACGAGATTTCGTACCGACCGTTCCGCGCGAGCGCGCCGGTGTAGTCGACGTCTCCGCTGACGCTGCGGATGCTCACGCGATCGAGCGTCATCCCGTCGAGCACCATGTCGCCGCTCACGGTCGAGAGCGTGAGGCCCGGCGCTTTCAGGTTCGTGATCGTCACGTTCCCGCTGATGCTGCCGGTGTCGACGTCGGCGTCCGACGAGCCGCCGGTAATCCTGACGTCGCCCGACACGGACTTGATCCGATCGAGATGTGCGGCCGATCCCACGGTGACGTTCCCGCTGACGCTTTCCGCACGCACCCCGCCCTGCACGCCGGCCACCTGGATGTTGCCGGAAATCGACCGCAGGTCCACCGATGCATCCGGCGGCACCGTGATGGTGAAGTCGACCGACGTGTGGTCGTTCTCACCCGTGTGGATGGTGCGCACCTCGACACGGCCCCCGTGCTCGGCCACGTCGATGCGGACGCGCTCGGCGTCCTGGTCGCTGCCGCCCCGCACCCGCTTGTTGGCCTCGATGCGCATCTCACCGCTGCGCCCCGTGTGAACCGTGACTTCGCCGGCGATGTTGGACACCGCCAGCGAGCTGTCGCGCCCCACCTGCACGGTGCGCGAAAACCGGTTTTCGCCGGTCTGCTGGCCGGCGGCCGGCACCGCGATCCACAACAGCACGCCGACGAGGCACATTCCGATTCTGGGCATCATGATGACGATCCGTTCAGGACTCCTTGAGTCCATGCACAATGCGGGCGGCGCCCGCGGAGTTGCCTTTCCGCATCTCGTTGATGAGCGCGATGGTGTCCTCGAGCAGGCCGACCTTCGTCCGGAAGGCGTCGAGCAGGCTCGCCCGCGCGGGCTCGCTCGTCGGCTGGGTCTTGAGGGCCGCGCGGCTCTCCGCGATCGCCTGGTCGATCACCGTGAGATTCTGCTGGAGCGCCGCGGCCACCTTCGGGTCCAGTGACCCCTGGCCGGCCTTGGCGATCTGCTGCAGGCCGTCGATCGCCTTTTCGTAATGCGCTTCGGCCTGCTGCAGCTCGCCCGCGACCGATTCCGGCGTCGCGGCGGCGGTGGTCCCCGTGCTCGCGGGCGTCGTGACGGCCTCCGTCGTCGTGTGCGGCCGTTCCATCAGCCGCACCACCGAGGCGGTGATGACCACCAGCGCCACGGCGGCCGCGGCGGCCAGGCCGATCAGCCAGGACGACCGCATCCGATCGGCGCGGCGGATCCGTGGCGGCCGCGCGGCGCCGCGATCGGCCTCGATCTGGTTCGCGAGGGCCGCCCACACCCGGGGCGGCGGCGCCGGCGCATCCAGCGCGCGCGCCGTCCGGCGCAGCTGCTCCAGGTCCTGCACGAGGGTGCGGCAGGTCGCGCAGTCCGCCAGGTGCGCCTCCACGGCGCGCCGCCCCTCCGGGTCGAGCGTGCCGTCGACGTACTCGTCAATCGCGTCCGTGTACTGTTCACACGCGCTCATGGCCTTCCACTCACTCGCGGCGCCGGTCGCCCGAGCAGCGACCGGATCTTCCGCCGCGCCTTGTGCACCTGCGACTTCGATGTGCCCGCGCTCACGCCGAGAATCGCCGCGATCTCGTGATGCTCGAAGCCTTCCACGTCGTGCAGCAGGAAGGCGGCCCGGCTCCCGGGCGGCAGCTCGGCGATGGCCCGCTCCAGGTCGATCCGCGAGACCGCGTCGAGCGGCGGTGTCTGCGGCATCGCGGGCGCCCCGGGCTCCTCATCATCGAGCGAATCGGTCAGCCGTCCCGATCGGCCCTGCCGGCTCCGGACGAAATCCAGGCAGACATTCATTCCCAGCCGATACAGCCAGGTGGAGAGGGCCGACTCGCCCTTGAAGGTGCCGAGCTTGCGGTGGGCCAGCAGGAAGATCTCCTGCAGCAGGTCCTCCGCATCGGCCCGGGTTGGCGCCATCCGGCAGGCCAGGGCGTGGAGCCGGCTGGCGTGCTGCCGATACAGCTCTTCAAAGGCGCTCAGGTCGCCGTGTCGACATCGGGCGATGAGCTCTGCGTCTGCCGATCGCACGTGACTCCTGTGTGCTTAGACGGGAGGTCGGGTCCGTTGCGTTGCCGCGGGGCGTCGGGAGGGGGACGGCTGCCAGCGAACGGCCGTCCACTGGCGGATGCGGCGGCCGGCGACGGTCAGGCCCTCGGCCCGGAGCAGCGACCGCTTGAGGCCTTCATTGCCGCCATATCCGCCAACCAGGCCGCCGGCGGCCACGACACGGTGGCAGGGGACGTCGTGCCGGTGACAGGTGCGCATGATGTTGCCGACGGCGCGCGCCGCGCGCGGCCGGCCCGCCATGTGCGCCACGTCGCCGTAGGTGGCGACACGCCCGACCGGGATGCGGCGGACGATGGAGAGGACTCGCGCGGAGAAGGCGGTATCAGGCATTCCGAGCCCGAGGTCTTAGAAGAGCACCCGCAGCCCCACTCCCGCCTGCGCGCCGCCCGCGCGGGCGCTCACGTTCGACGCGCCAGCAATCGGCAGCGAGATGGTCGCGCGCGTGTAGCGCACGAGCACACCGAGGCCGAGCATCTGCGTGAAGTGGTACGTCAGGTCGGCGCCGGCGTTGAAGCCGATGCCGGTTCGCCGGGTGCGCGCGAGCTGGGCGCTCTCATACGTCGCCGTGTCGTATGGATAGGTTTCCGAGAAGTTCACGTTGCTCACGAGATCCTGCTGCAACATGATGAGCGACGGCCCGCCCGAGAACATGATGTCGAACTTGTCGTTGACCGGCCAGAGATACAGCGCCTGGATATGCGTGCCGAGGACCGTCTGCTGGAGACCGCTCGCCGTGCCGTCGATCGCCCGCGGCTGATTGAAATAGAACGGATGGGGAATCTCGCCGTGGACCTGGCCATCCACCTTCGACCGCGCGTACGACACGGCCACGCCCAGTCCAAAGCGTCCCTTCAGGTGAAAGCCGAGGCTGCCATCGACGAGGAGCGCGCTCTTGTGCCCGTAATCGACCGTGATCGGCGCGTCCTCGGCGTAGATCTGCAGGATGGAGCTCTGGGTGAAGCCAGGCGCGCCCGCCTGCAGGCCCGCGCTGACGCCGAGCCGGATGTTCTGTCCGCCCCAGTCAGCCGCGCCGGCGCTCGTCGAGGTGGCCGTGCCCTGCGCCCATGCGGGCCCCGACAGCGCCCCGGCCAGCGCCAGAACAAGAACGGATACGCGAAGCCGCATCTCAGTGAACTCCCACCGCGGTCCAGGCCTGTTGAATTTGCGCGTACTCGTTGCTGGTGCTCCCGTACAGATCCTGGGCGGCCTGGAGCGTCGCCCGTCGCGCGTCGGAGAACGTGGAGTTGGGCCCGAGCATGAACACGAAGCCCCGATAGAACGCCTTGGCCACCCGATCGAGATTCGCCATCCCGACGCCCTGCACGGACATGCCGGAGGTGCGGTTCGTCCCGCCGTGCACCGCGAGGTAGAAGGCGTGGCTGGCGATGGTCGAGTTCTCGTGCACGCCGCCGTTGTCGTTGGAGGTGCCGATATCGCGGATCTTGCTGTAATTGTCGACGCCGCCCCCGGCCTGCGGATCTTCGAGCGAGCGGATGAACCCGGGCGCCGTCAACGTGACGTCCTCGCCGATCAGCCAATCGGCCTGGTCCTTTCCGTTGCCCGGCGGCTGATAGGCGAACTCGATGGCCGTCGCCATGATGTCCGAGAACGCCTCGTTGAGCGCGCCAGGCTCATCGGTGCCGCCCAGTTGCGAGCTGAAATCGGTGATGCCGTGGGTCAGCTCGTGCGCCACCACATCGAGGGCGCCCGCGAGGTACGTGAACGTCTGCCCATCGCCGTCGCCATACAGGATGGTGCCGTCGCCGAGGTACAGCGCGTTGTCGATGTAATTCCCGACGATGTCGCTGCTGTAGGTCCCGGCGTCGCTCCTCGAGAGCGGATGCGTGATCCCCACCACCTGCAGGTTCGCATCGTCGATGCCAGAGCGCCCCATCACCTTGTAGACGTAGTCGTAGAACATCCCCTGGTAGGCGCTGGCATCGACGACCACGGGATCGGTCCATGTGTTGCTGCTGCTGGTCGCCACATCCGACAGAAACACCTGGCCGCTCGTGAAGAAGCTGTTGAAGCGGGCCGGATTGCCGCCGAAATCCAGGGTGAAGGTGACCGCCGGGCGCATCACGTCGATCGCCTGGTAGGTCCCCCCCGACTGGTTCGCGCTCACCTTCTCCCGATCCCCGTTCACGCCCGTGCCGCTGCCAATCGCCGCCGCGGCCTGGTCCTTCTTGATCCGGCTCGCGTGCGAGACGACGGCCCCGGTGTTGGCGTCGATGTAATAGATCTGGATATCCCACGGCGCGCGCACGAGCACGCGGTACGCGAGCACGTAGCCATGCGAGCCGCCAGGCAGCACGCCCAGCACGGGCGGGCCCGACGCCACGCTGTCGGCGCCCTGGGCGGCGACGGCGGCATGCGCCGCCGCGGCGGCGGTCAGCGTGGGTTTCGCGTTGATCGAAATGTTCTGGAAGAACCGGCCGAAGACGCTGATCGTCGTCTGCCCGCTCTGCTGGCGAACCACCTGGCCGCCGAACACCGGCAGCCCCTGGTAGCGTTGATCGAGCCGGACATGCGTGCGGCCGCTGATCAGCGAATCGCGCTGCAGCCGTCCGATATCGAGCTGCCCGTTCTGGAGCATCGCCCGAACGCGGGCATCCCAGGCCCCAATCGTTTGGGGAGTCGAGGCGATCACCATCGCCGGCGGCGATAGCGGGCGCTGGGCTGCGGTTGAGGCGCTCACGAGCGCCACGAGACCCGCCACGAGGGCGGCCAGACGCAGTCTCATCGAACGTGTCCTCCAGGTCAAAAGCGTCGGAACAGAATAACAGAAGCGCCTCCAAATCACCCTACGGCGCTTACAGCTGTTCGAGCACGTCGATGCCGTATTCGTCCGGGTCGGCGGGCGCGAGGACGGCCGAGGGGGAGAGGCCGCGGCCGGCGGCTTCGCTGAGATCCCAGTCCATCGGCGTGACAAGCGGGGTGCGATCGGGTTCGAGGAGCAGGCGCACGCGGGGGCGGTACGGATCCACCGCGCGCGGCGTGCGGACGATGGCGATGGCGCCCGTATCGAGGCGGACGAGCGAGCCGGGCGGATAGATCCCCATGATCTGCGTGAAGCGGCGCACGAGCCGCTGATCGAACTGCTGGCCGTCGTTGCGCTGGAGCACGGCGAGGATGCGATCGGTGGGGAAGGCCTGCTGGTATTGGCGCTGCGATCGCATCGCATCGTACACGTCCGCGATGCTGCACAGCATCGTCGCCGCGTTCAACGCCGGGCGCGAGACCCCTTCCGGATAGCCGGTGCCGTCCAGGCGGAGGTGATGCTCGAAGGCGACGATGGCGGGGAGCGTCGGCATCTCGGGCGTCGCCCGCAGCATCTCCGCGCCGTGCACCGGATGCTGCTTCATGACGGCGAATTCGGCGGGCGTGAGGCGATCGGGCTTGGTGAGGATCTCCGCCGGCGTGTGCACCTTGCCGATGTCGTGCATCAGCGCGGCGAGGCCGACCTCGCGGAGCGCGGCCCCTTCGAGCCCGAGGCTGCGCGCCTGGGCCATCGTCAGGATCGATACGTTCACCATGTGCGTGAGCGTGTAGTCGTCGTACTGCTTGATCGCGGTGAGCGCGAGGAGCGCCGTGCGATTGCGGGCGACCTCGAGTGCCAGGTTGTCGATGGCGGCCCGCAGGGCGGCCGGGTCCACGGTGTGGCCGGCGGCGGACTGCTGCCAGGCGTCAGCCGCCATGGATACGGCATCCCCGTACGCCTGGCGGACGGTCGGAACGGCCGGCTCCTCGGGTGTCTCGGTCTCGCCGGCGAGCTGGAGGCGCCCGACACGGATGTGGGCAAAGCTCTCGTCGGTCTGCGCGGCGAGCGACGCGGCAAACGCGGCGACCTCGCCGGTCGTGACCGCGCGATCGAACGTGATGCGCTCGATCCCGGAGGCCCGCAACCGTGCCATGAACTCCATGAAGGTGGCCGTGCGCGCGATCGGCGCGTCCTGCACGACGATGTGGTCGCCGACGAGGCCGATGGTGACGAGCGCCTCGTGCGCGTGCAGGCGGTCGAGCACGGCCGCGAGCGCGGCGGCGCTGCGCGCCACGATCGGGTGTCCGGCCGTGTAGAGCTGCGCCGCGCGGACGGCGGCCGCCAGGGCGCGTACGAGCTCGTCGCGGGCGGCCACGTCAGCCATTGAGGACCGTCCTCGCGGCCGCCCGCACGCCGCGCGAGCCGTTTGCCGCTGCGTCGCGCAGCACGGCATCGGCTTCGGGCGCGCCGATACGGCCGAGCGCCGCCGCCGCCGCACGACGCAGGCGCGTCGTGCGGAGGGGCGCCCACCATTCCCCCTGCGCCAGTGCGCGCGACAGTACCGGTACGGCGGCCGCGCTGCCGGTCGTGCCCAGCAACTCGAGCGCGCGCTCGTGGACGTCGGCGAGCGAGCCGCGACGCGCGAGCGTCCCCAGCAGGTGCGTCAGCAAGGGTGCCGGGCCATCCTGCCGTGCCAGGCCGATGGCGCGGAGAATCCGATCGCGCACGGCCGGCGGACTGCCCAGGATGGCGGCCTTGATGCTGTCGAAGGCCTCGCGGCTGCCGATCGCGAGGACCGCGCGGACCACCTCGCGCTGGACCGCCGTGTCGTCGTCGGCGAGGAGCGCGCGGAGCTCGACGAGCGCGTCGCGACCGCCCCGCGCGCCGAGCAGTGCGGCGGCCATCCGGCGGGCCGCCGGATGGCTGGCCGCGCGAAAGCGGGTGATGGCGCGCTCGATCGCCGCGGCGGCCGCGCGCTGGCGCTCCGCGCCGGCGCCGGCCGCGGCGGCCGCGACGGCCGACACGAGGCGTCCGGCCGCGTCGACCTCGCCGGCGGCGGCGAGGTCGGCGGCGCGGCCGAGCGCGGGATCGAGGAGCGCCTCCCAGCGGGCCAGCTGCTGCTCAACCTGCAGCAGGTCGAGCAGCAGCTGCACATCCAGGCTTGCGAGCGCACGTGGCCCGATCGTCGCCAGCCACGCCGCAATCTGTTCCGGCGCATCGTCCTGGATCCGATCGAGCTCCTCGGCCTGCCGCGGCGCACGTGCCAGCTCGCGCTCGTACTCCTGGCCGACGAAGCGGCTGTCGGTGTACGCGCTCAGGAGCTCCGCCACGTCCTCTGGCGGGGCTGCCTCAGCCACCACGGTCATCTCGTTGGTGATCGACAGCGGCTCCGGACCCGCGGGAGCCGCCTGTTCGGCAATCGGCGCCGGCTCATCGATCGCGCCGCCGTTCGCCGTGTCCGGCGCGTCCAGCGACTGCTCGATGGCTGTCTGCCAGTCGGCGTCGCCGCCATCCCGCTCCCGAAGGAGGTCCACGTAATCGATTTCGGAGATGTCGAGACCAATCTCGCCCGAGGCCATCCACGCGCGGGCCATTCCGCCTTGCGCGCGGAGGGCGTCCGGGTCGATGCGGAGCAGCTGGAGAAACTGCAGCCAGGCGTTCCGGCTCATGCCAGCCCGCACGGTGAGGCGGCCGACGGCGTGGCGGTGCAGAAGCGCCGAGAACTCGGCGATCCCCGCGTCGGGCGTGGCCACTCGTTCGCCGGCGATGAGCAGCGCGCCGGCCGCCGGCGTGAACGTCAGGGGCCCGGCCGCCGTGGTCCGCGCGGCAATCTCCGTGCGCCGCGCCACCGACGTCGCGATGCCAGGATGGGCTGCCGGGTACAACGCCATCGCGTGCGCGGCAGACCGGCATGCGCGCGCCAGCTCGATCGCGCGCGCCGCCTCGTCAGCCATCGTCCCGCTCCGGTTCCAG
>JANWLS010000002.1 GCA_025450765.1 Vicinamibacterales bacterium | reverse complement strand
TCGCAAACCGCGCGTAGGCGAACGGCGTCAGGTCGAACTTCGGATCGCGGCCGGCGATGACGTCGGCGAGGATCCGGCCGGCGGCCGGCGAGTGCTGGAAGCCGTGGCCGCTGAAGCCGGTGATCAGGTAGTAGCCGTCCGGCTCACCCGCCGGGCCGATAATCGGCATCGCGTCCGGCGTCATTTCGTAGAGCCCGGCCCAGGCGTGCGAGATCGATGCGTCGGCGAGCGCCGGCAGCCGGCGAACCGCGATCGGCGTCACCCGCTCCAGGAATTCCCAGTTCACGCTCAGATCGAAGCCGGGCTGTTCCTGTCGGTCGGCCATCCCGAAGAGCAGATTCGCGCCTTCGCGATGGAAGTAGAAGGTCGTCTCGAAGTCGATCACCATGATGTGATTCGACGGCGCACCGGGGAACGCCGACGGGTTGTCGGACGGGCGCGATGCCGGCTGCGCGATGAAGATGTGATGCCGCATCGGCGTGACGGGCGTGTCGACGCCGAGCATCGCGCCGATCCGCTGCGCGTAGGGTCCGGCGGCGTTCACCACGATCGGCGCATCCACGGGCCCGCGCGAGGTGTCGACGCCCTGGATACGTCCGTTCGCCACGCGGACGCCGGTGACCTCGGTCTCCTTCACGAGCTCGACGCCCATCGATTGCGCCGCCTTCGCAAAGCCCATCGTGACGCCGTTCGGGTCCGCGATGCCGTCGCCGTTGCAGAACGTGGCGCCCTTGACGCCATCGGTCCGAAGGCCCGGCGCGAGCTTCGCGGCGTCGTCCGGCGTGAGCCACTGGACCTCAATTCCGAGCCGCTGCTGGAGGGCGCGATTGCGCTGGAACGATTCAACGTTGGCCTGTTCGGAGAGCAGGAACAGGTAGCCATCCTGGTGGAAGTCGATCGTCTGGCCGACTTCGTCCTGGAATCGCTCCATGACGCCGATCGATTCGATCGAGAGCCGGATGTTCGCCTCGCTGGAAAACTGGTAGCGCACGCCGCCGGCGTTGCGGCCGGTCGATCCGGCGCCGAGCACGGGCTCGCGTTCGATGAGCGTGACGCGCGTGATGCCGCGCTTCGCCAGGTGATACGCGGTGCTGGCGCCCATGCAGCCACCGCCGATGATGATGACGTCCGAGGTCCGGTTCATGCCGCGCTTCGCCTTTCTACATTCTCAATTCGCAATGCTCAACTTATCCGCGTTCTTCCCCGCGCCACCATCCCGACAACCGTGCTCCCGACGGATGCGGCGAGGTCTCGTAGTGCGAGGTGTCGTTGAAGAGCATCAGCCGCGCACGGACGGGATCCTTGAAGTCCAGGACGTTCAACGCCGCAGGCGACTGGTCGAGGCGATCGCGATAGCCTCGGGGATCGAAGCCGAGCAGCGAGCTGATCACGAGCCGGATCGTCGCCTTGTGCGAGACCATCAGCACCGATTCGCCGTCGTGGCGCACGACGATCTGCCGGATGGCGGGGAGCGTGCGCGCGATCAGCTGCGCGCCGGACTCGCCGCCCTCGGGCGCGATCGTGAACGGGTCGGCTTCCCAGGCGGCGTACTCCATCGGGAACTGCGCTTCGACGTCCGCCCGCTTCATCCCCTCCCAATGCCCATGGCTCACCTCACGCAGCGCGTCGTCGACACCCGGAACGAGCCCGTGCGGGGCGGCCACGATCGCCGCGGTGTCGCGCGTCCGCTGCATCGGGCTGGCATAGGCGGCGGCGATCTTCGTGTGCGACAGCCGGCGCGCGAGCGCCTGCGCCTGCTCGCGGCCCCGTTTGGAGAGCTCGACGTCGATCGAGCCCGCAAAGCGATCTTCGGGCGCCGCGACGGTGGCACCATGTCGAACCAGATACAGACGGGTCACTAGAACGCTCCCAGCAGCTTCAGCGCCATCACGATGATAGCCCCGACCAGCACGAACCGAATCAGCCGATCCCCACGGCGCACCGCCAGGCGCGCGCCCCACCAGGCGCCGCATGAGGTACCGGCGGCCAGCACCAGGCCGATGATCCAGTCCACGTTGCCCGACCAGGCGAAGATCGCCA
Source organism: Vicinamibacterales bacterium (assembly GCA_025450765.1). Classification (GTDB taxonomy): domain Bacteria; phylum Acidobacteriota; class Vicinamibacteria; order Vicinamibacterales; family CAVVIG01; genus JAGWRA01. The sequence goes on along the minus strand of JANWLS010000002.1, from coordinate 31,749 downwards.
GGGCCGGCAGCGTGTAGATGAACACGATGAACACCTTGTGCATGTTCACCCGCACGAGGCTCGCGCCCTCGAGGTGGAAGAGCGTCGCCATCTGCGCGAAGCCGACCCCCACCTGGATGAACCCGCCGTAGAAGCCGATCGCGAACATCGCCGGGTACACCAGCCACGATCGCCCGTGCGGGCGCGCGGCGCCGCGCGTCACCGGCGACGCGAACATCGACGCGACGACGGCGATCATGACGATGGCGAGGATCCGCTCGAAGAGCGCATCGTTGATCTTCAGCGCGAAGATCGCGCCCGCGACGGCGCCCGGCAGCGTCCAGGCGGCGAGCGTCAGGCTGCGGCGCATTTCCGAATGCCCCTCGTTGCGGAACGAGAGGACCGCCGCGAGGTTCTGCATCACGATCCCGACGCGGTTCGTGCCGTTGGCGAGCGTCGAATCGAGGCCCATGAAGATGAGGGCCGGGAGGGTGATGGTGGAGCCGCCGCCGGCGAACACATTGAAGAAGCCGGCGACGACCCCGACACCGAACAGCATCAGGAGGGCCAGAGGGCTCGTCGTCACGCGCGGGATAGGGTAGCAGACCTGCTAGCCGGCTTGTTTCTTCAGTTGATCGATCGACTTCTGGACGTCGCGCTGGAAGACGAACAGGGCGTCGGGGCCACCCTGCTGCTCGGTGAAATTGTACGTGTGCCCGTCGCGAAGCCTGATTTCAAGATTGTTCTTCAGGTAGTCGACTTTGAACACCTGCAGATCCGAGAAGGGCGCGATGAACGCGTCGCTCGTGTGATCCGTCTGGTAGCGGAGGCCCTTCACGGTGGCGATGAGCGTCCCCTCGCACGAGCCGAACGCGTGCTTGTGCTTCACGGCCAGGCGCTCGTTCACGCGGACGACCTTGAACGTGACGTCGACCGACTGCCCGCCCGGCTTGACGTCGATGTTTTCGGAGTACGGATCGTAGCCTTCAGCGGAGACGTTGAGGCGATGTGCGCCCGGCGCGATCGCCTGCGGCGAGAGCGGCGTCTTGCCCACGTACTTGCGGTCGATGAAGACAAGGGCGCCGTCCACATCGCTCTGCACGGCCAGCGTGGTGTCGCTCGGCGCGGGGGCGACGGGCGCGGCCTCTGTGGGCGCCGACGGGTGCGCGGCGCGCGGGCGCGGAGCGCGCGCGGCGTCGCGCGAGACCGGCGGCTCGCTCGGCCTGGCGGCCGGCGGCGTCGGTGTGAGCGGTGGCGCCGGTGCCGGCTGCGGCGTTTGTGACGCGGGCGCCCGCGCCGACTGAGGCGGGCTGACGAAATACGAGCGGACGCCGAAGTACACCCCGGCCGCTGCGGCGATCACCACAAGGAGCAGGAGAAGACGGCGTCCCCACGGCGCGCCCGAAGCCTGATCGTCAGGATCGTCATCCATCAGCGACATCTTGTCATGCTATCAGCTGCGCCTGTGGCCTGTGGCCTACGGCAATAGCTCGACGACGGGTGCGTTCCCGAACCCGATGGTCAGACCGAGCTGGCTCAGGAGACCGCCGCGTGTGTCCGGCGAGAGCGGCGCCGCGAAGTCCTTGCCGATGGCGCTCGTCAGCACGAGGCCGCGCGTGAAGCGATAGTCGACCGTGAGCGCCGCTCGCTGGCTCTGTGCCGGCCATGCGCCCGACACCGGCGCGAAGCGCTGCAGGAGCTCGCCGGCCCACGTGAGGTGTCCGACCTGCTGCGCCAGCCGTCCGCCCACGTCGACCAGCCGCGCCCCGGTGCTCCGATCGACCGTGAGCCGTGCGACGGAGACGAGATCGATCGCCGGCGTATCGAAGCGATACGCCGGCGTCGCCCAGAGGCCCCATCGCATCAAGCGGCTCGCGGCGACGCCCGTCTCGGTCCCGGCGGGGACGCGAGCGGCGGCGGCACCCGCCACGGTCACCATCCACCCGCGCCGGCGGAGATCCTCGGTCGACAAGCGCCGCGCCGCGCTCTGCATCCGTTGCTCGAGCGTCGCGCGGACGGCATCCAGCGCGGCGTGTCCGGGGTCCTCGGGCATCGTCCATGCGTCGACCAGCTCGCGCCTGGCGGCGGCGATGGCCCGTTGCTGCGCCGCGGCGGAGAGGCCCTCAACGCGGACCATCGATGGGTCCGCCTGCAGCTGGTCGAATAGCGCTTCAACCTCGGGAGGAAGCGCGGGAGAGGGTGACGGGCGGCGCGGAAGCCGCGAGGCGATGGCGTCGAGGACTTGATACTCGAGCTGCAGCGCCGAGAGTCGTGCCGCGAGATCGTCGAATCTCGCGTTCACGTGTCCGGCCAGCAGCGCGAACCTGATCCCGACCCCGACATCTACCGCATCGGCGGCGACCTTCTTCGGCGGCTTCGAGGTGGCGACGGAGACCGAGAACGTCTGGAGAATCGACTGGCCGACGTGCGGGTGCTCGTAGGCCTGGCGCGAGAGCGAGCGGTGCGCGGCGAGCCAGTACGGCGCAAGCTCGAGCGCGTAATGCGCCGGCAGGGCATTGTCGCCGGTGGCCAGCGTGGACAGGAGCGTGACCGAGAGGGCGGCCGGCGTCGACGGGCGTTCAACCAGGCTGGGAGCCACGCCCAGCAGCACGAAGGCGGGCGATTCCGGTGTGCGAACGTCTTCGACGCTGGTCGTGCCGGGCGCCTGCGCGCGCGCCGTGGCGCCCGTGGCGAGCAGCCCCGCCCCGACGACCGTTGCGACGAGGACCCGGGCTGCTCGCCTCGGAGGCCTACATGAGTGAGACGTCCACCACGAAACGCTCGGCCGCTTCGTCGGCGGCGTGCCGCTCCAGCGAGAGGTGCAGCGGCTCGAGACCGCCCGACAGCTCATAGCTCGCGAGCAGCCGGTCGCTCTCTGCGTTCACATCGGAAATCGTCGAGACGACGGAGAGATGCCGGCCGCGCAGGTCGCTGCCGTCACCGAGATCGAGCTTCTCGACGTCGCCGACGAGGAGGAGCTCTTCGTCCAGCATCACGCGCGACGTGCCCAGCTGCGCGTCACCGAACCGCACGGTGAGCCGCACGTGATTTCCGGGAGCGGTGCGATAGCGCGCGCGAAGCTTCACGGTGTGCATGTCGGCATTAATCAAATTTGCGGCGGGGCCCCACCCCCGCCGCCTGTACCTCGCGCAAACAGCGCGCTCGGGATCCTCGCACCGGCGCGTCGCTTCGAGCGGCATCAGGTCAGGCCCCGGTTTCTACATCCCGATCCGGGTTGGTCGACCACTCGCTCCACGAACCGACGTACAGGCGGGCGCCCGGGCGGCCGGCGATTTCGAGCGCGAGCAGGTTGTGGCAGGCCGACACGCCCGAGCCGCAATAACAGATGATGTCGCTCGCCGGCGTGTCCGCGGTCTCGGCGAACAGCGCGCGCAGTTCCGCCGGATCGCGGAATTGTCCGTTGGCCGAGAGATTGTCGGCGTAATAGTGGTTGGTCGCGCCCGGAATATGGCCCGCGCGTGGATCGATCGGTTCGACCAGGCCCTGGTAGCGCTCGGGCGAGCGGGCATCGATCAGCACATGCGAGCCGTCCCCGACGAGGGCGGCCACCTCGTCTCCCGTCATCCAGCGCTCGCGCGCCAGCCGGCCCGTAAACGTCGTCGGCGTCCGGTGCTCGTCGCCGGTCTGCAGCGGCCGGCCCTCGCGTTGCCACGCGGCGATACCCCCGTTGAGCACGGCGACGGCGTCGTGGCCCGACGCGCGCAGCATCCACCAGAGGCGCGCCGCGAACATGCCGTTCTGCTGGTCGTACACGACCACCTGCACGCCGGGCCCGATGCCCCATCTGCCCAGCGTGGCCGCGAACGTCTCGGGCGACGGCAGGGGATGGCGTCCGTTTGCGCCGGTCTTCGGTCCCGCCAGATCGCGGCCGAGATGCGCGTAGACCGCGCCGGGAATGTGTCCGTCGCGATACTGCTGCTCGCCCGCATCTGCGTTCTGCAGATCAAAGCGGCAGTCGACGATCGCCCAGGCCGGGTCTCCGAGATGGGCGGCGAGCTCCGAGGTGGACATCAACGTGCTGAACGGCATCTCATTCTCCGCGCGGGCGGACGCGAGTCATTCTGCCCCCGCCGCCGCGCCTCCTCTTCACGGAATATACGCGATGGCATCGATCTCGACGCGCATGCCGTCGCCGGGGAGCGCCCCGGCCTGGATGGTCGTGCGGGCCGGGCGATGCCCGTTGAACATGCGCGCATACACGGCGTTCATCTTCGGAAAATCCCGCATGTCCGCCAGAAACACCCCGCACCGCAGCACGTGCTGCAGGCTGGATCCGGCGGCCTCGAGAATGGCCTGCACATTTTTGAGGCACTGCTCCGTCTGCGCGTCCACGTCCGGCCCGATCAGCTGACCGGTCTTCGGATCGTTCGCCCCCTGTCCGGAGACGAAGACCAGGCGGTCGAGGGCAACGCCCGGCGAATACGGTCCGGCGGGCGCGGGCAGCGCCGGCGACGTGATGGCGCGGTGGCGGGTCGAGTCGGTCATGAGCTCTCCTTCAGCAAGGAAACGGTGCGGCATTATAGCCGGTGTCCCTTGACGCCCGAGGGGCGCTTGGGTCAAGTTAGGAGGCTGGGCTTGGAACGAAGTCCGCCCGCGCGCGTCTTATCTGGAGATGCATTTGTCGTTCTTGCTTGTGCGCACCCCATTTTCCGATCAAGGCCGATCCGACCGTGCTCGATTTCCGGCGTTCCTCCCGGCCGCACTCCTGGCGGTCGCGCTGTTCACGACGGCCTGTGGCGGCGGCTCGAATGCGGCATCGGCCCAGCAGGGCCCGCCGCCGGCCTCGCCGGTCAAGCTCGCCTCGATCGAGCCGACCTCCCTCGAGGATGCCTCGGTGTTCGTCGCCACGCTGAAGTCGCTGTCGTCGACCAGCATCAAGCCGGAGGTCGACGGCCAGGTCGTCCGCATCTTCGTCCGATCCGGCGACCGGGTGAAGGCGGGCGCGCCGCTGTTCCAGATCGATCCGCGGCGGCAGCGCGCCACGGTGTCCAGCCAGAGCGCCAGCCTGCAGGCGCAGCAGGCGGCGGTCGGCTACGCCAAGCAGCAGCTCGATCGCGCGCAGACCCTGCTCAAGGCGGGCGCGATCAGCCAGCAGGAGCTCGACCAGGCGCAGACGACCTTCGATACGGCGAAGGCGCAGCTCGACGCGCTGCAGGCGCAGCTCCACCAGGGCCAGGTGACGCTTCAGTACTACACCGTGAACGCGCCGACCGATGGGACCGTGGGCGACATTCCGATCCGCGTCGGCACGCACGTGACGTCCGACACGGAGTTGACCACGATCGATCGCAATCAGGAGCTGGAGATTTACGTGCAGGTGCCGCTCGCGCGCGCCGCCGATCTCCACCTGGGCCTGCCGATCGCGATCCTGAACCCGCAGGGCGACACGCTGGCGAACACGACGGTCACCTACATCTCGCCGAGCGTCGACCCGGCCACACAGTCGATTCTCGTCAAGGGACGACTCGCGGGCGAGGGGACCCTGCGCTCGTCCCAGTTCGTGCAGGCGCGCATCATCTGGCGGACGACGACCGGCCTCACCGTGCCGGTGCTGTCGGTGGTCCGCATCAATGGCCAGCCGTTCGTCTTCGTCGCCGACGAGCAGCACGGAACGCTCATCGCCCACCAGCGGGCGATTCAAGTCGGAGAAATCGTAGGCAACAACTATCGTGTGCTGGGCGGACTGAAGGCCGGCGACCGGGTCGTCGTCTCCGGCACCCAGACGCTCTTCGACGGCGCCTCCATCCGGCCGGCCTAGCGCCGCGCCCGGCTGCCGTCACCGCCGCTTCACACGAGAGCAGGACATGTTCGTCGACGTCTTCATCAAACGCCCGATTCTGGCCAGCGTCTGCGCCATCGTGATCGTGCTGCTCGGCGCGATCGCCATTCCGACGCTGCCGATCGCGCAGTTCCCGCAGCTCACGCCCCCCCAGGTCATCGTGAACGCCGTCTACACGGGCGCGAACGCGCAGACGGTCGAAACCACCGTCACGCGGCCGCTCGAGGAAGCCATCAACGGCGTGCAGGGCATGGCCTACATGACGTCGACGAGCGGCAACGACGGCACCAGCTCGATCACGGTCACCTTCGACATCTCGCGTGACGTCGACCTGGCCGCGGTCGACGTGCAGAACCGCGTGAACCAGGCCGAAGGGCTGCTGCCGAACGAGGTGAAGCAGATCGGCGTCACCGTGAGCAAGGCGGCCGCCGGGTTCGTCTTCGGCGCGGCCTTCTATTCGGCCAACAGCGAGTACTCACCGCTCTTCGTCAGCAATTACCTCGACGTCTACGTGCGCGACGCGGTGAAGCGCGTCCCCGGGGTCGCGGACGTCACGATTTTCGGCGAGCGCCGCTACGCCATGCGGCTGTGGCTCGATCCGGACCGGCTCGCCGCGCACAACCTGACCGCCACCGACGTCGTCAACGCCCTGCGCGACCAGAACGTGCAGGTCGCGGCGGGCCAGGTCGGCGCCCCGCCCGTTCCGGCGGGTCAGAGCTATCAGATGAGCGTCCGCGCTGTCGGGCGGCTCACCGACCCCAGCCAGTTCGACGCCGTCATCCTGAAACAGGGGACGGACGGCTCCCTCGTGCGGGTCCGCGACGTGGGCCGCGCGGAGCTCGGCGCCGAGACCTACGGCTCGAGCCTGCGCTACAACGGCCAGGAAGCGGTCGGCATCGGCGTCACGCAGCTGCCGACGGCGAACACGCTGGACGTGTATCACAACGCGCTCCAGGTCCTGCAGCAGCTCTCGACGCGCTTTCCGCCGGGACTGAAGTACTCACTCGCGTTCGACAACACGACGGTCGTGTCGGAGTCGATTCGCGAAGTCGTCATCACGCTGCTCGAAGCGATCGGGCTCGTCATCCTGGTGATGTTCCTGTTCCTGCAGGATTGGCGCGCCACGATCATTCCGACGATCACGATCCCGGTCTCGCTCGTCGGCACCTTCGCGTTCGTGAAGCTCTTCGGCTTCTCGATCAACACGCTCACGCTGTTCGGCATCACGCTCGCCACCGGTCTCGTCGTCGACGATGCGATCGTGGTCGTGGAGAACGTGCAGCGGCATATTCACGAGTACCATCGGAGCGCGCGCGAATCGGCCTCGGAAGCCATGGCGGAAGTCATGGGCCCGGTCATCGCGACGGCGCTCGTGCTCGGCGCCGTGTTCGTGCCGGTCGCGTTCTTTCCGGGGACGACGGGGCTCCTGTATCAGCAGTTCGCGCTGACGATCGCCGTCTCGGTGTTCATCTCGGCGTTCAACGCGCTCACGCTCACGCCGTCGCTCTCCGCGTTGATCCTGCGCGGTGAGCGGCCGAAGGGCTTCTTCTTCCGGAACGTGGATCGGGGGATCGAGGGCGGCACGCGCCTGTTCATCCGGATGCTGCGGCACCTGATGAACCAGAAAGTGCTGGTGATCGTGGTGTTCGTCGGCGGCCTCGTGGCCACCGGCTGGATGTACGAGAAGGTGCCGACGGGGTTCGTGCCATCCGAAGACCAGGGCTACTTCTTCGTCACCGTGCAGGGGCCGGAAGGCGCCTCGCTGCAGTACACGGAAGGCATCACGAAGCAGGCCGAGAAGATCCTGGACAGCTTCCACGACATCGACTCGGTGTTCACGGTTAACGGCTTCAGCTTCATGGGCAGCGGATCGAATCGCGCGATGATGTTCGCGCACCTGCGGCCGTTCGATGAACGCACGGCCGCGCAGGACTCGGCGGCCGCGATTGTCGGGCAGCTGTACGGGCGCTTCCGGGCGATCACCGGCGCGATGGTCATTCCCTTCGAGCCGCCGCCGATCCAGGGCATCGGCCAGTTCGGCGGCTTCCAGTTCGAGCTGCTCGATCAGTCCGGCGGCAACATCGAGGACCTCGCCAACCAGGCGCAGAGCCTCGCCATGCGCGGCAACCGGACGCCCGGGCTGGCCGGCCTGTTCACCGCCTTCACGGCGAACACGCCCCAGCTGCTCGTGACGATCGATCGGTCGAAGCTCAAGGCGCTCGGGCTGCAGTTCACCGACGTCGCGCAGACGCTGCAGACGCTGCTCGGATCGGTCTACGTGAACGACTTCGACTTCAACGATCGGGCGTACCGCGTCTACGTGCAGGCGGACCAGGCGTTCCGCAATCGGCCGCAGGACATCGGGCGTTACTACATCAGGACGCCGTCCGGCCAGATGGAGCGCCTGAGCAACCTGATCACGGTGGAGCAGACGACGGGGCCGCAGATTATCAATCACTACAACCTGTTCCGCTCGGCGGAAATCGACGGCGGTGCGGCGCCTGGCTACAGCTCCGGCCAGGCGATCCAGGCCATGCAGCAGCTCGCCAAGAACCTGCCGCCCGGCATGACCTACGAGTGGACCGGCCTGTCCCTCGAAGAGATCAAGGCCGGAGGCCAGGCGATCTTCATCTTCGCGCTCGGCCTGCTGCTCGTGTATCTCGTGCTCGCGGCGCAGTACGAAAGCGTGGTGCTGCCGTTCATCATCCTCTTGTCGGTGCCGCTGGCGATTCTCGGCGCGCTGGCGGCGGTCTGGGCGCGCGGACTCGTGGACGACGTCTACGTGCAGATCGGCCTCGTCATGTTGATTGGCCTCGCCGCCAAGAACGGCATCCTGGTTGTCCAGTTTGCCGAGCACCTGCACCACGAAGGCCGCAACATCGTCGACGCCGCGATTGAAGCGGCGCACATCCGGCTCCGGCCGATTCTGATGACGTCGTTCGCGTTCATCTTCGGCGTGCTGCCGCTGGCGCTCGCGACCGGCGCCGGCAGCGCGTCGCGCCACTCGGTTGGCACCGCGGTCGTCGGCGGGATGGTGGTCTCCACGATGCTGAACCTGATCATCATCCCGGTGCTGTACGTTGCCGTGCGCACCGTGCTCCCGGCGCGGCACGATCGCACCGACGGCCTCACGCCGGCACCGGAAGGTCCCCATGCGTAGGCGGCCGGCGGCCCTGGCCGCGTGCAGTGCGGGCGCGCTGATCGTCGCGATGCTCACGGGGGCGCCCCTCGTCTCCGCCCAAACACCGGCGCCAGCCGCGGCGCAGCCGGACCCACCGGCCGCAGCGCCCGCGCCTCCATCGCTGCCCCCCGTGACACAGCGCGTGACCTTCCGCGAGGCGGTGGATCTCGCCATCAAGCAGAATCCGACCGTGCTGCAGGCCGGCCAGGAGATTTTGCGCGCGCAGGGGTTTCTGGGCCAGGCGAAGGCGTCGGCGCTGCCGAGCGTATCGGCGTCCATCAGCAACGCGACGCTGAATACCGGCGTCGAATTCAACGGGCAGGTGGCGCAGCCGCGCAACCAGACGACGCTGTCGGTGAGCCTGAACGCGCTGCTGTTCGCGCCGGTGCAGTGGGCGCTCCGGACGCAGGCCGCCGATCAGGCGCAGATCGCACAGATCAGCGAGACCGAGGTGGCGCAGCAAATCGCCTACACCGCGGCGCAGGCGTATCTCGCGGTGATCACGCGACGGCTCGTGCATCAGGCCAACGTCACCGCCCGTGACACGGCGAAAGCCCAGTTCGATCTGGCGCACGCGCAGCGAATGGGCGGCGCCGGCAGCCTGCTGAACGAACTGCGGGCGCAGCAGGTGCTCTCGACCGATGAGACGCTGGTGACGCAGTCCGCGAATGCCATCTATGAGGCTCAGGAGGCACTGGGCGTCCTGATTGGGGCCGAGCATCCAGTCGACACCAACGGAGACCCGACGCTCGACACGCCGATGTCGGTGGCGCAGGCCACGGCGGCGATGCCGACGACGAGGCCCGACCTGCGGCTCGCCACGGCACGAGTGGCGGCCGCCAACCGCGTGTACAACGACACCTGGAAGGAATGGCTGCCGTCGGTCTCCGCGCTGTTCCAGCCGCAGGACATCGAGCCGGCGTCGTTCTTTCAGAGCGCCCGGAGCTGGCGGCTGACGTTCCAGGGCAGCATCCCGATTTTCGACAGCGGCTTCCGGAAGGCAGAACGCGCGGAGCGCCTGGCGCTCGTCAACGAAGCGCAGCTTCAGCAGCAGGGCCTCACGCGGCAGGCGCAATCGGACGTGCGGGCGGCCCAGGCGGCGATCGCGAGCGCGCAGCAGGCGCTCCAGAGCGCGCAAGCGGCGGCAGATCAGGCCCGGCGCGTGGTCCAGATCGTGGAGATCTCGTTCAAGGCGGGGGCGTCGACCAACATCGAAGTCGTCGACGCACAGAACGCATCACTCGCGGCCGATACGGCCGTCGCACAGGCCGAGGATCAGCTCCGGCAGGCCAAGCTCGCGCTGCTGGTTGCGCTGGGACAGTTTCCGTAGAAGCGGTCAGGTCCGGAATCCGGGGTCGGCGGTCACGCGCGTGCGAAGTCGATGAAGCCGCGATCCACGTCCGTGCGCACGAGACGCACGCGGATGTGATCGCCCACATCCAATCCCTCTTCCCCCGACACCACGCGTCCTTCCACCGGCGGATCGAACACTCGCGCCCACGTGCCCTTGACCGATGCGCCGGTCACGATGCCGTCGAACCGGTCGCCGATGCGCCGTTCGAGCAGCAGGGCGGCGGCCGACTTGCGGACGCGGCGCTCGACACGATTGGCAGCATCCTCGCGATCGGTGCAGTGCAGGGCCAGCTGCTGGAGATCATCGAAGCGATACGGCGGCGCCGCGGTCGCGAATGCCGCCTTCAGCAGCCGCTGCGTGATGAGATCCGGATACCGGCGATTCGGCGCGGTGGAGTGCGTGTAGTCGCGGACCGCCAGGCTGAAGTGACCGGGGGCGCTGCCGCCCGGCGCCTCGGCCACGTATTCGCCCGGGCCGAGCAGCTTCACGACCGTTTGCGACAAGTCGGGATAGGTATCCGGGTCGGCATGCCGTCGCTTCGTGAGGAACGCCTGGAGCGCCACCGCGTCCGGGTCGGCCGGCAGCGTCTCGCCGAATCCGGCGGCGAGCTCGACGATGCGCGACCAGCGGGCGGGTGTACGAACCACGCGACGGATCGACGGCAGGCCGCGCGCCTGCAGGAACCGTGCGGTCGCCCCGTTGGCGGCAATCATGAAGTCCTCGATCAGGTCGCGCGCGCGATTCTTCACGTCCGCCTCGAGATCCTGCAGGCGCCCATCGTCGAACACCGTCTTCGCTTCGATCGTGCGGAGATCGAGCGCACCGTGCTCGTGACGGCAGGTGCGAAGCACATGGGCCAGCCGGTCCTGCGTGCGCAGCTGCGCATCCATGCCCGGCACCGCGGCCGCGGCCGGCGGGAGGGGGCCATGGCCATCGAGCCAGGCGGCGACGCTGTCGTAGGCGAGCTTCGCGCGATTGCGGACCAGCGCGGGCGCAAGATCAGCGGATTGAAGCGTGCCGTCCTCATCGAAGAGCATGTCGACGACGACCGACGCTCGATCTTCATCGGCAACGAGCGACGTCAGGTCGGCCGAGAGTCGTTCCGGAAGCATCCAGAAGATCTGGGCCGGCGTGTAGATGGACGTCGTGTTCCGGCGCGCATGATCGTCGAGCGCCGAGTGGGCCGGCACGAGGCTGTCCACGTCGGCAATCGCGACGAGCAGGCGGACGCCGCCGTTCTCGGCGGGCGCGCTGACGGTGAGCTGATCCACGTCGCGCGTGTCGTCGTTGTCGATCGAGCACCACAGCCGATCGCGCAGGTCGCGGACAGCGGCGCCCGTCGGCAGCGGCACGGCCTGGAGGCGCAACAACTCCGCCTCGGCGTCTGCCGGGAAATCCGGTTCGAAGCCGAAATCGATCATGGCCTGCCGGGCGATCCGCTTCAGGATTTGACGATGCGTCGAGTCGGCGTGAGTCATGGGAAGAATGTGCACTCCCGCTGCATGCTCTCGTCGAGCATGCGGAGATAGCGCGCCCGGGGAATGTCGATGGCCCCGAAGCGCTCGAGGTGAGGGGTCGTCCACTGGGTGTCGAGCAGGAGGTAGCCGCGGTCGCGCAGCCGCTCGACGAGCGCGACCAGCGCGGCCTTCGAGGCGTTCGTCACGCGATGGAACATCGACTCGCCGAAGAAGGCTCCGTGCAGGCTGACGCCGTACAGGCCCCCAGCGAGCATGGCGCCCTGCCAGGCTTCAACGGAATGCGCGAAGCCGATCCGGTAGAGGTGGACGTAGCTCTCGCGGATCTCGCGCGAGATCCAGCTGTCCTCGAGGGCGGCGCACGCGAAGATCACCTCGCGGAACGCCGTGTTGATCCGGATCTCGAACGAGTGCTGACGCAGCAGCCGGGACAGCCGGCGCGGCACGTGAAAGCCGTCGATCGGGATGATGCCGCGCTGGTGCGGCGAGTACCAATCGATGCCGCCCTCCCGGTTGCCCATCGGGAACATGCCGGTACGATAAGCTTCGAGCAGAAAGGGTGCAGGAATCATTCGGTACGACACGCGGGCCGCCGGGTCCGCGGTGGGATCCCCATTCTGGCACGAATCCGGACCGGCGTATGGACGATGCGGCGACTGGATCGAGACTCGCGCTGATTCTGAGCGGCGGCGGCGCGCGCGCCGCCTATCAGGTCGGCTTTCTGAGCTATTTATCGAAGGAATTTCCCAAGATCGTGCCGCCCATCCTCACCGGGGTGTCGGCTGGCGCGGTCAACGCCGCCTTCCTGGCCGCGCACGAGGAGCCGTTCCCAGCCAGGGTGGCGGGGCTCCGCCGCCTCTGGATGGACCTCGAGATGTCCGACGTCTTCCGCGTCGACGCACGGCACCTCGCCTGGCAGGTGAGTCGATGGGGCGCGCAACTGGTGTCGGGCGGCTCACGCCGGCAAACGGGCGTGCAGGGGCTGGTCGACACCGAGCCGCTCCGGCAGCTGCTGCACCGCGTGCTCAACGCCGAGGGCGGCCGCCTGCCGGGTATCGCGCGGAATCTCGAGTCGGGCGTCCACGACGCCGTCGCGCTCACGACGACGAGCTATGCGACGGGCCGATCGGTCACCTGGGTGCAGGCGTCGGAGGGCAGTCACATTCAGGCGTGGGAGCGTGCGCATCGCCGGAGCGTCACCGCCGCGCTGTCGGTAGAGCACGTGATGGCCTCCGCGGCGTTGCCGCTGTTCGTCCCGGCCGTGCGGCTCGATCGGAGCTGGTACGGTGATGGCGGGATCCGGCTCACGGCACCGCTCTCGCCGGCCGTGCACCTTGGCGCGGATCGCATCCTCGCCATTTCGACGCGGTACATGCGGAGCCCCGAAGAGGCCGAGGCCTCGGCGATCGACGGCTATCCGCCGCCGGCGCAGGTGGCGGGCGTGCTGCTGAACGCCATCTTTCTCGACCTGCTCGATGGCGATGCGCTGCGGCTGGAGCGGATCAACGAGCTCGTCGACGCGCTGCCGCGCGAGCGGCGCAATGGCATGCGGCACGTCGAGCTGCTGATTCTGCGCCCCTCGCTGGATCTCGGCCTGCTCGCCAGCGAGTACGAGATCGACTTGCCACGCGCGTTCCGGTTCCTGGTTCGCGGGCTCGGGACGCACCAGACGCGCTCGGCCGACATGCTCAGCCTGATCCTCTTCCAGCCAGGCTATCTGCGGCGGCTCGTGGCGCTCGGCGAGACCGACGCCCGCGCGCGGCGTGAGGAAATCGCGCAGTTTCTGGGTGCGCGGCCGTCGACGGTGCCGCTATAATCGCCAGACCCACACCACGTCCGTCGAGAACGGACTGGTGCGTGTGCAGGTGTGAGTCATGAGTCTTGCTGCGGCACTCAGCGCTCACGACTTCGTGCGCCGAGTCTCCTTTTTCTCGGAGTGGTGCTTCTTGTCCGCGAGGCGCTTCTCCCGCGATGCCCGCGTCGGCTTTGACGGACGCCGCGGACGCGGCGGCACGGCGGCCCGGCGGAGGAGATCGACGAGCCGGTCGATGGCATCCTGGCGGTTCTGCTCCTGCGAGCGGAATCGGCGGGCATCGATGATGAGGACGCCCTCGCGGGTCATCTTCCGGCCGGCCAGACGCGCCAGGCGTCCACGCACGGCATCGGTCAACGCAGGCGAGGCCGCGGCCTCGAACCGCAGGTGCGCGGCCGTCGCCACCTTGTTGACGTTCTGGCCGCCGGGGCCAGAGGCGCGAACGAAGGCGATCGAGATGTCGTCATCATCGATCGCGATCGCCGGCGTGATCCGGAGCATGCCGTCATTCTAGCCCGTCGTCCGAGGCCTGTGGCCCGTAGCCAGGAAGGAGCCCTGCGAACCCCTTGCCGCCCGAATACCGCATCGTCCAATATCCGCTCGACCAGGGTGCGCTCGAGATCCAGTACATCGAGGAGTATTTCGGCGAGTTCGACCGCAAGAAGATGGCGGCGGAGATCGTCGCGCGCCTGGCGGATCGGCCGCACCTGATTCTGCTGGCCATGGCGCCGCTCCCCGATGATCCGGCGGCGATCGTGCCGGTGGCCTTCAAGGTGTCACACGAGATCCGGCGCGGGGAGACCATTCCGAAGTTGAAGGATCTCGTGGAGCGCCTCGACGGCTGCGTGCAGTTCGACGGGCGCCGCGTGCTCTATTCCTGGATCGGCGGCACACGCATCGACTGGCGCGGACAGGGGCACTTCCGGGCCCTCACCGAGCAGCAGGAAGTCTGGGCCTCCGAGCAGGGCTTCAACGAGGTCGTCGTCAAGACGAAGAATCGCTTCTACGAAATGCGCGGCACGCTCGATCACCTGCGGTTCGAGGTGATCAAGTACGAGCCGCATGGGGGCGACAACGCGGAATCGAAGGTATACCTGAGCAAGAAGCTCCGGCCGGACGTGCTGGCCCAGCACCGGAGCGCGCGGGCGTTGGTGCGTTTCCCGGACGAATCGGACGAACCCGAGGCGAACGCCGATCAGGTGGTGCGCTTTCCGGTCGGCTGGCGCGAACGATAGGAGAGCTCACATGCGCAAACTGTCCCTGACGGCGGCCTGTCTCCTGCTGGCCGCTCCCGCCCTCGCGCAATCCCACGTCGTGCAGTACCACCCCGGCCCGAACGATTTGAAGTACACGTTCGCGACGGCACCGGCGGTGGCGCACCTGAAGTCGGGCGACACCCTCGAGACGAACACCGTGGACTGCTTCGGGAATGTCATTCAGACGCCGAGCGACACACTCGCGAAGGTGAAGGGCGACAACCCGCTCACCGGGCCGTTCTACATCGACGGCGCCGAGCCGGGCGACACACTCGCGGTGAAGATTCTCGATCTGCAGGTGGACTCCAACCAGGGCGTCGGCGCACTGGCGCCGGGGTTCGGCGCGATCAACACCACGAACTACACGCCGATGCTGAATGCGCCGCTGCCCGAGCGCATCTGGCTCTATCCGATCGACCATGCCTCGAACGAGGCCACGTTCAAGGCCAAGGACTCGAACTTCTCGGTGAAGATTCCGCTCAACCCGTTCTTCGGCTGCATCGGCGTGGCGCCGGCGGGTGGCGAGGCGCGGAGCTCGATCGTGCCGGCCGAGTTCGGCGGCAACATGGACGCGCCCGAAGTGCGGGCGGGCAACACCGTGTATCTACCAGTCAATGTGGCGGGCGCGCTCCTCTACATGGGCGACGGCCACGCGGCGATGGGCGACGGGGAAGTGGCCGGCACCGCCATCGAGGTGCCGCTGCGCGCGCGGGTGCAGGTGCGCGTGATCAAGGGGCAGGCGATTCACTGGCCGCGGGTCGAGAGCGATCAGGCGATCATGGCCGTGGGCGCGTATCGCCCGCTCGACGATGCGCTGCGGATCGCGTTCACCGAGCTGGTGCAGTGGATCCACAACGACTACGGCCTGTCGGATCTCGACGCCTACCAGTTGCTCTCGCAGGCGGCGACGATTCACCTCACGGAGATGGTCGACCCGAACTACGTCGTGGTCGCCGGTATCGACAAGAAGTACTTGCCCGCGCACAAGTGATCCCGCGCGGGCTGACGCGCCCTCTTCCCTGTCCGCCAGGCCGCCGAAGAGGCGCCTGAAGGACAGGGGTCGGGCTCGGGTGGTCAGGCCTGCTCGGCGCTCGGGTGAAAGCGCTTCACGAGATGCAGCGTGTTTTCGTCCGTGTGGTGCATCTCCGCGCCGAGGGCGGCGAGCTTCAGCAGCAGATCCGACGTGTAGCTGATCGTCCCATCCTTGTTGATGGTGAAGGTGCTGGTGAAGTTCCGGAGCTCGGCGCGGTCGAGCAGATACTTGTTCTGCAGCACGCCGTAGCACGGGTCGCCTGGCTTGGCGTCGAACCGCAGCACCTTGTCATCCGGTCCGGCGCTGCTGCCGGCGAGGATCGCGATGCCGCGTCCGAACACGACGTTACGCATCACCTGGCCGTTGGCTTTGTCCCACAGCAGGAAGCCGACCTCGTCGTGGAACGGATCCATCGCTTCCTCGCCGTGGCGCCAGGCGGTCATGCCGTAATTGAGGCCCCACAGGACCTGCTGCCCGTTTTCCTGGACGGGAATCGGCTTGAACCAGGCCTTTTCGAAATAGGTGGTCTTGGTCGTCCACTTGTCCTTGTTGTGGAATGAGAGGTCGACCCCCTTGTTGCCCTCCCATGCGCCCACGAGTGGCGTGAGCGGACCGAGTTTCCGGGAATAACGAACTTCGTCTGACATTTCGTTCTCTCCTATAGATGTATGAGCATAGCCGAGCGGCATCAGCGTGTCACGGCGGCCCTGGCGCTCGGGCTCGCCTTCGCCGCCGTCAAGATCGGCGTCGAATTCTTCGGCAACCTCGTCGCGCAGCACGCCGGCTACGGCATCTTCCGCGACGAGCTCTACTACATTGTCTGCGGTCGGCACCTCGCGTGGGGCTACGTCGACCAGGCGCCGCTCGTCGCGGTGCAGGCCCGCCTCGCCACCGCGCTTTTCGGCTTTCATGATCTGGCGCTCTTCCGCCTGACGGCCGCCGTCGCGGGAGGGATCAAGATCCTGCTGACCGGCCTTCTCGTGTGGGGGCTCGGAGGGCGGCGCCCGGCGCAGATCCTGGCGATGGTCGCCGTGCTCATCGCACCGGTCTATCTCGGCATCGACAGTTATCTCTCGATGAATGCCTTCGAGCCGGTCTTCTGGATGGGCGCTCTGCTCGCCGTGATGCTGATGGTGCGCGGCGCCAGTCCACGGTGGTGGCTGGTCGTCGGGCTCTGCGGCGGCCTCGGCATCCTGAACAAGCCGTCGGCGGTCTTTTTCCTGGCGGCCCTGGTGATCGGGCTTCTCATCACGCCTCAGCGCCGGCTGTTGTGGAGCCGCTGGGTGCTGGTCGCTGGCGGATTGATGGCGCTCCTCGTCCTGCCGTACGGCCTCTGGCAGCTCCAGCACCACTGGCCGACGCTGGAGTGGCTGAACAACGTCCGTCAGAGCCAGAAGAATGTCGTGCTGGCGCCGTTGCCGTTCGTCGGCGCGCAGATCCTGATGCTGCATCCGCTCAGCATCTTCCTGCTGCTGCCCGGGCTGGTCTGGCTGTTCGCCGCGCGCGACGCCAGGCGCTTTCTCTGGATCGGGGTGGCCTACCTGGTGTTCCTCGCGCTGATGATGCACCTTCACGCGAAGGATTACTACCTGGCGCCGATCTATCCCGTGTTGTTCGCGGCCGGCGCGTTGGCCTGGGAGCACGCATTCGCGGGATCCCGCAGAACGCGCTGGCTGCTGCCCGCCTGGTGCGTCGTGCTCGCGATCGCGGGCGCGCTCACGCTTCCGATGGCGATTCCTGTGCTCGCGCCGCAGGCCTGGATCCGCTACACGCGGGCTCTCCACCTCAACAGCACGAACACCGAGACGCAGGGCAGTGGACCGCTGCCGCAGTTCTTCGCGGATCGGTTCGGGTGGTCGGCGATGGTGGCTCGCGTCGCGCAGGTGTATGACAGCCTGTCTCCCGTCGATCGCGAGAAGGCGGCGATCTACGGCAGCAACTACGGGGAGGCTGCCGCCGTTGACGTCCTCGGTGCGGCCTATGGCCTGCCGCACGCCATCAGCGGTCATCAGAACTATTTCTTCTGGGGCCCGCGCGGATACACGGGCGAGGTCATGATCGTCATTGACAGCGACGACTCGCTCGCAAAGCTTCAGCAGGAATTCAGCTCAGCCATCGTCGCCGCCCGCACCCACGACCCGCTGGCGATGCCGTACGAGAATCGGTCGATATTCCTCTGTCGCGGACTGAAGAGGCCGCTGGCGGCGGTGTGGCCGACCACGAAGAACTGGATGTGAGCGGTCCCGGCTAGGTGGCCGGCGCCGTGGTCGGTAGATCCAGGTGTTCGGCCGAGAAGAGCCGTTGGACGTGTCGCCGCTGGATCGAGGCGGGGGTTCGCGTCATCAGCGCATTGCGCAACCCCTGCGCGAGAGGATTCTCGAGGTGGGCGATCTGCCCGATCCGGCGTGCGGCGGCGGCCACCCAGCTCGTGCGCGGCTTGCGCGCCGCCTCGTAGGCCTCGAGCGCACCGCGCCAATCCTGCCGAGCCAGCTCCGAGGCGAGCACCCACGCATCTTCGATCGCCTGGGCACCGCCCTGGCCGAGATTTGGCGTCATCGCGTGGGCCGCGTCGCCGAGCAGCACGATGTGACCGGTCGACCAGCGCGGCAACGGCGCGAAGTCGTGCAGGTCCGTCTGGATGATCCGATCGGTCGGCGTCTCGCTCAGCATCAACCGCACCGGGTGCGGAAAGGCTGCGTACATGTCGAGCAGCTGCGCCTTGACGCGGACCGGATCGAGGCGCGTGCCGGCCGGCGAGGACACTGGCGCGAACCAGTAGACCTCGTCCGGTCCGACGGCGGAGTAGCCGATTCGGCAACGTGTTCCCCACGTCTCAGCGCACGTGTGCCCGAGCTCGCCAGACGCCATGCGCGCGATGCCGCGGTAGCAGGTCTGGCCGGCATAGCGAAGGGAGGTCGGGCCGAACAGGGAGTTGCGGAGGGCCGAATGGATGCCGTCGGCGGCCACCACGAGGTCGGCGCGTGCCTCTGATCCGTCATCGAAGCGGAGCGTGACGCCTTCCTGATCGTGAGTGGCCCCGAGACATCGCTTGCCCGGTTGGACGAGGTGCCCCGGGAGCCGAGCTGCCAGCGCCTCGACGAGACGCGTGCGAAGGATCGAGATGATGGGTTCGCCGTATCGCTCGCGGGCGGCTGCCGCGTCGAGCTCCTGCAGGACCGTGCCTTCGATGGTTCTGATCTGGACCCGATCGATTCGCACGCCGGCAGCGGCGACAGCCTCGCGCGCGCCGAGGGCTGCCAGCACTTGCATCGCGTTCGGGGGAACCCAGATCCCTGCCCCGACCGGTGCGAGGGCTGGTGCCGCCTCGTAGATGGCAGCCTCGAACCCGAAACTCCGCAACGCGATGGCCGTGGTCAGCCCACCGATGCCGGCGCCGACGATGGCGACTCGGGTCATGGGTAGAGGTGTTCGGTGGTCCAGCCGCCGGAGGCTGTGCGCGTGTACAAGAGGCGGTCGTGCATCCGGTCGTCGTGGTGTGTCCAGATTTCAATCCGATCGGGGATCACCCGATAGCCGGACCAGAAAGGCGGTCGCGGAACCGGCTCGCCCTCGAACCGGCGGGTGTATTCCTCGAACCGCCGCTCCAACGTCGCGCGGTTGTCGAGCACGGAGCTCTGGCGGGAGGCCCACGCCGACAGCTGATGTCCGCGCGGGCGCGACGCGAAGTACGCATCGGCTTCGGCAGCGGCGATCGGTTCGACGGTGCCTTCGACACGGACCTGGACCAGGATGGAGGCCCAGTAGAAGCAGAGTGCCGCGAACGGGGACCCGGCGATCTGTTCGGCCTTGCGGCTCGAGAGATTCGTGAAGAACACGAACCCCCGTGCATCGATGCCCTTCAGCAGGACGAAGCGGCACGCCGGCCGGCCGTCGGGACCGACCGTGGCCAGCGTCATCGCCGTGTGGTCGTAGCCGCCTGCCGCCTTCGCCCGCTCGAGGATCGCGGTGACGGCCGCGATCGGATCCGGTTCGACAACCGTCACGATTTCGCTCGCGTGCGGGCGCGCGCCGTGCCGCTCGTACGCCGGCCGGCCGTCGACGAGGTGGTGCGGCGCCGGATCTTCGGTGTGAGGAACGCGCGAAGCGCCACGGCGTTGTTGTGCTCGGTGTCGTGCGAGCTGTAGACGAGCGTGACCGGTCCCGCCGTTGCCGCGGCGACGAGCGGCTTCCAGACGTCGGGATGCGCGCTCAATTCCCGACGGTATCGTCGCTGGAATTCGGTCCACCGCTCCGGATCGTGGTGAAACCACTGCCGCAGACCGGTCGATGGCGCGACGTCCTTCAGCCACCCGTCCAGTTTCAGGTTGTCCTTCGAGATGCCGCGCGGCCAGAGCCGTTCGACGAGCACCCGCCGGCCGTCGCCGGCCGCCGCCGGATCGTACGCGCGTTTGAGCTTCAACATGATGTTCCCCCTTCGTGCACGCTTGTCCTCCATTGTAGGACCGACCCGCCGGTCTCCCTCAAATTGACGTGTCTGGCGCGGGGCCGGTATCGTGAAGCGGGAGCACTGAACCGTCTTATGTCTTCGTCCGATGCGGGAAGCCGTCCGGCAGGCAGCGGCACACCGGCTGCTGAACTGGCGGCGCCTGTCGATTTCATCCGCGCGCGCGTCGCCGACGATCGCGCCGAGGGCCGCCACGCCGGCCGGGTGCATACGCGTTTTCCGCCCGAGCCGAATGGCTACCTCCACATCGGCCACGCGAAGTCGATCTGCCTGAACTTCGGCGTGGCGATCGAGAACGACGGTCTCTGCAACCTGCGGTTCGACGATACGAATCCGGCGAAGGAAGACGTCGAATACGTCGATGCGATTCGAGACGATGTGCGGTGGCTCGGCTTCTCGTGGGGAGATCGGGAGCACTACGCGTCGGATTACTTCGAGCGCCTGTACGAGCTCGCGGTGGCCTTGATCCGGAAGGGCAAGGCCTACGTCGACAGCCTGTCGGCCGAGGAGATCCGGGCCTATCGCGGCACGCTGACGGAGGCCGGACGGAACAGCCCCTATCGTGATCGGTCGGTCGAGGAGAACCTCGATCTGTTCGCGCGGATGCGCGCGGGCGAGTTCGAGGACGGCGCGCACGTGCTGCGCGCGAAGATCGACATGGCGTCGGGCAACATCAACATGCGCGATCCGGCCCTGTACCGGATTCGGCGGGCCCATCACCATCGCACGGGCGACCGCTGGTGCATCTACCCGATGTACGACTACGCGCACCCGTTGTCGGACGCGATCGAAGGGATCACCCACTCGCTCTGCACGCTCGAGTTCGAGGATCATCGTCCGCTCTACGACTGGCTCGTGCAGGAGCTGTTCACGGGCGACCGCCCGCAGCAGATCGAGTTCGCGCGCCTCAACCTCAATTACACGGTGATGAGCAAGCGCAAGCTGCTGCAGCTCGTCGAGCAGCGGCGCGTCTCTGGCTGGGACGATCCCCGCCTGCCGACGATCGGCGGCCTCCGGCGGCGCGGCTACACGCCGGAGGCGATCCGCGACTTCTGCGCGCGGATCGGCGTGGCCAAGAAGGAGAACGTGATCGACCTTGCGCAGCTCGAGCACAGCATCCGCGAGGATCTGAACCGCCGCGCGCCGCGCGTGATGGCCGTGCTCCGCCCGCTCCGCGTGGTCCTGACGAACTATCCCGAGGGACAGGCCGAAGAGGTGGACGTCATCAACAATCCGGAGGATCCGGCGGCGGGGACGCGGCGCGTGCCGTTCTCACGCGTGCTCTACATCGAGCAGGAGGACTTCCGGGAAGATCCGCCGAAGAAGTTCTTCCGGCTGGCGCCCGGGCGGGAGGTGCGCCTGCGGTGCGCGTATTTCATCACCTGCCAGGAGGTGGTGAAGGACGAGCGCGGTGAGGTGGTCGAGCTGCGCTGCACCTAAGATCCGGCGACCCGAGGCGGTGATGCGCCCGACGGCCGCCGCGTGAAGGCGACGCTGCACTGGGTGTCGGCGGCCCACGCGCAGGATGTCGAGGTCCGGCTGTACGACCGGCTGTTCACGGTCGAGGATCCCGACGGCCACGACGGGCGGGATTACACCGATTTCCTCAATCCCGATTCTCTCGAAGTCCTCACGGGCTGCAAGGCGGAGCCGTCGCTGGCGGGCTCGGCGCCCGGCCACCGGTGCCAGTTCGAGCGCCTCGGCTATTTCTGCGTCGACGCCGACACGACATCCGGTCACCTGGTCTTCAACCGAACCGTGTCGCTGCGCGATACGTGGGCGAAGATCGAGGAACGGCAGAACCGCTAGCGCGCGCCAGCCGAACCGGAGCCCGCCCTGGCGGCGCACCCCGCGCACAGGCCGTGCAGCTGGATGTCGGCGCGGTCGATCGTGGCGGCCGGCACCGGCGACTTCCGGCGATCGACGGCGTAGTCGATGCTCCGCAGGTATACGTCCCACACGCGGCCGCAGGCGCGGCAGACGAAATGATGGTGATCGTCGGGGTTGACCTCGTACTGCACGGCCGCGCCCGCGTGCTCGAGCGGCGCGAGCACGCCGGCCCGGACGAGATCCTGCACGTTGCGGTAGACCGTGGCCAGCGAGATCGACGGCAGGTGGCGGCGCACCTGGCGGTAGAGCTGATCGGCCGTCGGGTGGTCCGCCGCGCGGCTGAGCACGCGCAACAGCACCTCACGCTGGGGCGTCATCCGCAGTCCGCTCGAGGCCGAACGCTCGTGCAGGGTCGCGAACCGGCGCTCCGCCACGCTCCTCTTCATTGACACACAGGTAACACAAGCGGCCGCCAGGCGGCAACCCCGGCTGGCCAAGTTGTTCGTTAGTCCTACTTGATAATAATTCTTATCTAGGACTAGACTCAGGATCTGGCCGCCGAGGCGGCTCGAAGAAATGGAGAGATGCATGGCGCCACTCAAGGGCACGAAAACGCACGAGAATCTGAAGTACGCCTTCGCCGGCGAGTCGCAGGCGAACCGGCGGTATCTGTTCTTCGCCAAGCAGGCCGACATCGAGGGCTATCCGGACGTGGCCGGCCTGTTCCGCGACACCGCGGAAGGCGAGACGGGTCACGCGCACGGCCACCTCGAATACATGAAGAAAGTCGGCGACCCGGCGACCGACCTGCCGTTCACGGATGTCCCCGAGATGCTCAAGTCGGCCGTCGCCGGCGAGACGCACGAGTACACCGACATGTATCCCGGCATGGCCAAGGCGGCGCGCGAAGAGGGCTTTGCCGAAATCGCCGACTGGTTCGAGACACTCGCCAAGGCGGAGCGGTCGCACGCCGGCAGGTTCCAGCGGGCGCTCGAGACCATCTGACCCATGCCTCCGAGCCCGCCATCGCCCATTCGCTACGCGCCGACCGACGGGCTCACCTACAACCCGAACGATCCCAAGTACTGGGATCGTCGGTCCCTCGACCAGGAAGTCCACCGCACGTTCGACCTGTGCAACGGGTGCCGGCTCTGCTTCCGCTTCTGCCAGTCCTTTCCGACGCTGTTCGACGCCGTCGATGAAGCGGGCGACGTGCGCGAGCTGCCCGAGGCCAAGGTCGACCAGGTCGTCGACGAATGCTTCCAGTGCAAGCTCTGTTACACGAACTGCCCCTACACGGAAGCGGAGGGGCACGAGTTCAAGATCGATTTTCCGCGGCTCATCATGCGCGCGAACGCGATTCGCCGGAAGGCGCAGGGGCTGCCGCTGCGGGAGCGGCTGCTGGCCGACCCGGATCGGATCGGCCGCCTCGGCACGGCGATGCCGGCGCTCGCCAACTGGGGGAACACGCTCAAACCGAATCGCGTGCTGATGGAGAAGACGATCGGCATCCATCGCGACAAGCGGCTGCCGATGTTCGCCGGGCAGCCGTTTGCCGAGTGGGTGACACGGGAGACTGACGGCCGCGGCGAGACAGACGGCTCGGACGATCGGGTCGTCCTGATGCCGACCTGCTACGTGAACTGGAACAAGCCGGAGCTCGGGCAGGCGGCCTGGCGGGTTCTGCGTCACAACGAGTGCACGGTCGCGTGCCCGGAGCTGCGCTGCTGCGGCATGCCGGCGCTCGACGGCGGCGACGTGCCGGCTGCGATCCGGCAGGCGCGCGAGAACGTGAAGACGCTGCGGCCGTACGTCGAACGCGGGTATCGGATAGGTGTCATCAATCCCACCTGTTCCCTGATGCTCAAGCAGGAATATCCTGAACTGCTCGACGACCCGGCGGATCCCGCCATGGCGGAGGCTGCCAGGCGCGTGGCGGCCGGGACGCGAGACCTGGGCGAGCTGCTGCACGAGCTCCGGGTGGCCGGCCGTTTGAAAGAGGATTTCCGGAGCACGCCGGCCGGCCCCGTCGCGTGCCATGCGCCCTGTCATCTGCGGAAACAGAACGTCGGGTTCCGCGGACGGGATCTCATCCGGCGCATTCCGCAGGCAAAGCCCCAGCTCGTGGCCGAGTGCTGCGGCCACGACGGCACATGGGCGATGAAGACGGAGAACTTTCCGCTCGCGATGAAGAACGGCCAGAAGTCGTTCGTCGGCATGCAGGAGGTCGAGGCGGACGTCTGGGCGACGGAGTGCCCACTCGCGGCACTCCAGTTCGGGCAGGCCTGCGGCCGCGAGGTGCTCCATCCGGTCGAGATTCTGGACCGCGCGTACCGCGAAGACGGCTTCGCCACGAAGATAGCGCCTGCGGCCATGCCGAACGACGGCCAGCAGAGCCGGAGTGAGGGCTGACACGACCATGCCACTCCTGACGAAATCTGATCTGCTGTCCAAAGACGAGTACGAGCAGCAGCGGCCCGAACTGCGGCGCCGCATCATGCGGCAGAAGGACCTCCGCCGCGTGCAGGTGGGACCGCACTGCACGGTTCACTTCGAGAGCCGCGAGACGATGCGCTACCAGGTGCTCGAGATGTTGCGGGCCGAAGGGACCTGGAACACCGAGCGGGCAGTCGAGGACGAGCTGCGCGCCTATAATCCCCTCATCCCGCAGGCGGGCGAGCTGTCCGCGACGGCGATGTTCGAGTACGAAACGGCCGAGGCGCGCGCCACCGAGCTGCCGAGGTTCGTCGGCATCGACCGGCACCTCTGGCTCATCGTCGGCGACACCGACCCGGTGCGGGCTGTCTTCGATCGCGGCCAGATCGACGAGCACAAGGTGTCGGCGGTGCAATATGTGAAGTGGCGGATTGACGCGAACCAGGGTCGGCTGCTGAAGACCGACGGCACGGTGCTGCGCCTCGTCATCGATCATCCGTACTACCAGGCGCAGGCGGTGCTCTCCGAGGAGACGCGGCGCGCCATCATGCAGGACCCGGAGTAGAGGAGGAGCAATGGCGACAGAAGCCTGGCTGAGTGGGCCCGTCGAGGGCGTCGATCCCTTCCTGATGCCGGTCGCCCACTCGCTGGCGCAGGTGCGGCAGGACGCCGAACGGCTGCTGCCGGATCTGGAGCAGATGGATCTCTGGCAGCACCCCGGAGCGGCGGCGTCGCCAGGGTTTCACCTGATGCACCTGGCGGGCAGCCTCGACCGGCTCTTCACCTACGCGCGCGGCGAAACCCTGAGCGATGCGCAGAAAACGGCGCTCGCTTCGGAAAAGCCAAAGCCGGCCGGTGGTGGGGCGGACTCTGACACCGCACGCCAACTGGTGCAGCAGCTGTCAGCGCAGATCGACCGCTGCCTGGACCAGCTGCGCCGCACGCCGCGCGCCTCGCTCACCGACCCACGCGAGGTCGGCCGCGCCAAGCTCCCATCGTCGGTGCTCGGCCTGCTCTTTCACGCCGCCGAGCACGCCACGCGCCACGCGGGGCAGCTGTCGACGACGATCAAGGCCCTGAACGAGGAATGAGTGGAAAGGAAACTCATTCCTCGTTCCTCAGAGCGCGTTACTCCCCGAACTTGATCCCCTGCGCGAGCGGCAGCTCGGTGCTCCAGTTGATCGTGTTCGTCTGGCGGCGCATGTAGGCCTTCCAGGCGTCCGAACCTGATTCGCGGCCGCCGCCCGTCTCCTTCTCCCCGCCGAAGGCGCCGCCGATCTCCGCGCCGCTCGTCCCGATGTTCACGTTCGCGATGCCGCAATCGCTGCCCCGCGACGAGAGGAAGCGCTCGGCCTCGCGCACGTGATCGGTGAAGATGGCCGACGACAGCCCCTGCGGCACGTCGTTGTGCAGCCGCACGGCGTCGTCCAGCTCCGCCACGGCCTGCTTCGGTGATGCCGACGCCGATCCGTACCCGATGATGTAGAGGATCGGCGCGAATGTTTCCGTCTGCACGATCTCCATCTCGTTCCGGACGGCTGCGATGCACGGCCGGACGTAATGCCCGCCCGGGTGTTCGGCGCCATCGAGCGGCTCGCCGCCGTACAGGATCTCGCCCCCCTGCTTCTTGATGGCCGCGATCGCCTGCTGCATGTCCTCGACGGACTTCTTCGTGACGAGCGGGCCCATCAACGTCCGCGCCTGCCGCGGATCCCCAATGGCGACGTCGGCGTACGCCCGCCGCAAGCGGCGGACGAGCTCGTCCTTGACGGACTCGTGCACGATGATCCGCCGAGTGCTCGTGCAGCGCTGGCCGGCGGTGCCGACGGCGCCGAAGAGGATTGCGGGCAGGGCCAGGTCGAGGTTTGCCGAGGGCGTGACCACGATGGCGTTGTTCCCGCCGAGCTCGAGGATGGTCCGGCCGAACCGCCCGGCCACGACCTCCGCCACGTGGCGGCCCACCTCGCTGCTGCCGGTGCACGACACGAGCGGAATCCGCTGATCGCGGATCAACCGCTCGCCGACGGTCGATCCGGGACCGACCACGAGCGAGAAGATCGCCGAGTCGACGCCCATCTCCGTACACACGTGCGCCGCAATCTTCGTCACGGCGATCGCCGTCAGCGGCGTCTTGCTCGCCGGCTTCCAGACCACGGCGTCGCCGCACACCGCTGCGATCGCGGCATTCCAGCTCCACACGGCCACGGGGAAGTTGAACGCGCTGATCACCCCGACGACTCCGAGTGGCTGCCACTGCTCGTACATCCGATGATCGGGCCGCTCCGACGACATCGTCAGGCCATAGAGCTGCCGCGAGAGCCCGGTCGCGAAGTCGCAGATGTCGATCATCTCCTGTACTTCGCCAAGGCCTTCGGCGGTGATCTTTCCCATCTCCAACGTCACGAGGGCGCCGAGCGGAGCCTTCAGCGCACGCAGCCGCTCGCCGAGACGGCGGACCAACTCGCCGCGCTGCGGCGCCGGCACGGTGCGCCAGTGCAGAAAGGCCTCGTGCGCGCGGCTGACGATGCGGTCGTATTCCTGTTCGGTGACCTGCCGCACCCGTGCGATCGGGGAGCCATCGACCGGCGTGAGGACGCCCATCTCGGTCCCGCTGCCGATCCATTCACCGCAAAATCCGCCGGCGTTCGTCTGCGCGATGCCGAGCGCGTCGAGCATGTCTGCTGGTTCCGCCACCCTGGTCATGATGTCCTCTGAAGCTGCTGAATGATGCCAACCCGGTCCAACCAATCCTCTTAGCGTACCCCAACTGCCGCGAGGCAGCCGAGGCCGTTCGCCTAGAATACCGACGATGGCGTTTCGAGCCGGCAGCAGGCAACCGAAGCGGGAGCCGCCGGGTCCGCAGCGGAAGAACTACATTACTCCTGGCGGCCTGCAGCGGCTGAAGGACGAGCACCGCTTTTTGCTCAGCCGGGAGCGGCCGGCGGTGACGGCCGTGGTGACGTGGGCCGCCAGCAACGGCGACCGCAGCGAGAACGCCGACTATCAATATGCCAAGCGGCGGCTGCGCCAGATCGACAGCCGCATTCGATTCCTCACGAAGCGTATCGATGCGGCCGTCGTGGTGAATCCTGAGGCGCCGAGACCCGCCGCCGCGGCGTCACGCATCTTCTTTGGTGCGACGGTGCGCTATGCCGACGGGTCCGGCGCGGCGCACGAAGTCTGCATCGTCGGCACCGACGAGGTGGACCTCGATCGACGGCACATCAGCTGGGTGTCGCCGCTTGCGCGGGCGCTCATGAAGGCGGGCGCAGGCGACCGCGTGCTCCTTCGGGCGCCGGGCAAGGTCGATCGGCTCGAGATCCTGGACGTGCGGTACGAGTCCATTCCCGTGGCGCCGTTCCGCGAGCCTCCCGGCGCGGAATCGGCCGGCAAGGCTCCGACGAACACCGGCGGCGTTTGACAGGGCGAGCGGCACTGAGTAGGCTGTCCACGCTGTACCGCTCCGAGAGCGGCTATGGACCACGACAACCCTGATCTCCCGTCTACCGTTCCTGGTGTTTCTCGACGGACGTTCGTGCGGCGCTTGGCCGGAGGCACCATCGCGGCGGCTGCCATCGGTCCGCTCGAGGACAGCCTGCACGCGCAAGCGCCCTCGTCCACGCCTGCCGACCAGCCACCCCCGACGCCGTCTGCCACGGTTCCCTCGCTGAGGGGCGTGTCGGCCATTGTCCTCGCCAGCGGCGACAGTACCTTGCGCGCCGACGCACCCAACACGAACGAAGGCGGAAGCCCCGTGCTTCGTGTGGGCGTCGAGCCGACGACGCGAGCCGTGCTGCGATTCGATCCGGCCCTGGTCTATCGAGCACTGACGGCTGACATCCGGTCCGTTCAGCTCGTCCTGACCATTTCCGCGAATCATAACGACTGGGGCCAGCTCGACAATCGCACGGTGTCGTGCCATCCGCTGTTGGACGATTTCGTCGAAGGCAACGGTGCGCAGTTGGCGCTGCCTGGCAGCATGCAGCGCCGGGCGCGCGGCGCCGGCGCGACCTGGGGCTCCCCGGCCGACAGCGAGTGCGCCGACGATTCAGCCGACCCGCTCGCCGGAGCCTGGTCGGGCGGCCGCTTCGGCGCCGCGTCGAGTGGCGGCGCTCTCCACGTCAACCAGATGTCGGGCGAAGTCGCCTGGGACGTGACGGCCGACGTGCTGGCGGGTTGTTCGGGCTGGCTGCTGAAGGGCGATCAGGAAGCGCCGACCGGCGGCGGGCCGTCGTCTCCGGGGTTCGAGGCGAATTACGGCGGCACCGTCGAGTACCTCTCGACTCAGGGCGCTCAGGATCAGAAGACGTGGCCGCAGCTCCGGTTCAGCACGGCGGCTCCGGACACGCCGCTGCTGGCGGCCATGCTCCCGCTGATCACCCCAGGCGGCAGCTTTCCGGAGGCCTCGGTCTCGGCCACGCCAGCCCTCTCACTTCCCGCAACGCCGATGCCGTCGGCTTCAGCCACGCCGGTCCCGCCGACGGCGTCATCGACGCACGCGCCGATGCCATCGCCTTCGAGTACGCCGCTGCCGGAGCTCTCCGCGTCGAGCACGCCGGCCTTCTCGATGACGAATACCCCGACGCCCGCGGGCTCGTTCACGCCGACGCCCACGCCGGTGCTGAACCTCACGCCGACGCCGCTCCCCTCGTCGACCAACACGCCGTCACCGTCGCCTTCAGCCACGTTCACGCCCACGCCGACGATGAGCGCGTCGTCGACGCCGACACCGACGATCACGCCGACGCCGTTGCCGACACCGACGCCGAGCGCGACGAGCCAGCCGTCACCGACGCCAACACCCGTGCCGACTCCGACGCCCACGCCGGCGCCGTCCCCGTCAAGCCGGCGGCATCCGCACCCGTCGCATCCCCCGCATCCGTCGCACCCGCCCGACCATCGGCGGCATCGCGAGAAAGGGCACGACCGCGACGACGATCACCGGGGCGGCGATGGCGACCACGACCATGATCGCGACGACCGCGGGCGCTCAGGGGACAATCGGTCCGGACGGTGATCTTCGTTTCCATCGCTGCATACCGGGACCCTCAGCTCGTTCCCACCATCGCGGACTGCCTGGCAAAGGCGGCGCACCCGGAAGATCTTCGCTTCGGCATCTGTTGGCAGCACGGCCCTGAAGAAGGACCTCTGCCCTTCGCCGCTGATCCGCGATTTCAGATCATCGACGTGGACTGGCAGGAGAGCCGCGGCGCCTGCTGGGCGCGCGCGGAAATCATGAAGCGGTTCGCGGGCGAGGAGTGGTTTCTCCAGATCGACTCCCACCACCGTTTTGCGCAGGACTGGGATGTCAAGGCGATGGCCCAGGCGGCACGGACGGGGAGCGCCAGGCCCATTCTCACCGCCTACGCCACCCCCTTCCATCCGGACCGGCCCGACTCGTTTGGCGACGAGCCGATGCAGATGAACTTCGATCGGTTCACGCCTGAGGGCATCATCCTGTTCCGTCCCGGCGCGATCGCGGACTGGCGGCACCGGGCGACGCCGGTGCGGGCCAGGTTTCTCTCGGCGCACTTCCTGTTCGCGCCAGGGTCCTTCGTGGCCGACGTGCCTTACGATCCGGAGCTCTATTTCATCGGCGAGGAGATCACGCTGGCCGTGCGCGCGTTCACGCACGGATACGATCTCTTCCATCCCACGGAGATCCTGGTCTGGCACGAATACACGCGCGATTACAGGCCGCACAAGCACTGGGGCGACCACGTGAAGGCGAACGGCATCGCCGTCGAGTGGCACACGCGGGACCGCGCCAGCCTGGACCGGGTTCAGTCCTTTCTGGCCGAGCCGTTCATCGGTCGCTTCGGCTGCGGCCGCGCGCGGACGGCCGCCGAGTACGAGGCTTACGCTGGCGTCAGCTTTCGACGGCAGCGGACGACCGACTATACGCGACGATTTCTCGAGCCGCCGAATCCACCGCTCCCTCCCGATTGGGCCGATCGGATCGGCAGGTATGAGATTGAGATTGGCGTCGAGAAAGCGGGTCTGCCGGCGGACATCGACGACTATCTGTTCTGGTATGTCGGATTCCATGACGCCGCCGATCAGGAGGTGTACCGGCTGGATGTCGATCGAGAGGAGGTGCGCGCGCTCATGGCGGCGGAGGGCCCGACGGCGCTGATCCGCCGGTCGTTCGAATCCGAGCGTGACCCGGTGTCGTGGACCGTCTGGCCATACAGCGAAAGCCGCACGTGGCTCGAGAAGCTGCAGGGACCGACGCTCGCGCTCGATCCCGACGTCACGTTCGTCACCGCGCTGCTCGACATCGGCCGGGACCAGCTCGCACCATCCTTCGCGCGCTCGTTCGCGGCGCATTACCTGCGGCTGTTCGTTCGCCTCCTGCAGGTCGATGTTCCGATGATCATCCACGTGCCGGCGGAGTACGAAGCGCTGGTCTGGCGCCATCGTCGCCCCGCCAATACGCGAGTGGTCCCGCTGGCTGCGACCGAGCTCGAGGCGCTCCCCTGGTTCGGTCGCGTCCAAGCGATTCGCGAGCGCGGTGCATGGCGGGACCAGGCCTCCTGGCTGGCCGAAAGCCCGCAGGCGCAGCTCCCGCTGTACAACCCGCTGGTGCTGTCGAAGATGCGCTGGCTGCACGACGCCGCCGCGGAGAATCCGTTCGAGAGCTCGCATCTCTTCTGGATCGACGCCGGCTTGACGCACACGGTCCCGGAGGGTCTCCTGACGCATCGCGCCATCCCGGCGCAGCTGGTGCACGCGGCCGGCGATTTCCTGTTGGCCGGCTTTCCGTATCGCGAGTCGGCGGAGATTCACGGATTTCCCCGGCGCGACCTCGCCCGGATCGCGGGCGTGGAAGACGCCGACGTCGTGATGCGCGGCGGGTTCTTCGGTGGGCGCGCCGAGGCCATCGCCGGGGTCGCCGGCGATTTCGCGCAGCTTCTCGACGACACGCTCGAGGCCGGGCTCATGGGAACGGAGGAGAGCCTCTTCACGATTCTCGCGCATCGTCAGCCGGATCGCTTCACGTGTTACGCGCTCGAAGCCGACGGCCTCCTTGGTCCATTGTTCGAGGCCCTGGCGGCCGGTCGTGCGGCCGATCGGCGATTTTCGCTGGAGCCGCGCCGCGCCACGCCCAAGCCGCCTCCTGTGCC
>JANWLS010000001.1 GCA_025450765.1 Vicinamibacterales bacterium | reverse complement strand
CTGTGCCGCGCGTGCCGCTCTCGCTGCCGCCGGATGTGCCGGATGAAGCCCGGACCGGCGTCTCGACGTACCTGGATCTGACGATGATGCAGAACCGGTACGCGATTCCCGCGTTCCGGTCGTTGTTTCAACTTCTGCACGACACAGGACGACCTGTGGCGCGGATCGTCGAGATCGGCACCGGGCCAGGCGGTTTGTCGGCCCTCCTGCACACGTACTGCACCGCCGCCGACGCGGACTTCCTCACCTACGATCGCTACCAGAGTGTCGCCGACAACCCCGCACTGCGCGCGCTCGGCATCAAACCAAGAGTCAAGGACGTCGAGCATCCGTTCGTGCTGGCCGAGATTGCCCGCGAAGTGCAGAAGGAAGGGCTGACAATTCTCGCGTGCGACGGGCCGGACAAGGCCGCCGAGGTCAAGGCCCTGACGCCCTATCTCAAAGCCGGCGACATCGTGATGGCGCACGATTACGCGCGCGACCGGGAGTTGTTCGAGCAACAGATCAAAAGCCGCCTCTGGTCCTGGTGCGAAATCACGGATGCCGATTTCGCCGAGCTGGACGAGGCCTACGACCTCGAGCCGCTGCTCGAACAGGCGTTCGCGCCAGCCGTCTGGAGCTGCCGCCTGAAGCGGAGCTCCACGATGCGCGTCGCGCCACGGCAGATCCCGGGCGACGATGTCGTGGGGCTCTACGTCCTGACGTTCAATGCGCCAGCGCAGTTTCGGAGCTGGATCGAGTCCGTTCAGCGTGCCGATCCGGCGATCCTGGACGGCACCGATAAAGTCCTGCTGAACAACTCCACGGACGAGTCGCTCTTCGATGAGTACGACGCGATCTGCGCCGAGTACGGCTTTGCGCAGCACCGGCTCGGCAACATGGGCATCAACGCGGGCCGCGTCTGGTGCTCACGGCATTTCTTCGACCGGACGAACCACGCGGCCATGTTGTATTTCGAAGACGACATGCTCCTGCATGCCACGCCCGGCGTCTGCCGCAATGGGTTTTCCACCTGCCTTCCCCACCTGCTCTCGACGTCGGTCGACATCCTGCGCAACGAGCCCGGGCTCGACTTTCTGAAGCTCTCCTTTACCGAGCTGCACGGCGATCATCGGGAGAATTGGGCCTACTACAACCTCTCGGGTGACGAGCGCCGCCGACACTTTCCCGAGGGTCACGCGACCCGCGTGGGCGCAATCAAAAGCTACGCCGGGGTCAGCTACATCGTCGGCGAGGTGTTCTATTCCAACTGGCCCATGCTGATGACGCGGCGCGGTGTGCAGACGATGTTTCTGGAGGCCGGGGACCTCGTGCTCTACGAACAGCATCTGATGGTGCGTGCGCTCGAATTGAGTCGCGAAGGGAGGCTGCAGGGAGCCGTCCTGCTCGCTTCTCCGGTGAACCACGACCGCCAGGTCCATTATCCGGCCGACCTCCGCCGGGAGTGTTGAGCGTGTCGGGCCAACGGGCGGGCGCTAGTGGCGCGACCTTCGTGACGGCGGTGTACGAGCGCTCGCCCGACGATGTGATCGGCGGGCGAGGATTCCCGCTGGATCGCTACCTGCTGTCGCTGGCGTCGATCGTCCGCCTGGACGCGCCCCTCGTCGTCTACACACAGCGGCATCTGGCGGCTCGACTAACCGAGTTCTTCCAGAGCCGGGGCATCGCGGCCCGGGTCCTCTCACGGCCCTTGTCGGCGGTGCCCCACTTCTGGCCGATCACGGAGCTCCGCATCCGGCAACGGGTGCACACCAAGCCGTATCGCGACCGCTGTCATCTGCTCTGCTTCGCGAAGTTCGCCTGGCTCGCCGATCAGGCGCGGGACGATCCCTTCGGCACGGCACGGGTCTACTGGATCGATGCCGGCCTGTCCTATCCGGCGCTCTTTCCGGCCCGCCACCTGCCGCGGCCGTTCGGTGTCTGCGATCTGTTCACGCCAGCGCTGCCAGCGGCCCTCGATCGCTACCGGCCTTTTCTGGTCTGCGAGCTCGCGCCGATGCCGGGCCGACATCTCCATTCCGTTGATACCCGAGACATGGAGCGGCTGGCCGGCGTCGCGGAGGGGAGCATCGCGACGCACATCGTTGGGGGTCTCTTCGGGGGGATGCGCGAGCAGGTGCTCGATCTCTACGACGACTACGATCGCGTCCTGGCTCGCATGCTCTCGGCGGATCTGCTGGGCACGGAAGAGAACGTCCTCACGGTCCTGTTCCATCGCGATCCGTCACGCTTCTGCGCGCGGACGTTCACGACGTGGCATCACGAGGACACCGACTTCACGCAGCCGGCAGCCCACGACGTGCCGTTTTATCGGATGTTCCAGGATCTTGAATCGGGCGCGTCAACGGGAGAAGGATGACCGTCGCTCATTCCTGCCTGAGCGCGACCACGGGGTTGACGCGCGCGGCGCGGCCGGCGGGCACGAGGCAGGCAGCGAGCGCGACGGCGCCAAGCACGATCGTGACGCCGATCAGCACGCGCGGGTCGGTCGAGCCGACGCCGTACAACTGGCTCTGAAGCGTTCGCGCGACGACGAGGGCGCCTACGAGCCCGAGCGCGAACCCGATGGCCAGCACCACCAGGCCCTCGCGCAGGATCAGCCGGAAAATTTCACTGCCGCTGCTGCCAAGCGCGATGCGGATGCCGATTTCCTTGCGGCGCTGCGCGACCAGGTAGGCGAGCACGCCGTAGATGCCAATCGCGGAGAGAAAGAGCGCCACGGCACCAAAGCCGATCGACAGCATCAGCGGCGAGCGGCGGTTCACGAGCGCCTTGTCCTCCCGCTGCACCATGGTCAGCGTGTCATAGAGCGGCAGCTCTCGATCGACGCTCGCGAGCTTCGCGCGAACACCGCCGATGAGGTTGGCCGGATCGCCGGTCGTGCGAATAGCAAACGAGAGCTGGCGCTGGGCGTCCTGCGCGAAGGGGAAGTAGTATGCGCCGACCGGGGTTTCGCCATCGGCGAGCCCGCGAATCATCGTGTTGCCGACCACGCCGACGACCGTGAGCATCTTGGTCTTTGGCGTGATGACGGCGAGATCGTTCGCGTTGGTCGGCAGGTACATCCGTCGTCCGATCGGATCCTGGGTCGGCCAGAAATGGTGCGCCAGCCGCTCGTCGACGATGACCACGCCCGGTGCATCGGCCTTGTCGCGCTCGGTGAAGGCGCGGCCTTTGATGAGGGGAATTCCCATCGCGTCGAAATACCCTGGTGTGACCGCCGTCCGGTCGGGCGAAATCACCGACTCGCCGGGCCGCATCTGGTACCCCTCGGCCTCGATGACGCTGCTGTTGTAGTTGCCGCTCAGCGGGATGGTGTTCGTCGCGCCTGCGCTCACCACGCCAGGCAGCGTGCGGATTGCGACCAGCGCCCGATCGACGAACGCGATCATCGACGGATCGTCGGCGTAGCGCGTCGCGGGGAGACGCACGGACGCGGTGAGCGTCTGACGCGGCTTGAACCCCGGATCAGTGGCGAGCACGTGCTGGAAGCTGGCGAGTAGCAGCCCGGCGCCGACGAGCAGAACGAACGCCGCGGCAACCTGCGTGATCACGAGAAGGCGCCGGAGCGTACGCGCGCCCTGGCCGGCGGTTCCGGTGCGCGCGTCTTCGTGAAACACGCCCGCGACGTCGTCGCGCAGGACGGACACCACGGGAATCACGGCGATCAGGATGCCGACGATCGCGGCCAGGCCGAAGACGACCGCCACGGTCATCGCGTCGAGGTGAATGTCGGCGCCGCGCGGCAGCTCCTGCAGGCTGAGCAGCCCGAACGCGCGCAGGCCGGCATATCCGAGCAGCAGCGCGCCAAGCGCGCTCACCCCCGTGATCACGAGCGCTTCGGTGATCAACTGGCGCGCGAGGCGGAGCCGGCTCGCGCCAAGCGCGGCGCGTGTCATCATCTCGCGCAGGCGGACGCGCGATCGGACCAGGGTGAGATTGGCCACGTTGATCGCGCCGAGCAGCAGGACGAACAGCGCGCCGCCCCACAGCAAGTACAGCATCGTCCGCACGTCGCGCACGAGATCCTGCTCGAATGACACGGCCACGACGTGAAAGCCGGCGTTCTTCAGGATCTGCTGCCACTGCGTCAGGCGGTCGAAATTGGCGGCCCCGAGCGAGTCGAGTTGTGCCTGGGCCTGGGCGACGGTGGCCCCGGGCTTCAACCGCGCGAGGTACTCGTAGCTCTCGTTGAACCGGTCGTCTTCAGACTTCTGCTCCGGCGTGAAGGCGGTCGGCACCCAGGCGCGGACGTCCGTATCGATGAACGAGAAGCCGCGCGGCATGATGCCGACGATGGTGTGTGGCACGTCTCCCACACGCACGGTCTGACCCACGATGTCGCGGCGCCCGCCGTACAGCTCCTGCCAGGTCGCGTAGCTGAGGACGACCTCGTGATCGCGTCCGGGCTCACCCTCCTCGGGCGCAAATGTTCGCCCGAGCATCGGCCCGACCTGCAGGAGCGGAAAGAATGACGGCGTGACCGTCATCACCTTCACCTGCTCGGGACGATCGGCCGCGTTCAGGCTCAAGCTGTGCTCGGCGTACACCGCCTGGTTCTGGAAGACGGAGATGCTGCGCAGGCGATCGTCGTAATCCACGACGCTCGATCCGGCGCGCGAGGCGCCCGCATTGGGAAAGCTGTCGTAGACGTACACGAGTTGCTCGGGATGCGGGAACGGCAGCGGCTTGAGCAGCACATTGTGGACGACGCTGAAGAGGGCGGCGTTGGCGCCCAGGCACAGCGCCAGCGTCAGCACCGCCGCCGCCGTGAAGCTCTTGTCCTTCCAGAGCAGCCGGATGCCAAATCGAACGTCCTGCAGCAGCGATTCCATGCACAGCCTCCAGCCGGGCCGAGCCCGGCTACGCAGTCAGACGTGCGCTCGTCTCCCAAAGTTCCGCCGCCAGCGCCGAATCGTGAGCGGCGTCGGACGGGCGCCGCGGCTTGGTCTTGTCGACGTACTCGCCACTGGCGTTCGCGAACCGCGGCGAGGTGGCGGCGTCGGCGAGAAACCCGCCGCCCTTGCGCGAAGAGACCATGAACGGCTTGAACAGCCGGACCGTTCGGCTGATGAGATCCTGGTTCTGGTTCCAGATCCCGGTTGCGACCACGCCGGGGTGAATCGCGACGACGGTCAGGCCGTGTGCCGCCTCGCGGCGGCCGAGCTCGCGCGCGAAGAGCAGGTTGGCGAGTTTCGAGTCAGCGTACGCGCGCAGCCCGCTGTACTCCGTCGATCCGCGCAGGATCTGCTCGAGCGGCGCGCGCCGGAGGGCCGCGCCACGGTGGGCTTCGGAGCTGACGACGACGACACGGGCGCGTGCGGGACGAAGCGCGGGCAGCAGCGCACGCGTGAAGACGAAGTGCGCCAGGTGATTCACGCCCAGCGTCCGCTCGAATCCGTCGGGCGTGATCTCCAGCCGGCTTCGAACCGTGCCGGCGTTGTCGATCAGGATGTTGATGGCGGGAAAGCGATTGAGGATGCGCGCGGCGGCCGCCCGCACCTCGGGCAACGAGGAGAAATCCGCGAGCTCCAGAAAGACCGCCGACTGCGGCGACTCCCGGGCCATCGCCTCACGCGTGGCTTCCCCCTTTGCGCGATCGCGGCACACGAGCACCACACTCAGGCCGCGACCGGCCAGGGCCCGGGCCGCCTCCCGCCCGATCCCTGAGCTTGCGCCCGTCACGACTGCAACTGGTCCACCCATCGCGTCCCTCCGGTGTGCCGAGCTGGTTCGCCATCATCTTGGATCGCGCGCTGCCTCGAGGTCACCTTTGTCGACGCCGCCAGGCTGAGAGGTGATGGCGATGTAATGTCGAGGCGCCGCCGGCCGTATTGCGGAAGAGAGACGATCCGCGTCTGAGCAGGGGAGTACAGGACGATGCGAAATAAATGGACGATCGCGCTGATGTTCGCAGCGGGATTGGCGTGGCCAGTGGCCGCCAGCCCGTGGACGAGTGTGCAGGCGCCGGCGGCCGGCAGCACGCCCGCCGCGCAGGAAGCCTCCGCGCCGGCGACGATCGCCGGCGCGTGGCAGCTCAATCCCGATTTGAGCGACAAACCCGGCGCCCGGCCGAACAACGGGCAGAACGGCGGACAGGACGGCGGCGGCAGCGGCGGCTCTGGCGGCCGAGGCCGCATGGGCGGCGGCTTCGGCGGTGGGCGCATGGGCGGCGGGATGCGTGGCGGCGGAAATGGCGATCCCCAGGCGAGGCAGGCGCGCATGGAAGTGATGCGGGAAATCCTGCAGCCTGTCGATCAGTTCACGCTGACGCTCGCCAACGACAACAAGAACGTCTCGATGGCGTACACCGACGGCCGCGTCTTCCAGTTCAAGGCGGACGGGTCGAAGGAGAAGCATCAACTCACGAACGGCACGGTCGACACGAAGACGAAGTGGGACGGGCCGAAGCTCGAGATTGAATACGATCTCGATGGCGGCTTCAAGGTGGTGCGCGACTACAGCCTGTCCGACAAGACGCACCAGCTCGTCGTGACGACGAAGATGGAAGGCGGCCGCGCGGGCCGGGGCCGCGACATGCAGGCCGTCTACGATGCCGCTGGTCAGTAGGAAGGCCGCCCGAGGCGTAGGGCGCGCGGCGCCCTACGCAAAATCGATGATGTCCCGGAGGCTCAGCCAGAAGGTGGGAAGCACGCGCGAGCGGATGGGATCCATGCGCCGGTGCAGCCGCCGCGCCACGATGCACTGATCGGCGTAGTCGATGACGGTAACCACGCGCTGGTCCTGGTGAATCAGCCAGCATTCCCGTACGTCGTAGCGGGCGAACCACTCCACCCGATCTTCAATCCGCCCGACGCGGGCGTCCGGTGAAAGCACCTCGATTACGAGATCGGGCGCGCCTCGTACGCGATCGCTCACGATCCACGATCGGTTGTGTGAAATGAATAGCAGATCGGGTTGGACGACGAGCGCACGCCGCTCGTCGAGGATGACGTCGAGCGGGGCCAGCCACATTTCGCCGAGCTGCTCGCGGCGGACGTGCGCGTCCAGCGCGCGAAACAACTGGGCCACGAGCATCTGGTGCCTCGGCGCAGGGGCGTCGGCGACGTGCAGGATCCCGTAGGCCAGTTCCTGCGGAATCAGCCGCTCCGGCGTCCGAAGGTACTCGTCGACCGTCATCAGCCCCGGAGCTGGCGCCATATCGTCCTCGTCCTTTCTCCAGACCCCTGTGCCCATCTCTGACGACGACGGTGCCATCGTCGTCGCGAAAATGCAAGAGGCGCACGAACGCGGACGTGCACCTCAGCGGCGCGCGCGGCGGCGAGGGCGCCCCGCACCCCGGACGTCAATCACGCGGGTGCCGATGAACGCGCCGGTCTTGTCGAAGTCGAACGCGATGCGCGCCGAGCCGAGCGTCGCACACGCGTGGCAGCCGTTCCGCAGCACGTACGGCAGGATGAATCGCTGGCCGCCTCCGCGGCGCACGCGCACCTGCACGGCGCGCGTGCCAGTGCGCGCGCCAGGCCACAGACTGATCGCCGGATGACGCCGCGCCAGGGCCACATACGTCGCGATGCGCTTCAACCCCGAGGCGGCGAGCAGCGTCGGATCGTCCACATCGACGAGATCGGGCGTGCCGTTCACGAGCAGGCACGCCTGGTTTTCGTTGGCGCGCAGCGGAAACCAGACGAACGCGATGTCGACGGCGCCCGCCTCCGTGAAGTCGTGAAGGATTCCCGGCATCGCCAGCCCATCCGGACGACTGTTCAACCGCGCCGCGAATGCGGTCGCGGCGTCCGGCGCGCCCGCGCCGCGCATCTGATCGACGAAGCAGGCGCCGTAATCCGTGGGGTGCTCGGCATCGCAGGCGGCGTGAGCCTGCTGCAGGAACGCCGCTCCAGGCTGCCAGCGCGCCGCCGCCGTGACCGCTGGAGCAGGAGTCGGTGCCGGCGGTGCCTGGCCTCGAGCCGCGGCGCCGGGCGCGGCGGCGATCGCCACCAGGAGCGTGCTGAAGATCGCGGCTGCTGATCGCATGCGGCCATTATCCCATCCAGGCGCCTCGGCCTTTCCACGGCATTGGCCTTGCGATCCTGATGGTTCGCACCAAGGGCAGAGGCCTCTGCCCGGCAGAAAGGACGTGCGGCATGACGAAACTGATGATGGGCCTGCTGACGGCGCTGTTCGGAATAGTCGCGCTCGCCGTCGCCCCGGCGGTCGCCGCCCAGCCGGCGCCGTCCCTGCGCGGCCCCGATCAGATGTTCGTGCTCGATGTCGAGCAGGCGAATCGCGACGAGGTGGCGCTCGGTCAGTTGGCCGCCGACAAGGCGAGCAACCCCGATGTGAAGAGCTTCGCGCAAACCATGGTCAACGACCACGAAAAGCTGCAGGACGAGCTCGCGGATCTTCCGATCGTGAAAGAGGCGAAGCTGCCAACAGCGGCGATGGGCGCCGAAGCGAAGGCCCTTCGCGTTCGGCTCAATCGGCTCTCCGGCCACGCGTTCGATCAGGCCTACATGAACGCGATGGTGCAGGATCATGAGCGCGATCTGCAGACGTTCGATCGCGCG
The DNA here is from genome assembly GCA_025450765.1 of Vicinamibacterales bacterium. Classification (GTDB taxonomy): domain Bacteria; phylum Acidobacteriota; class Vicinamibacteria; order Vicinamibacterales; family CAVVIG01; genus JAGWRA01. The sequence goes on along the minus strand of JANWLS010000001.1, from coordinate 23,999 downwards.
ACGCGCAACGTCTCGAATCCGGATCTGAAGCACTGGGCCGCCGTCTCGATGACGGTGCTCCGCGAACACCTGCAACGCGCGCGCAAGGTTGAACAGGAGCTGAAGAGCTCTCGGTAGGCGTCCGGTGCACGGTCCGGCCGTGCTAGCATGCGGGCAGCACGGAGGACGCATGCCGACCCTCACCATCAGGGACATTCCGCCACGGCTCCTGCGGACGCTGAAGTCCCTGGCCAAGCACCATGGGCGCTCGGTGAACGAGCAGGTGCTCCTGCTGCTCGACGAATCGGCGGAGGATCGGCTCTCGGCCTTGCGTCAGATCGAAGCGGGCTGGCAGGAGCAGGCGCGCCGGCCGGAGCCAGGCGACATCGATACGTGGATCCAGGCGGGCTCCGCGTGACGGCCGTCGTCGACACAGGCGTGGTGGCCTGCTACCTCCTGGGCAGCGAGCCGTACGTCGACGATCTCTGCCGGTTCTGGCGGGACGTTCAGACGGTGCTCGCACCGGCGATCTGGCAGGGGGAGCTGGCCAATGTGGTCGCGCAGGCGGTCGGCGCCGGCGTGATCAGCGCGGATGGGGCCTTGAAGCGGCTCACGTGGGCCAGGCGGCTCGGGATCCGGTCCGTGCCCACGATGACGTTGTGGGGTGGAGCACTGCTTCGGGCGGCGAAGTCTGGGCTGGCTGTCTACGACATGCTGTTCGTCGAGCTCGCGGCCCGTGAGCGCATGCCGCTGGTAACCTACGATGCCCGGCTGCTGGCCGCCTTTCCGGAGATCGCGCAACCGCCGGCTCCCGCCTAGCGCTCGACGTTCACCTCGCCATCCCGCACGTTGATCACGGCGTTGTCGATCAACCGGGTCGAGCCAATTCTTACCGCCAGCAGCAGAAGCGCCGTCCGCTCGATCGATCCCACACGGTCGAACGTATCGGCATCCACGAGCTCCACGTAATCCGGTCTGGCCATCGGCTCGGCCTTGATGACGGCATCGGCGGCCGCCACGATTTCGGCGGACGCGCGGATGCCGCGGCCGATCGCGTCTGCCGCGGCCCGAAGGGCGCGTGAGAGGACCGTCGCCGCCCGGCGCTCGTCGGGCGAGAGATACGCGTTCCGGGACGAGCCGGCGAGGCCGTCAGGCTCGCGCACGATCGGGCAGCCGACGATCTCGATGCCGAGATCCAGGTCGGAGGTCATCTGCCGGATGATCCGGAGCTGCTGTGCGTCTTTGCGGCCGAAGAAGGCGGCATCGGGCTGGGCGATCGCGAAGAGCTTCAACACGACCGTCGCGACGCCGTCGAAGTGGCCCGGCCGAACCTGCCCTTCGAGCCGATCGCGCAGGCCGTCGACGTGGACGCTCGTCCGGAAGCCATCCGGGTACATGTCCGGCGCGGCCGGCGCGAACACGTAATCGACGCCGAGCCCCTGCAGCGCGGCGCAGTCGGCCTCGAAGGTGCGCGGATAGCGGGCGAGATCCTCGTTCGGTCCGAACTGCGTCGGGTTGACGAAAATCGAGACGGTGACAATCGTCGATCCGTCACGCGCCGCGCGCACCAGCGAGACGTGTCCCTCGTGCAGCGCGCCCATCGTCGGCACGAGGCTGTGCCGGCCAGAGCCCTCGCGGCGAATGGCGCGCGCGAGCCGGCTCATCTCGCCCGGCGTCGAAATGATCCGCATCCGGCGACTAGCGCCGCGCCAGCGTGCGATCGCCGAGGGCGGCCGGGAGGTGGAAGGATTCCGAGTCGGCGGGGAACGAGCCGTTGCGGACGTCGTTGATATAGGCCGTCGCCGCGCGCACGATTTCCGTGCCGAGCTGCGCGTACTCGCGCGCGAACTTCGGGGCGCCGTTGATGGTGAGCCCCACCAGATCGTGAAACACGAGCACCTGCCCGTCGCAGTCGGGCCCCGCGCCGATGCCGATCGTCGGGATGCGAAGCTCGCCGGTGATCCGCGCCGCGAGCTCGCGGGGAATCGACTCGAGGACGATCGCGAACGCGCCAGCCTCTTCGACCGCGTGCGCATCGCGCAGCAGCTGCGGCGCCGCCTCCTCGCTGCGTCCCTGCACCGTGAAGCCGCCAAGGGCGTGCACGGATTGCGGCGTGAGCCCGATGTGTCCCATCACCGGGATGTCGGCCTCGACGAGCCGGTGAATGGCGTCACGCCGCCGGTCACCGCCTTCAATCTTGATCGCCTCGGCGCCGCCTTCCTTGATCAACCGCAGCGCCGCCCGCATCATCTCGTCGCCCGAGACGTGGTAGCTGCCGTACGGCAGGTCGGCGACCACCAGTGCGCGACGCACGGCGCGTCGAACCGTCCGCCGGTGATAGAGGACCTCATCGAGCGTGACGGACAGCGTGTCGTCGCGCCCCTGCACCACCATCCCGAGGGAATCACCGACCAGGATGAGATCGACGCCTGCGCGATCGAGCAGTACCGCGGTGGGAAAATCGTACGCGGTGAGGCACGCGATCTTGCCTTCCGGCTGGGTTTTGCGGGCGCGTAGCTCTGGAACGGTCACATCCGCCAGCCTAGCAGAACGGTTGCGGATTTGCCACGCAGCCCGGGACTCGACGACGGGAGATCGGAGACTTACGCCGCCGCCGGGCCCCAGTCGCCTCGGTCCGGCGTCGACGCGCCCGTGCGAGCCGGAAAGGCGATGAGCGCCCCGGTCCTGCTCGTCCCGCGCGACGGCAGTGGTCTCCGGCCCCAGACCGCCTTCGCCACCATCTCGGACGAGGCCGGGCGCCGCGCGCCCATCGAAAGAATGCGAGCCGGCGTGGCTTGTGATTCTGATGTCATGACACGCTCCTCGACCGTCGAGCTAAGCGAGGACGATGCCAGTGCGGCTACGCGGCTAACGAATGCGTTCGTAACGGGTTAGGCAGGCCCTTTCGCTGGTGTGCGTACCGGATCGTGCGCCGCGGTGCGCCCCGTGTGCGAAACCGCACACGGGAGAAGCCCTGGCGGCCACGCCCTGCGACGACGCTCAGGGCGTCCCGAGCAACGTCGAGGGACGAAGGCCGCCCCTCCTCGCTCACAATATTCCCGCGACGTCCGCCTTGACGGCCGCGAGTTGCCGCGCCACGTCCGTGTAACGCGTGTAGGCGCTTGCCGGCACCTTCTGATCCGCGTTGGTCACTTCCCGCTCGATATTGGCAATCTGCGCGATGAGCTCGTTTTCGGTGTAGGGCCCCGGCGCGTTGACCAGCTTGTCGTACGACGTCTTCAGCCGCGCCTGGTTGGGTGATGCCGCACGCATCGCCTGCCCGATCGATGCCGCCAGCTGCTCCGCGTCACGCAGGGTGTCGCGCACCTTCAGCGCGAAGCGTGCCTGCTCCACGAGATCCGCCTGAGTGATGCCGGCCCTGGCCACACGCGGATCGATCCGCACCTGCAGCGTGGACGTGCGCGTGAGGCCATCCGCCTCGAGCCGCACGGTGTACGTGCCCGGGGGCACCATCGGGCCGTTCATGCCTCCCCGCGCGTCGGGATAGCACATGTTCCAGAACACGCGGTTGAGGCCCATCCTCACAGGAAGCACGGTCGTGAGACCGGGCGATCCGCCGCCGGAGCGCGCGCGCTCCTCGCTGGAGTAATGCCGCACGGTGGCGCCGCTGCCATCGAGAATGTCGAGGATGACCTCGCCGGACGGCGCGCCGTTCAACGCGTAGTCGATCCGCGCGGCGACTGGTGGGTACGTCGGCCAGCCGGGTTGGTCGACGATCGGTTCGTAGCGCATCCGATAGGCGGACGCCGGCTTGAACAGGAACGCGCTTGCGGACCGATCGTACGCCTTGAGGCCCGCCGCCGTCGCGGTCGTCGTCGGGGTGTGATGGAGGCCGAGCGCCAGCTGCCGCAGCGGCTCGATGTCGTCCATGATCCAGAACCCGCGCCCCATCGTCGAAATCACGAGACCGTTGTCGACCACCTTGATGTCAGTGACGGCGGCCTGCGGCAGGTTCTGCTGCAGCGACTGCCAGTGAGCGCCGTTGTCGAACGAGACGAACGCGCCGTACCACGTGCCTGCGTAAAGCAAGCCTTCGACCTCGGGATCTTCGCGGACCACGTGCATCGGCCAGTCGGCCGGGATGCCGTTGTGACCATCGGTGAGCAGCGTCCAGTGCGCACCGTAGTCGTTGGTCAGGTAGAGATACGGCTTGAAGTCGTCCAGGAAGATCCGGTAAATGGAGACGTACGCCGATCCCTTCCGGTGCGGCGAGTCCTCGATCGTGTGCACGCGCCCGCCGGCCGGCCCAGGCGGCGTCACGTTCTTCCAGGTCTTCCCACCGTCGCGCGTCACCCAGACCGGTCCATCGTTCGATCCCGTCCAGATCACGCCAGGCTCTTCCCGTGAGGCTCGAATCGAGTAGAGCGCGCTGTAGACCTCCTCGCCGGTCATGTCGCGGGTGATCGGCTGTCCCGAATCGGTCTGCTTGTCCGGCTCGTTCGCGGTCAGATCCGGGCTGATCTTCTCCCAGTGCACCCCGTGGTCCGTCGTCTTCATCAAGTACTGCGCGCCGTGGTAGATCACGTGCGGATTGAGCGGATCGACCTCGATGGGCGCCTGGCGGACGAAGCGGTAAATCTGCTTCTTCGGATTCAGCCCGTAGCGCTGCTGCGGGTTGATCCAGTACATCTGCTCCTGGCCCGTCTCGGTGCTGTAGACACCGAACTCGCCCTTGCAGTCGCCGTAGACCAGCTTGCCATCCGGTGATGGGCGGATCTGGCCGCTTTCGCAGCCGGACGCTTCGTACCACGCCTGTTCGGGTCGATCGAGCGGCCACGACACGGGCGGCAGGCTGGAGAGGACCACCGTCGACGCATCCTGCTGCGGTCCGTAGACGTGGTAGGGGAACTGCTTGTCCGTGTCGACCATGTAGAACTCGCCGGTGAGCTGGTTCATGATCGACGACCAGGTCTTCCCACCGTTCTGGGTGACGTTGGCGCCGCCGTCGTTGCACTCGATCGCGATCTGCGGATTGTCGGGATTGAACCAGATGCCGTGGTTGTCGCTGTGGGGCGTGTCCACGGTCTCCCACGTGCGTCCACCGTCGGTCGATTTGTGGAACTCGACCTCGCTCACCCAGACGTCGTTCTCGTTCTGTGGATTGACGTTCACGTAATCGAAATAGAAGGGCCGGCTCCGCAGCGCGTCGTCGTGGCTCCTGAGCGCCCACGTGACGCCGCCATCCTCCGATCGATAGAGCCCGCCTTCCGCGCCGGGCGCCTCTACCATCGCGTAGACGATGCGCGGGTTCGATTGCGCGATGTCGACCCAGACCTTGCCGATCAAATCCGTCGGCAGCCCGGCGGTCTCGTGTGTCCAGTGGTCGCCGCCGTCGGTGGTCTTGTAGAGGCCGCCGGTCGAGGCCGGGCCGCCGCTGATGATCGTCCACGGCCGCCGTTGCGCACGCCACGCGCCGGCAATGACCTCGTTGGGATTCTGCCAGTTGATGGCGAGCGAGACGGCGCCGGTTTCGTTGTTGATGAAGAGCACCTTCTGCCAGGTCCTGCCGCCATCCCTCGTCCGGTAGACGCCGCGGTCTGGTCCCCAGCCGAACGGATCGCCCACCGCCGCGACATAGACGATGTCGGGGTTCTTCGGATCGATCCGGACCGTGCCGATCTGCCCGACGTTCTTCAGCCCGACGAACTGCCACGTCTTGCCGGCGTCGGTCGATTTGTAGACGCCGCGGCCGAGCACGATGTTGCTGCGGATCGCCTCGCTGCCGGTCCCCACGAAGACGATGTTCGGATTGGAATCCGAGACGTCGATCGCGCCGATCGCGGGCGTCGACATCTGGCCGTCGCTCACGGGCTTCCAGGTGATGCCGTCATCGGTCGTTTTCCACACTCCGCCGCCCGACGCCCCCATGTAGAAGACGTTCGGCTGCGTCCGGACACCGGCGACGGCCGTCACGCGGCCGCCGCGGTTGGGACCGATGGCGCGCCAGGAGAGGGCCTGATACAGCGTCGGATCGATGAGGACGTTGGGATCGTGTTGCGCGGCGAGTCGGGCGCCGGGAGCGGCGGTGAGCAGCAGGAGGACCACCGCGGCCGTCATCGCTGCCCATCTTCGGATCGTCAGCATGGGGAAACCTCGATGGGGTCCTCGACCCCCTTACACCTGCCCGATGGGATTCTCAATCACGCCGATGCGCTCGATCTCCATGCGGCAGACATCACCAGGGTTCAGGAAGATCGGCGGCTTGCGGGCGATGCCGACGCCAGGCGGCGTGCCGGTCGAGATGAGGTCGCCGGGTGAGAGCGTGAAGATGCCGGAGAGATACGACACGAGATAGCGCACGTCGTAAATCAGCCTGGAGGTGTGGCCGTCCTGCATCAGCCGATCGTTGATCCAGGTGCGCAGCCGCAGCTGGTGCGGGTCGGGAATCTCGGTCGCGTCCGCGATGCAGGGCCCCATGGGCGCGAACGTATCCGCCGTCTTGCCAAGGCCCCACTGCGAGGTGATGAACTGGAAATCGCGCGCGCTCGAGTCGTTGACGATCGTGTAGCCGAACACGTGGTCGAGGGCGGCGGCCTTCGAGACGAATCGCGCCGTGCGGCCGATGACGACCCCCAGCTCCACTTCCCAGTCGAGTTGCTGGCAGCCGCGCGGGCGCAGGATCGTGCCACCCGGATCGAGAATCGCGTTCGACCACTTGGCGAAGATCGGCGGCTGCACCGGAATGGGCTGACCCGATTCGGCCGCGTGGTCGCTGTAGTTCAGGCCGATGCAGATGATCTTGCCGGGGTCCGCAATCGGCGCGTGCAGCCGGACGGCCGACAGCGGGCGTGTCACCCATTCAGTGATGCGATCGACGGCTTCGCGCGCGGAGCGGCCGGCCTCGAGAAAAGCGCGCGTGCTATCCGAGAAGAGCGCCGCGGCGCGCTGGCCCGCGTCCGTCGCGCCGCTCTTCCGCTCGGTGGCCGCGTAGCTGGCGCGCAGGTCGGCCACTTCATCACCGCGCAGCACGCCGAGACGCGGCGGTTCATGATCGAAGGAAAATCGAACGAGTCTCATGCCGGTTATTATATGACCCCATGACGTTTGGAGCGCGCTTCGCCGGGGCTATCCGGCTGCAGGTCGCCACCTACGAAGAGGTCGAGGCGGATCGCACCGCGACCGGCCAGGCCATGGCCGTCGTCGTGGTGGCGAGCATCGCGTCGGGTCTCGGCTTGATGCGGGTCTTCGGGCCCTATGGCATCCTCGAAGGGACATTGAGCGCGCTGATCGGCTGGTTCGTGTGGGCGCTGCTCGCCTACGCGATCGGCGTCCACCTGCTGCCTGAGCCACAGACACGATCGACGCTCGGTGAGATGCTGCGGACGACCGGCTTCGCCGCGGCACCGGGCGTGTTCCGCATCCTCACGATCAGTCCGCTCTGCGGCGCCCTCATCGCGATCGTCGTCGCGATCTGGATGCTGCTCGCCATGGTCATCGCCGTGCGCCAGGCGCTCGATTATCGCAGCACGCTGCGCGCAATCGGCGTCTGCTTCATCGGCTGGCTGGTGTATCTCGCGTTTGTGCTGCTGTTTGCGCCCTTTGCCGTATAAAGCTCATCTATAATCAGGCGTCCATCCGGGTTTCGACGCCGTGTCCTTTCGGCGAGCCGGGCGGTCCTGGCCGCACGCGTCCCTGCGCGCCGGGTCGCTGATTCCAAACCCCCACGCAACGTCTCTCACGCTGGAGAAGTCATGGCTCACTGGCCCTCTTTGGGTCGATGGGGCCGTCTGGTCGCACTGTGCGCCCTCGCGGCTCTCGCCGGCCCGCTTGCTTCGACGACCTCGGCTCGCGCGCAGTCCGCGGGACCGCAGGCCTACACGTCTACCCTCTCCCACGCGCGCGTCTCGCTCGCCGCCGGCAATCACGTCGTGATCACCATGCAGGCCACCGGCGACCTGCCCGGGCTGCTCACGCTCACGCTCGACGAAGATCCCGCGACCGGCTCGTTCACGAAAGGCAGCTGGGCGCTCGCGGTGTCCTACGCGGAGTACCTGCCGATCACGGGCACGGCTCCGAGCGACGACCCGGACGCGCAGCCGCTGGAGTACGTCAACAAAGGGACGCTCGGCGGCACGCTGACCGGGGTGACGCTTCAGATCGACAGCAACGGGCAGCTGGTCGGCCTGAGCGGTGTCCAACTCTCGATTGTCAGCGGCAGCCTGCAGTTCGATGGCGCGACGGGTACGGGCGCCACGCAGGCGACCGGCCTCGCCGACTTTGATCACACCTCGGGCTCGCTGAGCCTCACCTTCTGAGGCGACACCTTTCGCAGGACCATTCACATGACACACATGCACAAGCTCAGAAAGATGTCGCTCCTGCTGGTGGCCGCCCTGGCGCTCACCGGCCTCTTCAGCCGCAGCGCGTACGCGACGCACTTCCGCTACGGCACCATTCAGTGGGCGGCCAGTCCAACCGCTCCGCGCACCGTCACGTTCCAGATGCAGACGGCCTGGCGCTGGGATTATCCATGGTTGGTCGGTGCGAGGCCGGCCGTCGGCACCACTTTCAACTCCGGCTACACGATCGCGCTCGGTGACGGGAGCACCGCGCAGGTGATGCTCACGGTCACCGCGGTCGATCCGGCCGATGACTGGATGGCAGCCACGACGACCTTGACGCACACGTACACGGGCGATGGTCCGTACACGGTCCAGTTCGAAAACTGCTGTCGCCTGTCGTCCTTGCTGGACAACAACCACGACCTTAACTTCATTCTCGAGAGCGTCGTGCATCTCACTGCGACGACGGCGGAGCAGTCGCCAACGGCATCCAGCCTGCCGATCATCACTCTGCCCCAGAATGTGCCGTCGACTTTCCAGATTCCGGCGAGTGATCCGGACGGCACGATCGCGTCGTACGCGTTCACCCCTCTGGCGGCCTCAGGCCTGCAAACACAGGTTCCGCCCGGCATGACGATGACCACGGCCGGGTTCGTCAGCTGGACGCCGACGGCCCTTGGTCTCTACGCGACCCAGGTCGTGATCACAGACAACGACGGGAACAGCATTCCACTCGACGTGATTCTCGATGTCGTCCGGAACCAGGGGGGGACGCCGCCAACGGTGCTCGTCAACAACGCGGCGACGCCCGCGTCGCTGACGGCGCAGGTCGGATCACCCGTGAGCTTCACCGTCGGAGCGACCGACCCCGACACCGATCCGGCCACGGGGCTGGCGAACACGCTCGTGACGCTCGGCTCGGGCGGACTTCCGCCGGGCGCCACGACCGCGCCTGCGATGCCATTCACCCAGCGCGTTCCGAATTCAGCGGCGTTCACCTGGACACCCACGCTGGCACAGGCCGGCCAGAGCTACACGATCGTGTTCTCCGCGACGGACAACACGGGACTCCAGTCGACCAACTCGGTGACGATTCACGTCGCGAATCCCAACCCGCCGATCATCACCTGCACGCCAGCCACTTACGCGCTCCAGGCGACGTCAGCCTCGGGCGCTTCAGTGGTCCTCGGGGCGTCGGTGTCCGATCCGAACCAACTGCCGCTGACCGTCACCTGGACGATCGATGGAGCAGGCACGGCGGCGCAAACCGACTCGGTGGCGGGGGGCACGGCAGGTCCGACGCCGTTGTCGCTCTCGCAGACCTTCGCGGTCGGCTCGCATACCGTGGCGGTGACGGCGACCAACAGCTTCTTCGCCAGTGCCACGTGCGACATCGGCGTGGACATCAGCAAGGCCGACCAGACGATCTCGTTCCCGTCGATCGCGCCTCTGACGTTCGGGGATGCGCCGGCGGCCCTCTCGGCGACGGCGAGCTCGGGTTTGCCAGTGAGCTTCCAGGTCGTATCGGGGCCGGGAACGGTCTCCGGCAACGTGCTGACGATCACCGGGGCGGGAACGATCAAGGTCGCCGCGTCGCAGTCGGGCGACGCGACGTTCAATGCCGCTCAGCCCGTGACGCAGGACATCACGGTCCAGCAGGCCACACCGTCGGTGACCGCGACGGGAGGGACGTTCACGTATGACGGCCAGCCCCATCCGGCGACGGCCTCTGTCACCGGACCCGGCGGCACCGTGCTCGGGCCGGTGTCCATCACCTACAACGGCTCGGCAACGGTGCCTGTCGACGCCGGCACCTACAACGTGGCGGTTTCCTTCGCGGGTGACGCCAACGACGCCGCCGTTTCGGCGTCGACGGCCATCGTGATCAACCAGGCCACGCCGACCCTGGTGGTCACCGGTGGTGTGTTCACCTACGACGGCACCGCGCATCCGGCGACCGTAGCTCTCACCGGCGTCGGCGGCCAGCCGCTCGCACCCGTGACGCTCACCTACAACGGACAGGCTGGAGTGCCGGTCACTGGCGGGACGTATGCGGTCGTCGCGTCGTTTGCCGGCAACACGGACTATCTGCCGGTCAGCGGCACCGCAGTCGTCCAGATCAATCGTGCGACCACGACGGTGACGGTCATCGGCGGGACGTTCCCGTACGATGGCGGCCCGCATGCGGCAACGGTGACGGTCATGGCGAATGGGGCCGTGGTATCGACGCCGGTCGTCATGTCGTATGGCGGTCAGCCCGCGGCGCCGGTGAACGCCGGCAGCTATGCGGTCACCGCTTCCTTCGTCGGCGACCAGAACTACATGCCAGCCAGTGGCACGGGGACAGTGACCATCACGCCCGCCTCGCTCATCGTGACGGCGGCGAGCGGGTCGATGGCCTATGGTGGAGTCGTACCGTCACTTGGCGTGACGTACAGCGGCTTCGTCGGGACGGACGGTCCGGCCAATCTGGCCTCGCCGGCCGTGTTGTCGACCACCGCCACGCCGACCAGCCCGGTCGGCATCTACCCGGTCCTCGTGAGCGGGGCGTCGTCGCCGAATTACACCATCAGCTTCGTCAACGGTCTCCTGACCGTGACGCAGGCGACGCTGACGATTACCGCTGACAACCAGACGAAATGGTTCGATGCGGCGGTTCCGGCGCTCACGGTCACCTACAGCGGGTTCGTCAACGGCGATACGCCGGCCAGCCTCACGACGCCGGTGACCGTCACGACCACGGCTCAGACGCTGAGCCCGTCCGGGACGTATCCGATCGTGCCGGGTGGTGCGACGGATCCGAACTACACGATCAACTTCGTCAACGGCACCCTGACCGTGCTCGGTCTCCAGCAGGTGAAGTCGACCGCTCGGGCCGCGCTGGCTGCGCTCGAGCCGACAGGGGACCGGCAGCTCGATCATGAGCTGGACGAAGCGCTGCGGGACATCGACGCCAGTCTGGAGCCCCGGCTCTGGGCTGACGACTCGCACCTGACGGCGCAAGGCCAGAAGGTGTTCGTGGAGGAGCAGCAGGCCGTGCGCGAACTGGAAGAGCAGTTCCGGCGGGCGCCCGCGTCGCTCAGCGCGACACTCACGGCCCAGGCGGACGTCCTCGTGCAGGTCGATCGTGCGCTCGCGCAGAGCGCGGTCGACGAGGCGGTCGCGGCGGGCATCGACTCACGGTGGCTGAGCGACCCGGCCAGTGACATCCTGGACGGTGATCGCGAGCTCGTCACGAAGGACGGCGACGATGCGATCGAGCGGTACAAGGATGCGTGGCAGGACGTGCAGCAGGTCGTGCATCGGCTGACCGACCACGGCCACGACGGCGATGATCATGATCACCACCACGATCACGACGGCGACAATCACGGAGGGCCGGGCGGCTCAGGTGATCACGGGCCGGGGCGGTAACGCGCGGTTCGACTGAAAGGGTAGGAAAGGAAAACGCCCGCCGGCATCCAGTGCCGGCGGGCGTTTTTCGTTGGCGGATGACTCAGTTCTGCGTCGACGTGGTCCCGACGGATCCGAGGCTGCTGTCGATGAAGTGCGAGATGTCGGTCTTGAGCTTCTTGTGAGGGCCCGGGCGCAGATAGATCATGTGGCCCGATTCGTAGTACTGGAACTGCGTCCGATCGGTGAACGTCTTGCCGTAGCCGAGGTGGTCGAAATTGAACTCCGCCCCGGCGAGCGGCGTCGCCATGTCGTAGTAGCCGCACGCCACCATCACCTTCAGGTACGGATTCTTCTCCATCGTCTCCCGCAGCGCGTCGGTCTCGTCCATGTAGCGGTTCTGGAATTCGTCCCAGGACCAGGGCCGCACGTTGCCCGACGTGGCGTAATGGAGGTCGGTCGTCCACTTCAGGTCGTTCTTGACGTAATTGGCGAAGGCCGCCGTGAAGGCGCCGTTCACCGCCGCGTCGGCGGGGTCGAAATCCTGCCGCTCGCCGGCCGCGTCGCTGTCGATCCCGGTCATCCGGCTGTCGTAGCGGCCCACCGTGAGCCGCTGGTCGCGCAGCAGTTCCTTGCGGAAGCGGGTCGCGCTCACGCGCAGGTTGGCGTCTTCGATGTACTGCGGGGAGATGCCGATGAAGTGCGACAGCTTCTGCGCGACCGCCTGCTCCTCGGCGGCGGTGATCGTGTTTCCTTTGGCCAGCGCCTGCGCGTAGTCGCCGAAGGCGAACGCGCGCGACTGCTGGACGGCACTCTGCAGCGTGCCGTTCTGCAGGTCCGGCGGCAGCTTCTTGTGGAACCACGCCGTCGCCGTGTAGGTCGGCACGAAATCGAGGTACGCGATGTCGTTGTCGGGCGCGTTGCTCAGCGTCTGGTAGGTGAGCAGCGACGAGATGAAGACGATCCCGTTCAGCTCGATGTCCTGCCGGTCCTGCAGCTCCTTCGAGAGTCCCGCCGAGCGGATCGTCCCGTAGCTCTCACCGATGAGGAACTTCGGTGACGGCCACCGGTTGTACTGATCGAGGTACGTGCGGATGAAAATACCGAACGCCTGCAGGTCGCCGTCAGCGCCGTGGAACTGCTTGGGATCGACACCCTTCACCGTGCGGCTGTAGCCGGTGGAAATGGCGTCGATGAAGACGACGTCCGTCGTATCGAGGAGCGAGTCCTCATTGTTGACCAGCCGGTAAGGCGGCGCGGGCTGATAGCCGTCACCTTTCATCTCGGCGCGCACGGGGGAGAACGATCCCATGTGCAGGAAGACCGTCGCCGATCCGGGACCGCCGTTGTAGAGGAACGAGACCGGCCGCGTCTTCGGGTTCTCGCCGTCCTTGGTGTACGCGACGAAGAACATCCGGGCCGCCAGCTTGCCGTCCGGCAGCCGGATCGGCAGCGTGCCGGCCGTCGCCGTGTACTTGATCTCATGCCCGTCGAGGGTCATCGTGTGTGAGGTTTGCGAGATCTTGGCGTCGGCGTCGGTGGCGACTTCGTAGCCGGGTCCGGCGTGATCGTCGTGGCTGACTGCGGCGGCGGCTTCCTGGTGGGGCGCTGACTGAGCCGTCTCGGGAGGGGGCGGCGCTTCGGCGGGTCGTGCCTGTCGCTGCGCATGAACCGGAGCGAGGCAGAGTGCGAAGAGCGCCGTCGCGAGCGCGAGTCGTTTCAGCATTCGGGTCCTCCTTGGTTAGATCGTCACGATGCCGAGCCTGATGCCGGTCAATTTCCGGTCGTCGAACCACGCGGCCTGGCTGTTGAACCAGGGCTCCGGATCCTCGTCCATCTCGAATCGCTCGATCACGAGCTCGATGTCAGGCACGCCCAGCAGGCAGGCCGCGGGCACGTCGCCGAAGCGATGGAGCCGCGCCTCGAGCCAGTGCCGATCGTCCTCGTCGTAGCGGCGGATCCTCGGAGGTGATGGCTGCTTCAGCGGCGTCGCGAGCACCACGGGCGAGTCGGGAAAGCGGGCCAGGGTGGCGCCGAAGAGCGGGTTCTCCATGATCTCCGGCTCCGGCAGGTCGTACACGTGCCGGAAGAGCGCGATGGCCTTCTCCAGGTGGCGGACACCGAGCACCATGGCGACGACGCCCGTGAGCCGGTCCGCGCGCAGGCGCGCCTCGGCCGCCGCGCCGCGCCGCAGCGGGACGCGCAGCTCACGCGGCGTCCGGTCCTTGATCAGGAACGGCAGGATGGTGCCCGGGTCGCCCTCACCCACGGCGGCGATATCCCATTCGGCCAGCGCGCCATCGGGCCATCGGCGGCTCATGTGCGTCGGCCCGTCCACCGCGACGCCGAGGTCCCCGAGCCGCTTCAGCTCGTCGGCCATGTTGGGCGGCTCGATCGCCCAGGCGCACAGGCCGGCGTCCCCGAGGATGTGCCGGTGCCAGAGGGGTGAGTGCGCGCGAGGCTGGCGGGTCGAAATCAATTCCAGGTAGGAGCCATCGTCGAACGGCAGGCACGCCATGTGCGTGATCTCGTTTGAGTGCACGCCGCCGAAATCCGCTTTCAGGCCGACGCTGGCGAAGCGATCCTTGAGTGGCGTCAGGGCGGCGCCCGCGATGGTCACGTGGTCGATTTTGAGCTGCACGGCCCTCCATTCTGGTCCGTTCTGCGTCCGCCGTCCACTCCCCGGGGTCCAGGAGGGCTCACGATTGACATGGAGGGCCGAGATGATCTACATAGGTAGATATCGCACCTATAGCGCTCGAGGAGAACCCATGCCGCGCGCCCGCTGGAGTCCCACGATCGTCGCCGTGCTGCAGGCCCTCGCCGCCGGCTCGCGCTACGGCTTCGACATCAGCGACGCCACCGGCCTGCCGAGCGGCACGGTGTATCCCGCCCTGGGTCGGCTGGAAGACCAGGGCTGCGTCTCGTCGAGCTGGGAAGACCCTCGGATCGCCCAGCGTGAGAAGCGGCCGCCTCGCCGCTACTACGAGCTCACGCCCGCCGGCGACCGCGCGCTCGCCGACGCCGTCCGCGAGTACCGCGCGCTCGAGCGGACCGTGCGCGCGCGGGCGCGCGCCAACCGTCCCAGGAGGCTCATATGACGCGATCGGATCGGTCGCCACGATCGCTGGCGCACCGGGTGGTGGCGCTCGCCGCCTGGATCGTGCCGCGCTGGCGACGCCAGGAGTGGCGCCGCGAATGGGATGCGGAGCTCTGGCATGCGCACACGAGCGGCGGCCGGCACAGCCTCGGCGCCTTCGAACACGCCTTCTGGCTGCGCAAGCGAGGCTGGCTCATGGACACGCTCGGTCAGGATCTGCGGTTCGGCGCGCGCATGCTGATGCGCCACCGTCTGTTCAGCATCGTCGCGATCCTCACGCTCGCGCTCGGCATCGGGGCCAACGCCGCGGTCTTCACGGTCGTCAACGCCGTGCTCCT
The DNA here is from genome assembly GCA_025450765.1 of Vicinamibacterales bacterium. Taxonomy (GTDB): domain Bacteria; phylum Acidobacteriota; class Vicinamibacteria; order Vicinamibacterales; family CAVVIG01; genus JAGWRA01. The sequence goes on along the minus strand of JANWLS010000001.1, from coordinate 8,886 downwards.
CGCGCCGCTGCCGTTCCACGAGCCGGCGCGGCTCCTGTCGGTCTGGGAAACCGATGCCAAGCTGCACGGACGACCATCATCGGCATCGCTGCCCGATTGTTTTGACTGGCAGGACCGCAATCATTCGTTCAGTGGCCTTGGGGCCTGGCGGCCGAATCAGTTCACCTTGAGCGGCACCGGCCTGGAGCCGGAGCGGATCGGCGGCATCTTCGCGACGCCGAACCTGCTGCCGCTGCTCGGCGTGCAGCCTGCGCTCGGGCGCAACGTGCGCATGGAGGACACACGTGCCGCCGACGCGCCGGAAGTGGTGATCAGCGCCGCCCTGGCCGCGCGGCTGGCCGCGACGCGCCATCAGGTGCTCGGCAGCGCCATCGCCGTCGACAACGTCGACTACACCATCGTCGGCGTGCTGCCCGCGAGCTTCCGCTTCTTCCGCCCGGCGGACCTCTGGCTCCCCACCGGATTCGACACACTCACGCTCGTGCAGCGCGGCAATCACAGCTACCGCGTGATCGGCCGGCTGAAGGCCGGTGCCACCGAGGCCGCCGCGGGTGACGATCTGGCGCGCATCGCCGGGCAACTGGCGCGCACGTATCCGGACACCAACGCGTCGCGGGGCGCCGCGGTCATGCCGATCCGTGAGGCGGTCGTCGGCAACGTACGCCGGACGCTGCTGTTGCTCTTTCTGGCCGTCGGCATCGTGCTCCTTGTCGCCTGTACCAATGTGGCGAACCTGATGGTGGGCCGCGCGATGGCGCGCGAGCGCGAAATGGCGATCCGCGCCGCTGTGGGCGCCGGACGTTTGCGGCTGCTGCGGCAGCTGCTCACCGAGAGTGTCCTGCTGGCGGCGGTCGGCGGTCTCGCCGGATTCCTCGTCGCTGAATGGGCGGTGCAGGGGCTCGTGCACGGGATGCCGTACTCGCTGCCGCATCTGACGACGATCGCGATCGACGGGCGCGTCATCCTGTTCACGCTCGTCGTGACGCTGGTGACGGGGATCGTCTTCGGGCTGGCGCCGGCGCTGCGCGCGATGCGACCCGACCTCGACGGCGCATTGCGGGAAGGCCGCGGAGGCGCGGCATCCGGCGGCCGTGCGGCCCGGAGGCTTCGCGAGTGGCTCGTCTCCGCCGAGATGTCGATGGCGGTGCTGCTCCTCGTCGGGGCGGGCCTGCTCGCACAGAGCTTCTGGCGGCTCAATCGAGTCGACCCGGGTTTCAGGCCTGATCGTCTCCTCAGCTTCAATCTGTCGCTGCCCGACGCGGCGTATCCGCCCGCGCAGTCCTCGAAGACGACCGCCTTCTATCGCTCGCTGCTCACGCGCATTGAGGCGATGCCTGGCGTCGAGTCGGCGACGGCCGCGTACGCCGGTCCGCTCGATTCCGGCTTCACAACGACCCCGCAGATCGAAGGCCATCCCCCCGCCGCGCCGGGCACGGCACCCGAATCGAACTTCCGGTCGATCATGCCGGGTTACTTCCACACCATCGGCGCGCGGTTGGTTCGAGGGCGTCTGTTCTCAGCGCAGGACGATGCCGCGCACACGGGCGTGGCGATCGTGAATGAGGAAATGGCGCGCACCTTCTTTCCAGGCGAGGACCCCATCGGCCAGCACCTCGCGATCGACTGGCCGCCGCTCTATTGGAAAGGAATGCCGGGCCGCTACGAAGTGGTGGGGATCGTCAGCAATGTCGCCTTCGCCGGCCCGCAGCGGGGGCCGCAGGCGGCGATGTACTTCCCGCACGCGCAGACGCCCTTCAACGGCCTGACGGTAATCGTCAGGACGGCGAACGACCCGATCGCGCTCGTGCCGGCCGTGCGCCGGTCCGTACACGCCCTCGACTCATCGCTGCCGCTCTCGGAGGTTGGCACCGTGGAGGAGCAGTGGGCCGAGCTCGTGAGCGTGCCGCGCTTCCTGGCGCTGCTGCTCTCGCTGTTCGCGGGGCTGGCGGTGACGCTCGCCGCCATCGGCATCTACGGCGTGATGGCCTACGCGGTGACGAGGCGCACGCACGAGATCGGCGTCCGCCTGGCGCTCGGCGCGAAGCCCGCGGACGTCGTCCGGCTGCTGGTCGGACAAGGCATGGTGCAAATCGGCATCGGCGTGCTCGCCGGGGTGGTGGCGGCGATTGCGGTGACTCGGTCGATGGCGGGGCTGCTCTTCGGGATCGCGCCGAACGATCCGTGGACCTTCGTGGCCGTCTCGGTCCTGCTCGTCCTGATCGGCATCGCCGCCGCGTGGATCCCCGCCCATCGCGCCACGCGGATCGACCCGGTGAGCGCGCTGCGCGCGGAGTAATGAACGAAGAATCCGTTCTGAATCGTCTTACGGCTGGACCGTCGGTGTTTGCGGCAGGCTCGACCCCGGGATCCCGATCGCCAAGGCCAGCTGCCGCAGCTTGCCCTGGATGAGCCGCTCGTTGCGCGGTCCCATCCGGATCAACTGCTTCTGCACGGGCAGGAGGCCGGCGAGTTGCGGGTTGGTGAACTGGTAGGAGACGGCAGGCTGATTGAGGCTGATCGGCCCGTCGATCACCGGCGTCTTCAGCAGGTTCGTGATCCCCTTCTGCAGCGCGGCATCCACGCGGCCATCCGGATGCCCGAGATCCTTGTAGGCGACGACGATGAGCGGCTTCAGCCGATCGTAGGCGGCCGCGCTGCCGTTGACGTCCAGCGAGGCGATCGCGTCGGCAAAGCCGTTGTAGCGATCGTAATTCGCCGGATCCAGCATGAGCTGGTTGTTTTGCGTCCTCGCCTGGAACGGCTGCTTCGGCGCGAACATCCGCATGCGTGACGTGGGCACCTTGCCATCGGCGACGTTGTCGATCATCACCGCAAAGCTGCGGATGAGATCGTTCGTCGCGAGCCAGGTCGCCAGTTCGGGATGGGACGAGAGCGCGTGGGCCAGGTCGCGAACGACCGTATCGCTCGCATCGAGCGAGGGGAGGCCGACGGCCGTTGGATTGACGTGCTCGGGCGCGGTCTGGTTGGGCGACGCGGTGGCCGCTGGCTGCGTGGGCGCCACCACCTGGCGGTGTCCCCGGAACATGAAGAAGTAGACGGCCGCGGCGATGACCAGCAGGACGATGGCGGTGACAATCCAGGCCGTGGTGTTCGAGACACCCGCCTCGTCGGGCCGGCGCGGGGGCTCGGGATGCGGATTACCCAGGTCGAGATCGTTCAGATCACTCATGAGGTCACCTGAGAGCCGGCGACGGCCGCCAGCCTCGGTGTCGATCCTCCGGCTGCTCGGTCAGGACGCGTCAGGCGTCGCGCGGTTCGCGCCTCGAAACGCTGAAGAGCTCCAGCAGCGCGATGAAGATGATCGCGGCGCCCGCGATCGCGGTGTTCGTCATTTCGGCCGAATTGAACGTCCAGCCACCGTACAGCATCGGATCAAGGATGATCCAGATCCCGAACAACAGCAGCAGCCAATCGAGGCCGCGCGCGTACAGCCCGCCCATGAGCGCGACCATCGACAGACCGCAGACGAGGATTCCCAACACCAGGCCTTCCGAGGCCGCCGGTCCCGGCATGTCCAGGAGCGGTCCGAAGTTGAGGAAGAACGGCGTAATGATCAGCCAGAGTCCCGCCGCCAGTGTGATGTAGGAGATGTTGCGCATCGAGTGCTCCTGCCTCGGACGTCGCACTCGCTGCAAGTCCAGTGCCCCGCAGCGTCACGAGCCTGCTCCAGTATACTTTCCCTTGATGGGCAAGACTCTGGAAAGCGCGACCGTCTCGGGTCTCGCGAGCCGCTTCGGCGCCTTCGTCGTGGAGCAGGCGCCCTTTGCGGCGGCCGCCGCGATGGAGGCCTTCGAGGCGGCGACGAGCCGGATGAAGCGGTCGCGCAGCATGGACGAGCTGCGTTCCGCCGTCCGCCAGGAGTTGCAGGCGCGGCTGACGTGGTCGCTGCCGGCGGGACTGGCGGAGACGACGCCCGGTGTGACGGCGGCCGAGCGTGCCGCGACGGCGCGCGACGAGGTGGTCGCGGCGTGTGATGGCTTTCTCCAGCGCGAGGCGATCGCGGCATCGCTCACCGCCGACGAGCGGCGCGAGATCCTGCGCGGCATGCTCCTCACGCGCGCCACCGACAATCAGCTCAAGACGTTCTTCTCCGGCGGTGAGGTCCGTTACGACGGGATTTCGTTCCAGGGAAAGGGATTCCGTTCGCTCGGACAGGAAGCCATTTATGCCGGTGGCATCAGGCTTCACCGCGGCGCGCAGTACCGTGCGGGCGACGGCACGTGGCGCGGCGATGTGATTGCGCCCGTGATCCGCGACGTCGGCATCGCGCTCGCGATGCGTCCCGGGCCCGAGACCGTCCGCATGGTCCTCTCCGCGCAGATGGGGAAGGCGGGTCCCCCGCTCGACGGCCGGGACCTGCACGTCGGCGACTTCGACTGGGGGATTCTGCCGGCCGCGGCGCCGCTGGCGGTGGGGACCATGACCGTGGCGGGGCTCGCGATGGGGTTTGCCCTCGAGGGGAGCGATCGCGTGGCCTTCTCGTTCATCGGCGAAGGCGGATCCTCGCTCGGTGAGTGGCACGAGGCGATCAACCTCTGCGCAGCGCGGCATCTGCCCGCGGTCTTCTGCCTGCAGAACAACCAGACGGCGCTGTCGACGCCGGTGCCCGAGAACTCCGCCGTGCGTGTGTTCGCCGAGAAGGCGATCGGCTACGGCATTCCCGGCATCACGATCGATGGAACCGATCCCGAAGCCGTCGCTGCCGCCTTCACGTGGGCGGCCGAGCGGGCGCGCGCCGGAGAGGGTCCGGCCCTGCTCGAGCTCGTCGCCATGCGGATGTGCGGACACGCGCACCACGACGACATGCTCTATCTCGGCTACGACCCGAAGCCAGGCTGGGACTATCCGAAGCTCGGCGAGCAGGGTTACGCCGACGCGGCGCGGTACGAGTTCTGGGCCGCGCGCGACCCGATTCCGACCTACGCCGCGCGGCTCGAAGCTGAAGGGATCGTCGCGCGAGGTGATCTCGATCGGATGAAGGAGGAGGCGGAGCGGATCGTGGCCGAGCAGGCGCGTGCCGTCATCGACGCGCCGTGGCCCGAGCCCTCGTCTGCGGCCGTGGGCGTGTTCGCGAACGAGCCGCCCCGGGCTCGCGTCGAGGTGCTCGATCCGGCCGTGCGGCTGCCGTTGACGCTGGACGCGGCACTGCCGCCGCTCGACCCCGGCCCGACGTTCGATCCGAAGGGGAATACGCTCCTGGACGCCGTGATGCGCGGCGTGGGCGACGCCCTACGCGCCGATCCGCGCGTCTTCCTCTATGGGGAGGATGTCGGCGGCCAGTACGGCAACGCGTTTCTTCTGCTGCGTCCGCTCCTCAAGGAGTTCGGCGACCGGATGCTGAACTCGACGCTCGCCGAAGGCGGCGTGCTCGGCGTCTGTGTCGGCGCGGCGTTGGCTGGCCGCCGGCCGATCGGGGAGATGCAGTTCAACGACTTCGTCGCGACCGGCTTCAATCAACTGGTGAACAACGCCGCGAAGATCCGCTACCGATGGGGCGGCAGCGTGCCGATGGTCGTCCGCATGCCGTGGGGTGGGCTGCGTCACGCCGGTCCGTACCATAGCCAGAACACCGAGCCGTGGTTCTACCGGACACCCGGGTTGAAGATCGTGGTCCCCTCGACGCCCTACGACGCGCGCGCGCTGATGGCGTCGGCCGTGGCCGACCCCGACCCGGTGCTCTACTACGAGCACATCGCGCTCTACCGCGAGCCGCGCATCAAGCAGGTGCTCACGACGGATCCGCCGGCGCCGATCCCGCTCGGCAAGGCCGCGCTCCGCCGGGCCGGCGACGATCTCGCCATCATCTCGTATGGCGCGTACGTCCACGTCGGCCTGCGCGTGGCCGACCGGCTGGCGGCCGACGGGATCGAGGCGAGCGTGCTCGACCTGCGATCGCTCGTCCCGCTCGACAAGGAGGCGCTGCTCGCGGTGGTCCGCCACTGCCACAAGGTGCTCATCATCCACGAGGATTCGCGCACCGGTGGCATCGGCGAAAGCCTGGCGGCCGTCATCCAGGAGGAGGCTTTCGAAGCGCTCGACGCACCGGTGCGCATCCTGGCGAGCCTCGATACGCCGGTGCCGTACTCGCCGCCGCTCGAGCACTTCTTCCTGCCGGGCGAGGACGATGTGGAGCGCGCAGCACGGCTGCTCATGGCGTACTGACGTGGCCGGCGCATCGGTCGGCCTCGCCCGCCGCGCGGCGTGGTACGGGCTCGCCATCCTCACGCTCCTGAACTTCGTCAACTACATCGATCGCTACATCCTCGCGGCCGTGCTGCCGAGCATCAAGGCCGACCTGCGACTGAGCGACTTCGAGCTTGGCATGCTCGGCAACGCGTTTCTGGTGTCGTACTTCCTCATCTCGCCGGTGTTCGGCCGGCTCGGCGATCGGCTCTCGCGCACGCGGCTGGTCTCGGTGGGCGTGGCCGCCTGGAGTCTGGCCACGGCCGCATCGGGCATGGCCGGAAACTTTTGGCAGCTCTTCGCCGCGCGCGCGACGGTGGGCACGGGCGAGGCGGCGTACAGCGCGATTTCGCCGTCGCTGATTTCGGACTACTTTCCGTCCGAGGAGCGCGGCCGGATTTTTTCCGTGTTCTTCGTCGCCATTCCCGTCGGAGCGGCGATTGGGTTTCTCCTTGGGGGGATTCTCGATCACGCGTTCGGGTGGCGGGCGGCGTTTTACGCGGTCGGGATTCCGGGTGTGCTGCTGGCGCTGCTCACGCTCACCGTACCCGATCCGCCGCGCGGGATTCAGGAGGCTCCGGGCGCCGCCTCGGCCCTCGCGAGTCGCTCGATGCGCGAAGATCTGCGCGTGCTCGCATGCATCCCGACGTACGTCTGGACCGTCGTCGGCTACGCGGCCTACACGTTCGGCATCGGCGGCCTGGCGATCTGGATGCCGACGTTTCTTTCGCGCGTCCGCGGGATGGATCTGCGCCAGGCCGACCTCCTGGTCGGTGGCGTGACCGTCGTCGCCGGCTTGATCGGAACCTTCGCTGGCGGCTTCCTCAGCGATCGCCTGCTCGTTCGAACCCGCCAGGCACACCTGTGGGTCTCCGGCATTGCCGCCGTGATCGGCATCGTCCCCACGTGGCTCATGCTTGCCTCGCCATCGATCCGCGTCTACACGCCCGCGTTTTTCTGTGCCGAGCTGCTGCTGTTCCTGAGCACGGGGCCCATCAACGCCGTCCTGATGAATAGCGTCCCCGCCGCACTGCGCGCGACCGCATCCGCCGTCGCGATCTTTTCCATTCACCTCTTCGGCGACGCGATCTCCTCGCCGATTATCGGAGCGCTCTCGGACCGCTATGGCCTCGCGGACGCGATTCTGATCGTGCCGATCGCGGTCGCCGCGTGCGGGGTGGTGTGGACCATGACAGCGGCGAGGGCGCGGCCGAATTACCTTCGTTGATTCTTCAATTCGTCATGATTCTCCCCGCAGCGCTGCGATCGGATCTACCTGTCCGGCGCGTCTGGCGGGTATGTAACAGGCTGCCAGCGCAACTCCCGCCAGAATCACCGGCACCGCCGCGAACGTCACCCCATCGAGCGGCCGGACCTCGAACAGCAAGCTGGCCAGCGAGCGGCTCAGGATCGCGGCGCCCACCAGGCCGGCGGCCAGTCCCACCCCGACGAGCCGCATGCCGTCCTCGAGGACGTGGCGGAGGATGTCGCTGGACGAGGCGCCGAGCGAGATCCGCACGCCGATTTCGTGCGTCCGTTGGGCGATGGTGTACGACATGACGCCGTAGACGCCGATCGCGGCGAGCAGGAGCGCCAGGCCGGCGAAGCTGCCGATGAGCACGGCGTTCAGCCGCCGCGGGGCCGCCGACTGGCTCACCAGGTTGTCCATCGTCGTCATGTTGCCGAGCGGCAGGTTCCGATCGAGCGCGGCCACTTGCGCCTTGAGCGCGCCGGCCAGCGCGAGCGGGTCGCCGGTTGCGCGGAGCACGAGCGTCATGTCGCCTTTCGGGGATTGCTCGAACGGCGCGTACACCTCATCGGCCCCGGACTGGTCCACCGCGTCGAAGCGCACGTCGCCCACGATGCCGACGATGGTCATGAAGGCGCCCTTCTCACCGAGCCGGATCCGCTGCCCGAGGGGATCGGCCGTCGGCCAGTAGTGGTGCGCCATCGCGGTGTTGATCACGGCGACGGGCAGCGCACTCGCATCGTCCGTGCCGGTGAATGCGCGCCCCTTCATCAGCGGAATGCCCATCGCCTGGAAGTAATCGGGCGTGACGATCCGGTTGTTCACGCTGGCATGATGACCAGCCGGCGGTTCGGGACGGCCTTCGATGGTGAAGCTGCTCGAATATCCGGTGCCGGAGAGCGGCAGCGCGGACATGAGCCCCGCGCGGGTGACACCCGGGAGCGCTCGTGTGCGATCCACGAGGGCATCGAAGAAGGCGCGCTGCTGCTGTGAGTCTGCGTATCGGCGTTCCGGGAGCGTGACCTCGGCGGCGAGCACGTGCGCCGGGTTGAAGCCCGGATTGGTGTTCAGCAGGCGATCGAAGCTGCGCAGCAGCAACCCTGCCCCGACGAGCAGCATCACCGAGAGGGCAACCTCGGCGACCACCAGCGCAGAGCGCAGGCGATGGCGACTGGGGCTTGCGGAACCGCGGCCGCCATCCTTCAGCGCATCGTTGACATCCGGGCGAGAGGCCTGCAGCGCGGGCCCGATGCCGAACACGACCCCGGTGAGGATCGAGACCGCCGCGGTGAAGATGAAGACCGGGGCATCGAGAGAGACGACGGCGACGCTGGGCAGCACGTCCCGGGTGAGCCGGACGAGGGCGTCCTCACCCCAGACGGCGAAGAAGAGCCCGAGCAGGCCGCCCGCGGTTGACACGACGAGGCACTCCG